>JAZNLY010000093.1:0-7335 GCA_045579305.1 Candidatus Fimenecus sp. | reverse complement strand
GGTCACTTAAACCTTGGTATCCCTGGTATTATGTACGTTGGTGCAATAAGTGGTGTCACAGGCTCTCTTATTTATGAAAATTCGTGTGGAAATAATATTGATAATATGAATCCACTTCTTGCTGTTCTTATTCCACTTCTTTTTGCGATTATTGGCTCTATTTTAATGGGACTTATATACAGCTTTTTAACTGTAACACTTCACGCTAACCAAAATGTTACAGGTCTTGCTCTTACAACATTTGGTATTGGTTTAGGTAATTTCCTTGGTTCTTCACTTATCAGTATTACAAACAGTGATTTGCCTTCAATTGCTCTGTCAAATACAAGTTCATTCTTTTCTGCTAAATTACCGTTTTATAGCAAACTTGGTGTTATTGGCGAACTTTTTCTTTCATATGACTTTTTAACTTACTTTGCAATTATTATTGCGATAATTGTTTCAATTGTCCTTAATCGAACACGTACCGGTCTTAACCTTCGTTCAGTTGGTGAAAATCCTGCTACTGCAGATGCCGCAGGTATCAATGTTGTTAAATACAGATATGTTGCAACAGCTATCGGTAGTGCTATTGCTGGTCTTGGTGGTCTTCAATACGTTATGGCTTATGCTAATGGTTGTTGGACAAATAATGCTTTTGGTGACAGAGGCTGGATGGCAATTGCTCTTGTTATTTTTGCTTTATGGAAACCATCATTAGCAATTGTTGGTTCCTTCTTCTTCGGTGCACTTTGTAACGCTAACAACTATATTCAAGGTCTCGGTACAGAAACACAGGAATTGTTTAAGATGATACCTTATATCTCAACAATAGTTGTTCTTATTATTACAAGCATGCGTAAAAAGAGAGAACATCAACCACCAGCAAGCCTTGGTTTAAACTATTTCCGCGAAGAAAGATAATTGGGTGATATTTTATGAATAATAAATTTGATGTTATTATTATCGGCGCAGGTCCTTCAGGTATTTTCTGTGCTTATGAACTTTTGGCAAAAAAGCCTGACATCAATATTCTTATGATTGAAAAAGGACGTTCAATTGAAAAAAGAATGTGTCCAAAAAGAACAACTAAAAAATGTGTTGGATGTAAGCCTTGTTCAATTACAACAGGGTTTGCAGGTGCAGGTGCTTTTTCTGATGGAAAACTTTCACTTTCTCCTGATGTTGGTGGTACACTTCCTGATATTCTTGGCTACGAGAAAACACTTGAATTGCTTAAAGAAGCAGACAGTGTTTACCTTGATTTTGGTGCGGATAAGAATGTTTATGGTATAGATAGACATAAGGAAATTGAAGAAATCAGAAGAAAAGCTATTAATGCTAACCTCAAGCTTATTGAATGCCCTATCCGTCATTTAGGCACTGAAGAAGGTTACAAGATTTATGGCAGACTTCAACGTCACCTTGAAGATAATGGCTGTAATATTCTCTTTAATACAATGGTTGAAGATATCGTTATTGAGGATAATCAGGTTAAAGGTGTTACGGCTGGTGGAGAAACATATTATTCAGAAAAAGTTGTTGCCGCTGTTGGACGTGAAGGTGCTGAATGGCTTAGTAATATATGCAAAAATCACAGTATTGAAACTCAGGTCGGTACAGTTGATGTTGGTGTTCGTGTCGAAGTACGTGACGAAGTTATGAAATTTCTTAACGAAAACCTTTATGAGGCTAAACTTGTTTACTACTCACCTACTTTTGACGACAAAATAAGAACTTTCTGTACTAACCCATCAGGCGAAGTTGCGACAGAATATTATGACAATGGTCTTGCTGTTGTTAATGGTCATGCATATAAATCCGCAGAATACAAAACAAACAACACAAATTTTGCACTTCTTGTATCTAAAAATTTTACAAAACCTTTTAAATCCCCTATTGAATATGGTAAACATATTGCTCAGTTGAGTAATATGCTCTGTGACGGAAAAATCCTTGTACAGACATATGGTGACTTTAAACGTGGCAGAAGAACAACTGCTGAAAGACTTTGCAGAAATAATCTTATTCCAACACTTAAAGATGCTGTACCCGGTGATTTATCACTTGTTTTCCCACATAGAATTATGGTGGATATTGCTGAAATGCTTGAAGCTCTTGATAAAGTAACTCCAGGTATTGCAAGTGACGAAACCCTGCTCTATGGTGTTGAAGTTAAATTCTATTCAAACAAAGTTGTTGTAGATACAAACTTTGAAACAAGCGTTAATGGACTTCATGCTATCGGTGATGGTGCTTCAGTAACACGTGGACTTATGCAGGCATCGTCAAACGGCATAAGTGTTGCAAGAAGTATTCTTGAAAAAATATAAATATAAAAGGGACTGAAATCAGTCCCTTATTTTTAAAAATATTCAAAAGGATTTTGTTATGTTAATCTCACTCAATAATGTTCATAAAAGCTTTTTAGACAAAAAAATATTAAGTAATATTACACTTTCTGTTAATGAAAAGGACCGTATTGGTCTCCTTGGAATTAACGGTGTTGGTAAGTCTACTCTTTTAAACATTATTTCCGGAAATCTTGACGAAGATGAAGGTATAATATCTGTAAAATCCGATTTAAGAATCGGATATCTCAAACAGAATGAGGCACTTAACACAACAAACACTCTTGAAGAAGAAATACAGGATTCATTAAAGCTTGTATTTGATACAAGAAAAAAAATCAATGATATTTCTGAAAAAATGTCAAAAGCAAGTGACACAGAATATAAATTACTTTCAGAAGAATATGATAAATATACAAATATATATGATGCTGCTGACGGACACAACGCAGAAGTCAGAATCAATACTGTACTGAATGGTATGGGATTTGGTAATTTTGATATGAAAACATCTGTCGCAGTCCTTTCCGGTGGTGAAAAAACAAGATTTGCACTTGCGAAAATTCTTGTTGAAAATCCTAATCTGCTTATACTTGACGAGCCTACTAACCACCTTGATTTCAGTATGCTCAACTGGCTTGAAAATTATCTGAAAGAATACAAGGGTGCTGTAATTATTGTATCACACGACAGATATTTCCTTGATTGTGTCGCATCAGATATCTGTGAGATTGAAAATTGTGAATTAGTTCGATATGAAGGTGGATATTCTTCTTTTTTAAAGCAAAAAGAAGAGAGAATCAAAACACTTACAAAAGAATATGAAAAACAACAAAGAGAAATTGAGGACTTAAGAGATTATGTAAGAAAAAACCTTGCAAAATCGAGTAGTATCAACAGTGTTGGCTCAAGAGTAAAAGCACTTGAAAAGATGGAACTTGAAGCTAAACCTAATCCACAGGTAAAAGATTTGCACATCTCCTTCCCTTTTGATATTGAGCCACACAAATTAATTCTTGAATGTAAAGGATTAAAGGTCAGTGTTGGCAAATCAGAAAACAAGAGAGTTCTTTTCGAAAACTTTAATCTCGAAATACAACGAAATGAAAAAGTTGCATTTGTTGGTAAAAATGGTGTTGGCAAATCATCATTACTAAAAGCTATACTCAAGAAAATTCCCTATGAGGGCTCAGTACGCTTTGGTGGAAACGTTAAAATATCATATTTTGACCAAGAACTGTCATCACTTGATTTGAATCTGACTGCATTGGAATCAGTTCACCGAAGATTCCCTATCAAAACCGAATATGAGATAAGAAGTATGCTTGCAAGGTTCCTTATTGAGGATGAAGATGTTTTTAAACGGATAAAAGAATTAAGTGGTGCAAACAGAGCTAAGGTTGCACTATGTATAATTGTCTTTGAGCGTTCAAATGTACTTATTCTTGACGAACCTACAAATCACCTTGACTATAAGGCAAAAGAAGCTTTAGACCTTGCATTAAGTCAATATGAAGGTACTCTTATTATGGTTTCTCACGACAGATATCTGCTCAACTCTGTTCCAAATAAAATAATTGAAATGAAAAGCGATGAAATCATAATTTATAATGGAAATTATGATTATTATAAAGAACATTCTCAGTTTGAGCAAAAAGAAAAAGCATCAAAATCAGAAACAAAAAATCAATCAGCAAATAAATATTCTGAAGACAGAAAAAATAAAGCACAGGACAGAAAACGCCGTGCTAAACTAATGAACATCGAAAAAGAAATTGATGTTCTTCAAACCGAAGTTGATGAATTAAAGCAATTAATTGAAACTCCGGATATATCAAGTAACTATGAAAAATTGTCTGAAATTCTTGAAAAAATTAAAGTGAAAGAAGAACAACTTGAAGAGCTTGAAACGATATGGTTAGAATTGGCATAAGATAAGGAGATAAGCAAAAACTTATCTCCTCTTTTTTATAATGTTAAGCTTGCTATTAGTGGGAAGTGGTCACTTGTATATGTACCGTCATATGTATCAGTAATCACTTTATATGAATTAACCTTGAAATCATCTTTTGAAACCATTATGTAGTCAATACATTCTCGGTCAAGTTCTGTTCCCCAATTTTGATATGTACAACTTGTCATTGTATTTTCTGTCTGATATTTTGAATCACTGAATGATTCTGTTGCACTCTTATATGTTTCTGAATCTTCTTCTGCATTTAGGTCACCAATAAGTATTGCAGGAATGGAACCAAAATCTTTGATTTTATCAAGAACTACATTAATGCCATTTATTCTTGCTTCATCACTTATATGGTCAAGATGTGTATTAAATACAACAAACTCTTTATTTGTAGCATTTTCTTTAAGAATAACATAACTACAGATTCGATAACAGGCTGCGCCCCAGTCCTTACTCATAACTTCGGGGGTTTCAGATAACCAAAATGAACCCTTGTTAACCAAGGTATACAAATCTGTTCTGTAAAAAACAGGACATCCTTCGGAATAAACCGGTGTATCGTCTCGATAAGTAATAATGGAATCATACATTGGCATTGTGTCACAAAGGTAATCATATTGCCAGCTATTTACCTCTTGAAAACCAATAACACCTGGTTGTTCTTTTTCAATAGTGTCAACGACCAAATCAGCACGATAAAACCAGTTTTTGTGACCAAAATCATTAGGAGCATGGCAACGGATGTTGTAACTCATAATTTTTATATCATTAGCATCAGATGTATTTGAAATTTTGATTTCAGTTTTGTTTTTTACATAATGGGGATAATAAATATAAATCGCACTTCCCCATAAAATTGCAGAAATGAGGACTAATGAAACAAAAGTAACTACAAATATTTTTAATGTTTTTTTCATATATTATTCACCTCAAAATTATTTTATCATATAAAAAAATAAAAGGCAAAGAAAAATTTATAAATTTACTTGAAAAACAAGCCGCTTTATGTTATTATGTTCAAGACCGAATAATTCGGGGTGTGGCGCAGCTGGGAGCGCGCTTGACTGGGGGTCAAGAGGCCGCAGGTTCAAGTCCTGTCACTCCGACCACATCATTAATTTATCATTTATGTTAAATTAATACAATTGTTACGAAATGAGGATATTGAAAATGAAAAAAATTATTGCATTACTTTTAGCTTTTGTTATTTGTCTTTCACTTGTTGCATGTAAAGATGAAAAGGCTGATGTTCAGGATACACCTACAACAGAAGCTGTTCAGACAGTCGGAGATGTTAAGATTACTGCTGAAAACTTTGAAACATATTTTGAGTTTATTGAAGAATCATTCTTCACAAAAGACGGCTCTGGAAATTATGCACATTTACGTTTCAGACACTATTATAAACTTAGAGAACAGTATAATATTGACCTTTCAAAATCAAAACTAAAGCTTAATTATACTTATTCTTATACTGAAAAGGCTGTTACAATTGATTTTGAAAATCAGAAATTTACACTTGGTGAAGACATTGGCGAAAAGAAGGTTTACGAAAATATTCCAATTCCAAAAATCAGCCAAATAACATATAAAGATTTTGCTATTTTACTTTTACAGCCAACTCACGCTGTAAAGGGTGACACAAAAATCGAATATTTTTCAGATTTTAAAATAGATAGTGTTGAAGGTACAATTCATCTTATTGAATCCACACCAACAGAAACACACACTCATACTCACGAATAAAAAATAAAAAAAGGTACTCATTTGAGTACCTTTTTTATATATTTTGAAGCTCTTAACAAACGGAAAACCTTACCTGATAAAAATGTTTCAAGAATTACTGTCATCTCCTTTTCAGACATTTCATTATTATTTCTTGCATAATATGTCAGGAAATGAGTCAATGCACCTGATAATAAAACTACATGATAAGCAAAATGAGGTTGGTTTGAAAAGTTAGGAATAAATCTATTAAGAAATCTTGTTATACATTGAAATATTTCATCAGATACAATATTTCCCATATTATTTTTTACAATTGCAGAAACTAATCTTTTATTTTCTCTTGCAGTATTTACAAACACAGAAATTGCCTCGTTGGATGAAGGAATTTCTTTCATCTCATTTAATTTGCTCTCATAAGTGCTACGAAGTAAATATCTGAATAATTCATCTTTTGATTCAAAATAATTATAGAATGTTTGTCTTGACAAGTCCGCCTTTTTACATATGTCCATAATCGATATTTCTTCATAAGGCTTTTCTTCCATTAAATCAAGAAGAGTTTCTGTTAACCATTGTTGTGATTTCAAAGCTGTTGGATTATTTCCATCGTACATTGACAATTCTCCTTTTGTGTATAAGTTTTTTTAGTATTATTGACTTTTTATTGTTTTTTTGTTATTATAATCGAAATGGTTTACATGTGTCAAGTTCTGATATTTGTAAACAATATATACAGAGACGAGGGGTTCGACAAATGGCAAAAAAACACATTAATGCCGGCAATGCAAATATTCCCGATTATAAAACACTTAAAGAAATTATCGTTACAGGCGCACAAAAAGGTCAAAATAAAAGACAGTTTGTTTTCCTTGATAAAAACAAGAACGAATGTGAAAGAAGCTTCAACCAGACATGGTCTGAAATTGCTGCTCTCGGTACATTTTTCTATATAAAAGGTCTTAACGGAAAGAAAAAAATTGCTATCATCGGCGAAAACTGTTTCGAATGGATGATTGCATACTACGCTACTATCTGTGGTTGTAACATCACAGTTCCTATGGATGCTAAACTTCCATATGCTGACCTTGCAGACCAACTTATCCGTTGTGATTGCGATGCTTTATTCTACACCCCAAAATTCAACAAAGCTGTTGAAGAATTCAAAGCTAATCCTGAGATGCCAAAAATGTTATATTTCTGCACAGATGATTATAATGACTTCCTTAAAGAGGGTCAGGCCTCATTAGATGCTGGTAATAATGACTTTATCAATGCAGAAGTTAAGCCTGATGACCTTGCTTGTATCGCATACAC
>JAZNLY010000092.1:0-4235 GCA_045579305.1 Candidatus Fimenecus sp. | reverse complement strand
AGAAAGGAGAAATCTATGCCGAATCCAAACTTCAACCATTTCACAGGAAAAAAGAAATCTTTTCAGACACCGAGACGAAAGTTCGGGAAGGTGAAAAACAATCGTAAACACAAAAATAAGTACGAATGTTTTTCAAAGGTGGATAAAAAATAAACCACAGTCCCATATTACGGACTGTAGTGTTTAAAGGAAACAAAGGAGGCAAGTATGGACGGGCGAGCATTCTTAAAAGAAGCAAGGGAACAAAGTGGTCTGACAATGAAAGCACTATCGGATATTGTACGTATCAGCGAAGGTGCATACTGCAACATTGAGCGAGGTAAACGAACTCCGAGTGTACCTGTTGCAAAGCGAATTGCCAAAGTACTCAACATTGATTGGACCTTGTTTTATTGAAAAAGTTTGAGCAAGACACATCTTGCATCTTGCTCAGTTGGTAGTTATTTACTTTTCTTTGTCTGCGACAAGGCGCTTCCGGCTACACTTTTGGATGTTTTGCTGTAACGACCATCCGAAAGAATTTTCGAAGCCTTTGAAGCAACACTTTTGCTTGTCTGCTTTTTATTTGCCAATAGTTTTCACCTCCCTGATTAATCTGTAAACAACTTATAGTAGTGATATATGAAGTTTACAAATTAATTATAGGTAGGATTCAAGAACTTGTCAATTTGAAAAGAACAAGCAAAACAACCACAGTCCCATATTGCGGACTGTAGTGCCTAAAGGAAACGAAACGTGAACAAGGAGGATATATGAAATTTGAAATTAGGCCAAGGCAGACGGAAAACGGAATAGTTACGGATATCTACATGGATGAACGATACATATCAGAAGATGTTATCGCGATGAAAATTGCCGCCAATCAGGATGAGACACTGCACATCCAACTGACCTTTGTAGGTGAGATTGATTTTTGTTGTGACGATTTAACTGTAGTCAGCAAAACAGATCTCGGACAGTATTCACAATATATTTATATGTCGAAAGAAAATAAACAGCAAAGGAGAACGGTATGGATGCATTTCAAAAAGCTATGGCAGAAGCTGAGATACAAGAGCAAGTCGCAATGAAAAAAGCTGCCCGTCCGAGAGGGACAGACAGCGCAAAGGTTATACCAGTGATTCGTACAATTGCTTTGAAAGGAAGAGGGACAATAGATGATCCATGCAGACAAAGTATACAGTATTGGTCATTGGACGGAAATTTGTTAGCAGAAACAGAAGGTTAAGACTTGCGTTGTTTTTGCTTATTGTCGTTAATGTCTATGACTTCGTTGAAGAGTAGCTCGGTATCATGTCTCGATACATACCATTTTTCAATGAAATGTTCGATTACAACTAAAAGCTTTTCAGCCTCTTGGGGGTCGATATCAACAATAAGGTTTATGTCATGTTCCATATGGGCACCGATGTTACCGAGTTGTCTGATGCTATTTAAAACAGACCATTCGGAAGTTGATACCTTATCTTTCAGAGCTGTTATTTCTGCGTTGAGGTTTTTTTCATGAACATTCCAAAAGTCGTGAATCATTCCCTGCAAGCATCTGCGTGAAAGGGTCGCTGATGCTTTTGGGCTTAAGTTAACGATACTGTAAGCTTCTTCGTAATCTTCTCGGATTTGGTGAGGGACATAATCGGGAAATTGTTTTGCGAGACTTTTTGGAAGGATTGTCGTTGAGTAACCTGTTATTTCACCGGACTCTCCATCGAATATAATGGTGGTTTTCTTGCATTGAGGACAAAAGTAAATACGAAGTGTAAACAGAGCAGAGCTCAAAAAAACATCAGGGGTTCCGTGGTTATTAAAATTAGTTGAACGACAATTTTGACTATCCAAAAGAAGAGTGTTGCAATAGGGGCATTTATAAGTAGACATTTAATCACATCCTTTTATTTTTCGCCATTATACCACAACCAAATCAAAACTACAACATAGGACAACACCACAAACCCATAGGATTACATAAAGGAGGGTTTGATATGAGTAAAAAAGAGATCACATTCTCATGTCACCTTATAAAGGAGGACGGAACGACGGTAAATTTTTCTGATATTCCTCCGGATGAACTTGTAAAAGTTAAACGGAACTTAGGTCAGAGGATGGCAAATGCAATGTCAGAGTATTATTCACAGCACCCTGATGAATTTGCAGCGCTGACCTGAATTAACAAGGATGTTTAAAACATCGGACGAGCCTTATCCTGTGAGTCAGGCTTCGGGAGAGTCTTCTCAAATAAACCGTTCATTTGGGGATGCTGCACACATCCTTTGGTTGACCTCCTTTCAATATATATTTTTTACAAATCAGCTCCCGGGGTCTGATTGGCAGGATAAGGACAAGCATTTTGCAAAAGCAAAAAAATAACCGTCCGAAGCGGCAACTTCGAACGGCTGAGTACAATTTTCAATTGTGTCAAATAGAAATTGTACTCTTATTTTACAGTATGCAGGTCCTGCTTAAAACTCATATTAAGGAGAACTGACCATGGAAATTTATATGTACACCGGGATATTCGGGTTTTTCTTCGGTATAGCATTGTTTGCATTGATATTCAAATTTGCCGAGCTTGTTTGTGAAAATCACAGATTCAGGAAGGAAAACGAGGTTCTTGAAAAGAACAACCTTCAGCTCGCGAGAAAAAACAAAGCTCTCAGAGAATTGCTCGATAAATAACAAGTTTTCCGCCTCGTTTTCAAGCACCGGTTAAGTGAAAAAACTCCTACTGATCTATTAACCAATTTTCATTTTTATGTAAAAAACAATTTAATAATATTCGACTGAAATAATGTTTAAAGAAAGGAGGCATTACTCTCGCTTATTTCTTGATAAACAACCGGTGTTTGCGAACGGGGCGGAGTCTTGAAGTAATAAGTAAGAAGGAATAGTGAAGAGGTATAAAGGATGAACATAATTGAGCAGGAAAACCTTTACCAAAAAAGAAAAATACACGATGTTACCTTTATGTTCAAGCATCCCGACGAGTGGGGATATTTCACCAATCTTCATCATCCGACCGTTCGTGCAGAGTTTGAAAAGTTCAGAAAGGAAAGGCAGGTCCCGTATTTTGCACCGCTTTCCGATGACGAAAGACATGAATTCGACTGCATTATGATGAACAGATACAAAAAAGAGTGGCGAAGATGGCGCAGATCATTTCTGATAACAGGAGGTTCAGATGGACGAAAAAGTAATGTTTCCAAGACCAACGGACTGGAAGGTTGCACGGCTGATTCAGCGTGACGAAGCTTATGTTGTTCAGTCGGAATATAACGAACAGACTAAGTCTTTTGAAAGAGAAAGAGTCGTTGATATTAAAACAAATCAATGCCCTCAGCTTCAGGTCTTTATCGTTTATTGCGAGATCTTTTGTGAAGCAGTATGCAAGAGACTCAGAAAAAGGGAAGATTATGCTGAGTGGCTTGAAGAAAATAAAATCGAACAGGAGGATCTACAATGATTGACACAAACGAATATGAAGCAGCACTCTTTGCTATGTGCCGACAGAGAATTATTTATCTCGGCTGTGCAAGAGGAAAAAGCGAGGAAGAAGTAAACATTGAAGCATACAGACAGATGCAGATGCTGTTGAGTGAAGAGGATTTTTCCGAAGCAGCGCAGCAGCTTGCAAGAGCTAAGATGATGACAGTAATTTACGGATAAACAGAAAAAAAGAGGGGCAAGTTCAGGACTTGTCCCTCAAACCATAAGGAAAAACGCAAACGGACGGCAGAGTCCGTTAAGAGGAAGTATGGGGTATTAAGTTATTGACCAACTTCAAAAGGAAGAAAAAGCAAAAATTCTGAAAGGAGAAGCCATGAGAAGTTTAATGAGAGAGTGCCGACATTGTTCGGGCGACTATATGGAAATTGATATTTACCCGGTGCGGAAAATATCGAAGTCTCGCAAAGCAAAATACAAGCCGAGCTCAGAAACTCAGAAAAAACTCAATCAGAAGAATGCGGCCCGTAGGCTCACATGGCTTATCCAGGAAAACTTCGGAACAAATGATTATTATATCGGACTGAATTATCCTGCCGAATATGATGTTAACCTTGCCGAGGCGGACAAGCTTCTTAAAAACTGGTTAAGAAGAATTAAGCGCAAGTATCAGAAAGCAGGCTTCGAATTTAAATACATAACAACAACTGAAATCGGAGATAAGAAGCATCGTCCGCATCACCATGTTATATGCTCAGGAGAGCTGGGTGCAAGCATTATGCGTCAGGAATGGGACA
>JAZNLY010000091.1:0-22975 GCA_045579305.1 Candidatus Fimenecus sp. | reverse complement strand
AATGGAATGGTACTGCTCACAGACAAGTTCTCACACTTTTTGATTATGAAAATGCACCATATTCAAATATGGTTCTTGGCGAGGTTATCCACAAACCTGGTTGTTGGTCAAGTTATCCACCACATTATCACCCACAGCCTGAGGTTTATTATTATGAATTCGATAAACCACAAGGTTTCGGCGTAGGTTTTAACGGTGATGATTGTTATAAAGTAGAGGACCAGGGTGTTCTTTGTATCACACCAATGAAAACTCATCAGCAGGTAGCAGCTCCTGGTTATTCAATGTGCTATGTGTGGATGATTAGACATTTAGAAAATGACCCATGGATTAAAACAAGAATTGATGACCCGAAGCATAAATGGCTTCTTGATTTATAATGAGGAGATGATATTATGGCAAAAATGACAATGGCTCAGGCACTTGTTAAATTCCTTGACAATCAGTATGTGTCTTTTGATGGCGTTGAAACAAAGTTTGTTGACGGAATTTTTACAGTTTTCGGTCACGGTATTGTTTTAGGTCTTGGTGAAGCACTTGATTCTGACAAGGGTGGACTTAAAGTGTATCAGGGCAAAAACGAACAAGGTATGGCTCACGTTGCTACAGCCTTTGCAAAGATGAACAACAGAAGAAAGATTATCGCTTGTGCATCTTCAATCGGCCCGGGTGCTGCTAATATGATTACTGCAGCAGCAACTGCAACAGTTAACAATGTGCCACTTCTTTTATTCCCTGCTGACACATTCTCAACTCGTCAGCCTGACCCTGTTCTTCAACAGTTTGAGCAGGAAAACTCACTTGCAACAACGACAAACGATGCTTATAAAGCAGTTACAAGATATTGGGACAGAATTACTCGTCCTGAACAGTTAATGTCAGCAATGATAAATGCAATGAGAGCACTTACAGATACTGCAAATGCGGGTGCAGTTGCAATTTGTCTTTGTCAGGATGTTGAGGGTGAAAGCTATGATTACCCGGACAGTTTCTTCCAGAAGAGAGTACATAAAATCATTCGTATGCCAGTGGCAACAGAAGAACTTGAAGATGTTGTAAATGCAGTTAAGAATGCTAAAAAACCACTTGTAATCTGTGGTGGCGGTGTTCGTTATTCAGAAGCAGGTGAAGCACTTGAAAAGTTCTGTGCAGAATTCAACATTCCTTTTGCAGAAACACAGAGTGGTAAAACTGCTTGCCTTTCATCTGATAAATACAACCTTGGTGGTCTTGGTGTTACAGGTAACTCTGCAGGTAACGTAATGGCAAAGGATGCAGATGTTGTTATCGGTATCGGTACTCGTTTCTCTGACTTTACAACTGCTTCAAAGTCACTTTTCAAGGATGACGTCAAGATGGTTACAATCAATACATCACGTTTTGATGCATATAAGCTTGATGCAGTTAAGATGGTTGCTGACGCTAAGCTTGGTATTCTTGCTCTCGGTGATGAACTTCGCAAAGCTGGTTACAAGTCAGCATACACAACTGAAATCAAAGATGCAAAAGCAGGATGGGACAAGGAAATGGAATTCCTTGCAAACTATAAATATGACGAAAACTTCAAACCTCTTATTGAAGCTCGTGATGAAAAGACAATTCCTGAATTTGTTGAGAAAATCGGTGGCGTAATTACACAGACAGCAGCTCTTGCTATGATTAGAAAGCTCATTCCAGCTGATGCTCTTTGTACAGGTGCAGCAGGCTCACTTCCAGGATGTCTTCAGAGAATGTGGACTTCAGACAGTCGTTATTCATACAATATGGAATATGGTTATTCATGTATGGGTTATGAAATCGCAGGTGCCCTCGGCAGCAAGATGGCACATCCTGAATGTGAAAGCTATGCAATGTGCGGTGACGGAAGTTATTTGATGCTTCATTCTGAACTTGTTACAAGTATTCAGGAAAAACAGAAAATTAACGTTCTTCTTTTCGATAACAGTGGATTCGGTTGTATCAACAACCTTCAGATGTCAAATGGCATCGGTAATCTTGCAACAGAATTCCGTTACAGAAATGATAATGGTGAACTTTTAGGCGACCTTATTCCAATTGATTTTGCTATGGCTGCCGCAGCTTATGGTTGCAAGACATACACTGCAAAAACAATGGAAGAACTCGAATTTGCTCTTATGGATTCACAGAAACAGACAGTTTCAACACTTATTGACATTAAAGTGCTTCCAAAATCAATGACCGATGGTTATGGTGCTTGGTGGCATACAGGTGTTCCATCTGTTTCAACTAATGAAAAAGTAAATGATGCCTTCGCAGTGAAGGAAGAAAATAAAAATAAGGCAAGGAGATATTGATATGCTCGACAAAAACAAAGTAAAACTTGGTATTGCACCTATCGCTTGGACAAATGACGATATGCCTGACCTTGGTGCAGAAAACACATTTGAACAGTGCATTTCTGAAATGGCACTTGCAGGATTCACAGGTTGTGAAGTTGGTAACAAGTACCCAAGAGATACAAAAGTTCTTAAAAAGGCACTTGAACTCCGTGGTATGCAGATTTGCAATGCTTGGTTCTCAAGCTTCCTTATCACAAAACCTTATGAAGAAGTTGAAAAGGACTTCATCGAGCACATCACATTCCTTAAGGAAATGGGTGCAAAGGTTGTTGGTATTTCTGAACAGGGACACTCAATTCAGGGTACAGACCTTTCAATCTTCGATGATAAATATGTAATGAATGATGAAGAATGGGATATGCTCTGCAGTGGTATCAATAAGCTTGGTAAAGTTGCAAAGGATATGGGCATTGCTCTTTGTTTCCATCACCACATGGGTACAGTTGTTCAGACTGCAGCTGAAATCGACAGAATGATGGAAAACACAGACCCTGAACTTTTCGGTCTTCTTTTCGACACAGGTCACCTTGCATATTGTGGTGAAGACTATATGGCAGTTCTTAAGAAGTATGCAAAGAGAATCCGTCATGTACATCTCAAGGATATCCGTCCTGATGTTGTGGCAAAGGTTAAGGCAGAAAAAATGAGCTTCCTTCAGGGTGTTCGTGCAGGTGCTTTCACAGTTCCCGGTGACGGTGTTATCGATTTCAAACCTGTATTCGATGTTCTTGAAGAAACAGGCTATGAAGGATATGTTCTTGTTGAAGCAGAGCAGGACCCAGCAATTGCAAATCCATTTGAATATGCACTCAAAGCTCGTAAATACATCGCAGAGGTTTCTGGTTTATAATTTTTGGTCTTTTCCCGTTTAACTGCGTTATGCTCGTTCGGAGTATCTTACATACGCCTTCACTCGCAAGCCTTGTTAAACGAAAAAATACCTAAAAATTAAGTGTGGTATCTTGTAAAACTAGAAAATGCAATTTGTAGGAGCAGGCTTCCATACTTGCAATAATGTCATTCTGAGCGTAGTGAAGAATCTCTTTTTAATAAGACAATAGAACTTGTGAGATTCTTCGTCGTTACACTCCTCAGAATGACACCAATAAAACAATCATTCCATTAAGGAGAAAATAAATATGGCAGTAGAAAAATTACAGTATTTTGTGAATGGTCAGTTTAAAGACTCAAAAACTGATGTTTGGTATGACCTTCACAATCCAAGCACAGGTGAAGTTGTAGGACAGGCACCTTGCTGTACAAATGATGAAGTTCTTGAAGCAATCGAGGCTGCAAAAGCAGCATATCCGGGTTGGAGAGCAACTCCTGCAATCAAGAGAGCACAGATTCTTTACAAAATCCGTGAACTTATTATCCGTGATATGGAAGAACTCACAATGTGTGTTGCTTGCGAAAACGGTAAGGTTTGGGGCGAAGCAGAAGGCGACGTTCTCAAGGCAAAAGAAGGTACAGAACTCGCAACTCAGGTTCCATCTCTTATGATGGGTGAAAGCCTTATGGATGCTTCAACAGGTTATGATACAGTTAAGTATCGTGAACCTCTTGGTGTGTTTGCAGGTATCGTTCCTGTTAACTTCCCTGCAATGATTCCATTCGGTTGGATGGCTCCGACTTGTATCGCAACAGGTAATACAATGGTTCTTAAAGCAGCATCTCTTACACCAAAAACAGCAATGAAATTTGCTGCAATTTATAAAGAAGCAGGCGTTCCTGACGGTGTTATCAATGTTATCACTTGTTCAAGAAACGAAGTAAACACAATTCTTGACCATCCTGATGTTAAGGGTATCACATTCGTTGGTTCAACTCCTGTTGGTCTTAAGGTTTATTCTCGTGCAGCAGCGGCAGGCAAGCGTTGTCAGGCTTTGACACAGGCTAAGAATCACGCTCTCGTTATGTCAGACTGTGCACTTGAAAGAACAGTTGCAGGTGTTATCAATTCAGCTTATGGTTGTGCTGGTCAGCGTTGTATGGCTCTTACTTGCTGTGTAGTTGAAGAGGCTATTGCAGACAAGTTTGTTGCTGAACTTGTTAAACAGGCAAAGAATATTAAGGTTGGTCCATCTTGGGAAAAGACATCAAAGCTCGGACCTATCACATATAAAAAGCATTACGAAGAGGTTCTTGCTGACATCCAGAAGGGTGTTGACGAAGGTGCAGAACTCGTTCTTGATGGTCGTGATGTTAAGGTTGAAGGTTACGAAAACGGTTACTTCATCGGACCTACAATCTTTGACAAGGTTACAGCTGACATGACAATCGGTGACGAAGAGGTATTCGGACCTGTTCTTTGCATCAAGCGTTGTAAGAACTTCGAAGAAGGTCTTAAGATTATGAACGACAACCCTTATGCAAACGGTTCTGTTATCTATACACAGAGCGGTTATTTTGCACGTCAGTTTGCTCGTTTTACAGACGGCGGTCAGGTTGGTATCAACGTTGGTATTCCTGTTCCTGTTGGTTTCTTCCCATTCTCAGGACACAAGCAGTCATTCTTCGGTGACCTTCACTGTCTCGGCAAGGATGCATACCGTTTCTACACAGAATCAAAGGCAGTTACAACTCACTGGTTTGACGAAGAAGAAAAATCTAATACTAATGTTAGTACATGGGATGGAACTATCTAATTTGTGTCCTGTTAAATAAAGAATTTAGAATTATACTGTCATTCTGAGTGTAGCGAAGAATCTCTTTCACCTTTATGGAGATTCTTCGTCGTTAACACTCCTCAGAATGACACCAACATAATTATAAAATTAAATAAGGAGAAATTATTATGCTTAAAATCGGTATTATCGGTGCTGGCCGTATTGGTAAAGTTCACCTTGAATCAATTACATACCACGTAAAGGGTGCTGAAGTTGTTGCAATCGCAGACCCATTTATGAACGACGAAACAAAAGCTTTCTGTGAAGGCTTTGGTGTTCAGAACATCTACACAGATTACACAAAAATTATTGAAGATAAAGACATCGATGCAGTTCTTGTTTGTTCATCAACTGACACTCATGCTCCAATTTCTATTGAAGCAATCAATGCAGGTAAGCACGTATTCTGTGAAAAGCCACTTGCAAACACAGTTGATAAGATTCTTGAAATCGCAGACGCTCTTAAAGCACATCCTGAGTGCAAATTCCAGGTAGGTTTCAACCGCCGTTTTGACCATAACTTTGCGGCAGTACGTAAAGCTTATGATGAAGGCAAAATCGGTGAAGCACAGATTCTTAAAATCACATCCCGTGACCCACAGGCACCACCTGTTGGTTACTGTGCAGCAAGTATTTTCCTTGATATGACAATTCATGATTTCGATATGGCTTGCTTCCTTACTAACAGTGATGTTGAAGAACTTTATGTTTACGCTGACGCTCTTATCAATCCCGGTATCCGTGAATATGGAGACTTTGATACAGCTATCATTTCTATGAAAATGGAAAATGGTGCTCTTGCAGTTATTGACAACTCTCGTCAGGCTATGTATGGTTATGACCAGAGAGCAGAGCTTTTCGGCTCAAAGGGTATGGTAGCAACTGCTAACGACACACTTTCAACTGCAGTTATTGCAGATGCTAATGGTGTTACAGGCGAAAAACCACTCTATTTCTTCCTTGAAAGATATATGGGCTCATTCGCAGAAGAAGTAAGACAGTTCGTTGACTGTTGTGTAAACAACAAAGAAACTCCTGTTGGTATTCATGCAGGTTTACAGTCAGTTAAGATTGCTCTTGCTGCTGAAAAATCAGCAAACGAAGGCAGACCGGTTAAGCTTTCAGAAATTAACTAATTCATAAAATAAAAATGGTAGGGCGGGGTCTTGACCCCGCCGAAATTATAATCTAATGTTTAATGTCATTCTGAGCGAAGCGAGGAATCTGTGTTATGTTTTGAGATTCTTCGTCACTTTGTTCCTCAGAATGATACTAAGTGAGTAGGTGTTAAAATATGTCTATAGAAAAAGGCAGAGAATATTTCCGTCAATTCGGGATGGAAGACAGAGTTCAGGAATTCGAAGTTTCAAGTGCAACCGTTGAACTTGCAGCTCAGGCTTTAGGTGTTGAGGGAGCAAGAATTGCAAAAACACTTTCATTTATGGTTGGTGAACAGCCAATTCTTATCCTTATGGCAGGAGATGTAAAGGTTGACAATTCTAAATATAAAGCACAATTCCACACAAAAGCAAAAATGATGTCACCTGACCAGCTTGAAGAATATGTAGGTCATCAGATTGGCGGTGTTTGTCCGTTTGGTATTAAAGATGGTGTTGATGTTTATCTTGATACATCAATGAAACGATTCGAAACGGTTTTCCCTGCAGTAGGTGGTAGTAACAGTGCTATTGAACTTACAATTCCTGAATTGGAAAAATACTCAAACTATAAAGAATGGGTAGAGGTTTCAAAACCAATTGAATAAGTGCAAAATCCAAAAAATAAGGACGATTCATTATGAACCGTCCTTTTTTATATTTATTTAATTGAAATTGCAACGTTGTATGCATCTTTTGTTGCGTCTGCAATTCTTCCGACCTTTTTACTGTCACCAATTACATATGGACTGAAGCCACCTTTTTTCATTTCTTCAGCAACCTGATTTTCAGGTTTTGAGCCAAGAGCAAGAACAACATATTCTGCATCAACTTTTGAAGTCTTTTTATTCTTTACATTTTCAGTGATTATGTAGCCATCACCGATTTCACAGAGTTTTTCACCTAACATAAACTTGGTGTTTGCTTTTTCAAGATGTGGTATCACATCATCTTTATGTTGCATCCATGTGCCAGGAGCAATTTCCTTTGCCATTTCTACAACCGTCACATCGCAACCATTTTCTGTAAGAGTGTGTGCAGTTTCAAGACCTGTCATACCTGAACCGATAAGAGCAACCTTTTTGTTTTGCAGTGCAACGTTGCCATTTAAAATGTCTTCAAAAGTAAGAACTTTATCCGAATCGTAATTACCATTAAATTTTGGTTTAATTGGGTTACTGCCTGTTGCGACAATTACAGCGTAAGGATTAAGTTCTTTTATTTTATCAACTGTTGCAGGCGTATTAAGAAGAATACTTACGCCCAAATCTTCACAAGTGTTAACCAAATCTTCAACAAACCACATTGTTTTGTCCTTCTTTGGTGGTGCAGCAGCAAGGATAATTTGTCCACCTGCTTTTTCATTCTTTTCAAAAAGAGTGACATTAAAACCTCGTCTTGCAAGAATTTCAGATGCCATAAGTCCTGCAGGACCTGCACCAATTACTGCAACATTTCTTCCGTTTCCGTCTTTTATGAGCTTTTCACCTTCGTGACCGACAAACGGGTTAACGGAACATTCACCATGAGAGCCGATGTAGGCGTTATTCTGCATGGACTCAATACAGTTAAGACAACAGATACAACGCTTAATTGTGCCACCATTAAGTGCTTTGTTTGCCCAATAGGGGTCTGCAATTTGTGGACGACCAAGAGAAACAAAATCCTGAATGCCATCCTTGAGCTGTTGCTCGGCTTGTTCAGGTGAACGGATGAGGTTTGCGGCCATAACAGGAATAGAAACCGCATCCTTAATGGCCTTTGCCATATATTTTCGCCAACCAGGCTCAAAAGAGACGGGCTCAAGCCAATAGTTGAAGGCATCATAACCTGCAGAAGAAACATCAATGGCATCTGCACCGTTCTGTTCAAGTGCTTTTGCGATTTTTATACCATCTTCGAGAGTGTAGCCCTTACCTTTCTGACCAACCATTTCATAACATTCGTCGGCAGTAAGACGAACAACAACCGGGAAATCTTTTCCACATCTTTCTTTGATGCCACGAAGAATATTAAGCAGAAATCTCATTCTGTTTTCAAGGCTTCCGCCATATTCGTCAGTTCTCTGGTTTGTATATGGGCTTAAGAATTGTTGTAAAAGATAGCCATGTGACGCATGGAGTTCAACACCATCACAACCTGCTTTTTTTACTCTTTCAGCAGCATCGATAAACTGTTGTTCAAGTTCTTTTATTTCTTTATATCTGAGAGCTCTTACCCTGCCTGCTGCAAAATATGCAGGAGGACATTTTGATGGTGCAACACTCGATGGAACAATGTCATTTTTCAGAAGAGTAGGACCAACGGCAGGTGTCATTTTATAAAGAAGTTTACCGTAAAGTCCTTTTGTAAGTTTTTCAAGCTGAATACTGAGTGGTACAGTACCAACTAAAAGACCTACATTCTGTCTACCCGGATGGTGAAGCTGAATGAAGATTTTTGCATCGTGACGATGAATTCTTTCAGCCAATTCACGAAGTGGTTCAATGTGATAATCGTGACTTGCTGCAAGCTGAGCAAAAGCAGCAGAGCCGGTCTGGTCATTGACTCTTGTGATTTCGGTCATAATAAGACCACAACCACCCTTTGCTCTTTCTTCGTAGTAGTCCATCAGTTTTTCAGTTGGTCTGCCATCAAACTGACCGAATCCCATAAGCATAGGTGGGAGAACTATTCTGTTTTTTATTTCACAAGAACCTATTTTCATAGGACTTGACATAATTTCAAAGCACATTATTTACCCAACTTTCTGACATTTTCTTTAAATTCTCTGAACTTTCTCTTTTCAAGTGCAAGGTAAACAGTCTTAACAGGTGGAAGGAATTTCATAAGTACCTTTGAAAGACCGAAAAGGGCACAAGGACTTACATTTTTCTTACCTTTTTCAATACCTTTGACCATTTTCCTTGCAACAACATCAGGCTGTTGTACAGGGAACGGTTTTTTGAATTCGATTTCATTGGCTGCCTTGAAGAAACCTGTGTTTGTTGCAACCGGATAAAGGCAAGTAAGCTGAACATTTTCAGGTAATTCCATTCTGATACCTTCCTGGAATCCGTGCATAGCAAATTTTGATGCACTGTAAATTGTAAAGCCGGGCATAGCCATAGTGCCGATTGCAGAAACAGTTATTGCAAAAATGCCTTTTCTTCCTTTAAGGTATTCAACATATTTCTGATAAGAATAAATTGGTGAGTACACATTTGTTTCAAACATACGAGCAACTCGGTCCCAGTCAACATAGTTGAATTCTTCGTAATATGGGTAACCTGCATTTGCGTAGAAGATGTCAATTGAGCCCATTTTTTGGAGAGCAACCTCAAAAATCTCGTCAACTGCTTCCTTTGAAGAAACGTCTTTTTGCATTATGTATGTGTTGTCATCCTCAAAAGCACCCAGACGGTCAATGTCTTTATCAACACAAAGAATTTTGTTGTTTTTGTGCAGAAGTTTAAGCACTTCAAGACCAATGCCGTTGTTACATCCTGTAAGGACAATAGTTTTACCTGTAACCATACCAAATCCCCCTAATCTCTATATAAAATAATTATAGCACAGTACAGACAAAAATCAATAATTGCAACGCTCTTTTGTGTATCTTCAATAAGTAAACAGTCATTTATTTTTCATATTCATCAATAGAAAAAACAGTAAAAAAAGATTATAATTAAAATGTATAATTCTATTTGAATTCAGGGAGTGAAGAATTTGTACGGACTTATAGAGCATACAGATGAGATAAACCGACTTTTGGCACGATATGGTGTTAAATTCGGTATCTATAAAAACAATGTTTTCAATGAGCGCCTCTTTCCATTTGATGCTGTTCCTCGAATTATATCAAAGGATGAGTTTGACTATCTTGAAAGAGGTCTTAAACAGAGGGTCAAGGCACTTAACATATTCTTAAAAGATATTTACACCAAAAAGCAGATTATAAAGGATAAGATTATTCCCGAAGAATTTGTTTATGGTGCAGCAGGATATATGATGGAATGTGAAGGTGCAGTATCACCAAAAGACGTCTTTGCTCACATTTCAGGTATTGACCTTGTTCAGGGTAATGATATGAGATGGTATGTACTTGAGGATAATCTCCGTGTGCCATCAGGTGCATCATATCCTATGATTGCGAGAGAACTTTGCCGAAGAGCAAGTCCTGATACCTTCCGTGCTAATACTGTTGTGGATAATCGTAATTATGGTGACTTGCTCCGTAATGCACTCGATTATGTAAATACAGGTGGAATAAATGTAGTGCTTACTCCCGGTAGATTCAATTCTGCTTTCTTTGAACACTCATATTTAGCAGAAAAAACAGGAGCAGTTTTTGCAATGCCACAGGATTTGTTTGTTGAGTGTAATGTGCTTTATTATAACGAATATTCAGGTAGCAGAAAACGAGTTGGTGCAGTTTATCGCAGAATAAATGACGACTTTATGGACCCTATGACATTCCGCGCAGACTCACTTTTAGGTGTTCCACATATTATGGATGCTTATCGTGCAGGTAATGTTGCACTTGTCAATGCTCCGGGTAACTCCGTTGCAGACGATAAGGGTATTTACTATTATGTTCCCGCTATGATTAAGTATTATTTAGGAGAAGAACCTATTCTTTCAAATGCACCTACATATCTGCCCTTCTACGAAGATGATATGAAATATGTTCTTGAAAATATTCAGAAGCTTGTTATCAAGGATGTTGCTGAATCAGGCGGTTACGGTGTTGTATTTGGTAGCGAATTATCACTTGAAAGAGTATATGAATTAAAGAAGATGATTCAGAAAGAGCCTCGTAGATTTATTGCACAAGAGGTCATTCAGTTTAATGACCTTAAAGTTGTTGAAAATGGTGCATGGACAGAGCGTAAAGCAGATTTACGTGCATTTGTTCTTACAGGGGAAGAACCTGTTGTATGGAAATCAGGACTTACAAGATTTTCAAAGGATGCAAACTCATTCGTAGTTAATTCTTCACAGGGAGGAGGCTTTAAAGACACATGGGTGTTATCTCGATAAAATCAAGTGACAATCTTTTCTGGCTTGGTCGTTATGTTGAACGAGTTTTTACAACCCTTAAAGCCTTTACGGAATGTTACGATATTATGATTGATACAAATGATGAAGAATACATAAATTTCTGTCGCAGACTTGGAATTGCAAATAATTATTCCTGCCGTCAGGAGTTTATCAGTTCATTCCTTTTTGACTCAAATGACCCTGCGTCAATTTATTCCAGCCTTCTTCACGCTTATGACAATGCGGTTGAAATGCGAAATGTAATCAGTTCAGAAACTCTGGCATATCTTCAGCTTGCGGTTGACAGTATGGAAAAGAGCAGCAGCAGTAATGCACCTTTGCTTAAGGTGCAGGAAGTAACTGACTGGATTTTCGCATTCTGGGGCAGTGCCGACGATAATATTGAAGCAGAGGTTTCAAGAAATATTTTAAAATTTGGAAGAAGTATTGAAAGACTCGACTTGTACACAAGACTTGATTATCCTGTGGAAATGTTGAGAAAAGAATATTCAATTATGCTCAATCGACTTTATAAGGTGGGCGTTGATTTTAATTCTCATTCAATTGAGCGCCTTACCCGTATGATATTGGAAGAGGATGATTATACGCCTTACAGAATTTCAATTCAGAATGAATTGTCACAATTATTTATTACAGGAGTGATGTAAAATGGCAGTTTTGGATTTTACTTATAATATGTCAATTAAATTTTCGCTTCCCGTGGTAAAGCATTGTTACACGCTTCGTTGTATTCCTCTTGAATGTGAAAATCAGCACATTGAAGATATCAAGGTGACGGTTTTTCCCGAAAATGAACTGACATATTCAAATGACGGATTCGGAAATATCCTTGTAACAGACCGAATTGTTACAATGCATAATGAATTTACAGTTGATGTTTCGGGCACAGTAACAACAGGTGCACATGTAACACCTGAAAACGACCTTAATCCTGTATATAAATATCCGACTCACTTTACAAAGTGTGGTGCAGAGCTCCAAAAAATGTTTGACCGTATTCAGGTTGGCATTTCTGACGATGCAGTTGATACCGCGTTGAAATTCACACGAGCAATTCGTGCAAATATTATTTACAAATCAGGCTCAACAAGTGTTATAACAACAGCAGAAGAAGCACTTTTAAATGGTGCCGGTGTTTGCCAGGATTATTCCCATATTTTGTTGGCACTTTTGCGAAAAGCTGGAATTCCTTGTCGCTATGTTGTCGGTATGATGGTGGGTGAAGGTGAAACTCATGCATGGGTTGAAGTTTATCACGAAGGAAACTGGCATGGAGTTGACCCTACAAACAACAGACTTGCTGACGAAAATTACATTATTATCAGCCGTGGCAGAGATTTTGCGGACTGTGGTATTAATCGTGGACTTCTCACAGGTGGCGGAATGCAGACACAGACAGTTGGATTAAAAGTAATAAAAAGGTAATTTGAAATTATGGATATAGGATTATCATCAGCTTGTTTTTATCCTCTTGAAACAGAAAAGTCAATTGTAAGAGCAGGAGAAACAGGTGTAAAAACAATTGAAATATTTATGAATGCGGATTCGGAATTTGAACCTGATTTTGTAAATAATATGGCTGATATCTGCAACTATTATGGTATGAAAGTCTCTTCAGTTCATACTATGGGTTCATTTACCGAGTCATATCATCTTTTCAGTTCATATAAACGTAGATTTTATGAAGCAAAAGACACCTCGTTCAAAAGACATTTTGATGTTATGCATACACTTGGTGCAGAGATTTTAGTCCTTCACGGAATTAAAAAACCGGGGAGTATTTCAGATGAAGAATATTATGAACGATTTGGTGAGTTGACATTGATGGGCAAGTCGGAAGGCCTGAAGGTCTGTCAGGAAAATGTTGTTCATTATCGCAGTGAAAGCCCGGATTTTCTTCTTCGTATGGGTGAATATATCGGTGATGATTTCAATATGGTCTTTGACATAAAGCAATCAATAAGAACGGGTATCAATCCTTATGAATTTGCAGAAAAATTACACAAATATATTCGTCATATTCATATAAGTGACCATAACGAGGAAAAAGATTGTTTTGTACCTTGTAAAAACGGAAATTTTGATTTCAAGAGATTTTTCGATTTAATGAAATCCTTGGGATACAGTGGCGATTATATAATAGAATTGTATGAAAATGGTTTTGAAAGTGATAAGGAGCTGACTTTTGCAGTTAATCAATTGAAAAAATTCTTATAACCCCTTTACATTGTGCCCTGAAGTGTGATAAAATACTATATATAGAAAAATCAGGAGTGTTTTTTATGAAATGTCCTTTTTGTGGTTATGAAGAAAGCAAGGTAATTGATTCTCGTCCTACTGATGAAGGTGAAAAAATCCGTCGCAGACGTGAATGTATTCAATGTGCGAAAAGATTCACTACTTATGAAATCATTGAAAATGTTCCCATTGTTGTGGTGAAAAAGGATAAAACACGTGAGGTGTTTGACCGTACAAAGCTTATCAAGGGTATGCTTACTGCTTGTGAAAAACGTCCTGTTTCAATGGAAACTATTGAAAGGGCAGTAAGTGAAATCGAAACAACACTTCAGAATTCTCTCGACAGGGAAGTTACAAGTGTCCACATCGGTGAGCTGGTTATGGAAAAACTCAAGGGAATTGACGAAGTTGCTTATGTCCGTTTCGCATCTGTTTATAAACAATTTAAGGATGTTAATGCATTTATGGAAGAACTTTCAAATTTCCTTGATAAGAAATAATAATGTAAAGAACTTGTGCAAAGTGTTTAAATGTATAAGTTCTTTTTTTACGTTCAAAATCACTACAATATGTTTACAAATCAGTTGTTAACTGTTATAATTTATCTATATATTTACGGAAAGGGTTTTTATTTATGAAAAAGACAAAAAAGATTCTCGCAGTTGTTTTGGCAGTAGTTCTGGCTTTTTCCTGCGTATCTATTTTAGGCTCCGCAGCAAGAGCTGACTATGTTCCAACAATCGTCATTCCAGGCTTGTTCCAGAGTGAAACATATGCTTATGAAAACGGTGAAATTCTTGCTGATGAAAACGGTGAACCAATTCCAGGTCCATTCTATGTTTCAATCACAGAAAAAGAAATTGAGCAGATTGTTACTAAGGCTCTTCTTCCGATTATCAGTATGTTTGCTACTCAGGAAGACAAGGACCAGATGGCAGCTAAAGAAGTTTCAAAGATTCTTGGCAACATCCTTATGGGTAAACAGCGTTCAGATACTAACGGTGAATTCATCGACGATGTCCGTCCTGCAGTTTATGAGGGCAGTGTTGCTACAATCACAGAAAAGCAGAGAACACAGATGCTCAATCATTTTCCTGTTCAGGAATATTTTGAAATCGCAGGTATGGACAACCTTTATGTTTTCAATTATGTTTCAACAGGCAACATGATTCAGACTGCACAGGACCTTTATGACTATATTCAGTTTGTTAAGAAAGATACAGGCTCAGATAAGGTTAATATTATTCCTGTAAGCCAGGGTGGTTCAATTGCAAATGCTCTTATGAAGCTCTATGAAGAAAAAGGCATTTCATTTGCAAGAGATATCAACAGAGTTGTATTTACAGTTCCTGCGCTTGATGGTGCTGCACTTCTTGGTGACTGTTACAGATATGGCTTCAATAAAAACGCAGATGTCCTTTATACATCAGCTATGCCATCAGTTATCGGTTATGAAAACTATCTTGGTTACATAATCAATATTGCTATGAGACTTATGCCAAATGCAGATGTTGATAATCTTTTAGATATTATTGCAGACACATTGGTTAGAGATTATCTGAGATATTCTACACTTATGTGGGGTCTTGTTCCATCAGGTGACTATCCTGCTTGCAGAGAGAAATATCTTGAAGAAGAAGGTCTTGAAGAAATCCGCAGACAGGCTGACTGGTATTATAAAGCACAGCTTGATTCAGAAAAATATATTCTCAAGGCAATCAAGGATGGCGTTAAAGTATTTGACGTTGTTGATACAAATGTTGAGCTCTATCAGCTTGCAGTATCACACGATTCTCAGAACTGTGACGGTATTATTCACGTTGCTTCAACGTCAATGGGTGCATACAGTGTAAATATGAACACACCTCTTCCTGAAGATTATGTTTCATCAAGAAATAATTGTTCTGACCCTGAAAATCATGACCATACTGACCCGGAAGGAATTATGGACGTTTGTACAGGTCTTCTTCCTGAACACACATTCTATTTCAGCGGACAGAATCATGCGACAACAGCATCAAATGACGTAATTATGAGTCTCATTATTCATCTCGTTACAGATGAAAACTTTACAAGTGTTCATTCATATCCTGACAAGTTCCCTCAGTTCAACTACAGCAGAGAAACAAAGACGCTCAGAGAAGATGTTGATTCAATGAGAGATTATGATACAAGCACTCTTTCTGCTGAAGATGCAGAAGAGCTTAAAGCAGCAATTGCACAGGTTGACGAAATGCTTGCAAATACAGTTGTTGATGTTGAAGAGTTCAAGGCTGCGAATGACCGTTTCTATGAAATCTTTAATAAGATTACAAGTGGCGATGCAGCTAACACATCAAAGGGCATCAACCGTATTCTTTACATCATCACAAGAGCTGTCAGCGATTTGCTCTATGCTATCTATGGTGACAAAGCATTCAGCGAAATGTCATTCAAACCAATTCTTGATGCATTATTTAGAAGATAACAAATAATATAAAACCAAGGACTTAGTGTAAGGCTAAGTCCTTTTTTATGGTATACTATTGCTCTGAAAATTTAAAAGTGTTACAATATGTGCATATATTAAAAAACAAACCGAGGTAGCACAATGCAGTCAAAGGAAAGTGTAATTGGAATACTTGCCCACGTTGACGCGGGAAAAACAACGCTGACGGAAGCCGTTCTTTACAGAACCGGTGTAATCCGTCGGCTTGGTCGTGTTGATAAAAAAGATTCGCATTTCGACTCCTATGAGCTTGAAAGGAATCGTGGTATAACAATCTTTTCAAAGCAGAATCCGTTTAATCTGGGCGAAAAGCAATTTACCCTTATAGACACTCCGGGTCATGTGGATTTTTCTGCAGAAATGGAACGTACTCTTGGTGTGTTGGATTATGCAGTGTTAGTAATTGATGGTGCAGTCGGTGTGCAGAGCCATACCGAAACAATATGGCAGTTGCTTTCGGAATATAATATTCCGGTTTTTATTTTTGTAAACAAGATGGACCGTGATGGCTTCAATAAAGATAATATGCTGACAGAATTAAAAGCAAGACTCGGTAGTGAGTGTGTTGATTTTACTCAGGAAAAAGAAAAATTTGACGAAGAAATTTCTATGATGAGCGAGGAACTGTTGGAAGCCTATCTTGAGGGAGAAGCAGACGACAAA
Source organism: Candidatus Fimenecus sp. (assembly GCA_045579305.1). Classification (GTDB taxonomy): domain Bacteria; phylum Bacillota; class Clostridia; order Oscillospirales; family Acutalibacteraceae; genus Fimenecus. The sequence continues at coordinate 6,357 of JAZNLY010000091.1, read as the reverse complement.
TCTATGACCCGAGAAGTTGTAAAGGCGGTATCTGAAAGAAGAGCGTTCCCTTGCTTTTTCGGTTCAGCTTTGCAGGATATTGGTGTTGATAAACTTCTTGAAGGTCTTGAAAAGTATACTTCTTATAAGGAATATCCCGACTCATTCAGTGCAAAGGTGTATAAAATTCTCCACGACAATCAGGGCAACAGATTGAGTTTTCTGAAAATAACAGGTGGTAGTATATCTGTAAAAATGCCCGTAGGTGACGAAAAAATTGACATGATTCGTATTTATTCGGGTGAGAAATATCAGGCAATTCAGTCGGTTTATGCCGGAAGTGTGTGTGCCGTATCGGGACTTTCTTCGGTTTCTGCTGGTGAGGATATAAATGCTGAAGGTATTAAACAGGGTGCACGAATGAAGTTGAATCCGTTGCTTTCTGCCCAGGTCATTATCTGTGATGGGACAGAAATACATGCGGCATATAGAAATCTCAGAATTATTGACCAGGAACTTCCCGAACTTTCCGTCCATATTTCAAAATATTCGGATGAGGAACAGATTCAGATTCGTGTAATGGGAAGAATTCAACTGGAAATATTGCAATCCATAGTAAAAGAACGATTTGGAATGGATATTGATTTTGGTCCTTGCAGAATTCTTTATAAAGAAACGATAAAAGCTCCTGTTATGGGCTATGGTCATTACGAACCTTTACGACATTATGCAGAAACACAACTGCGTCTTGAACCAACTGACAGAGGTAGTGGAGTGGTTATAGAAAATGAATGCAGTCTTGAAATGCTTGATTCCAATTTCCAACATCTTATTCTTACTCATATAAGGGAAAAAGAACATCTTGGTATTCTTACGGGTTCGCCTCTCACGGATGTGAAAATTATACTTACAGCAGGTCGTTCACACCTTAAGCATACAGAAGGTGGTGACTTTAGGGAAGCAACATACAGAGCTGTCCGACAAGGACTCGAAAAGGCTGATAATATTTTGCTTGAGCCATATTACTCTTTCACTTTACGAGTGCCGATTGCTTCATTTGGCAGAGCAGTATCGGATATTCAGAGGTTGTGTGGGGAATTCCAACCACCTGAAATGACAGAAACAGAAGCAATTATAAAAGGTGAGGGTCCTGTTTCTGAATTTATGGACTATCCTGAAGAAGTGATTTCATACACATCAGGTAAAGGCATTATTTCAATGCGTGAAAATGGTTACAGACCTTGCCACAATGCAGAAGAAGTTATTGAAAAAATTGGTTATGATAAAGAAAGAGATTTAGAAAATCCGTCATCATCAGTTTTCTGCTCCCATGGTGCAGGCTTTGAAGTTAAATGGTACGATGTGGACAATATGAGACATATAAAATAGATAAAACTCCGAGTAGATTTAACTACCCGGAGTTTTTTGCTTATAAGAATTATTAATATTAATATTTCTTTGAAAGGAGCTTTTCTGCTTCGTCTTTAGTAATTTTACCAACGTTACAGTCCGCCATAACCTGAACATCCTTATCGTTAAGCTTATAGAAGCTCCAGATAATCAAGGCAATTACAAGACCAATAATAGGTACAACGTTATATGTAAACCAGAGACCATCCATCGCTTCCGCTGTCTGCTGAGCTCTTGCATTGATTGCTTCAAGTGCTTCAAAGCTGTCAACGCCATCGAATGTTTTGAAACCAAACCAGCCAAGAAGTGCAAGTCCCATTGAGCCTGAGATAGCTGCGGCAAGTTTAACTGCAAAGGTCTGGATAGCAAATGTGATACCTTTTGCTTCTGTACCTGTTGTGTACTGACCATACTCTGCACAGTCAGGTGTGAATGTGAATGAAAGAACGCCGATAATACCAAGAGGAATTGAACGAAGCATAAATGTAATAACAAAGAGAATGAAACTACCTTTTGTAGGAAGAATAAGGAAAGAAAGGATAATAGTTGCAATAGCACTAATCTTGAAGAGCTTAGTCTTATCCATCTTTCTGATGATTTTAGGTACGAGAAGAGCCATGATAAGCTGTGGTAATGCTGCAACAGTACCTGTAATAAGAGAGGCAAGTGAGTTTTCATAAATGTAATACGCCAGAATCATATGAAGTGCATTGTATGTCTGTGCACCTGAATAGAAAATATAGCCAAGATAGTAAATGAGAAGATATTTGTTGCTGATAACATACTTAAGCATTCTTCTTACTGTGAACTGTTCTTCATCAATACTCTTGTTTCTTTCCTGACAGTGTTTGCAGACCGGGAACATGGTTGCCATAGCTATAATTGCAACTATAATGGAAACTGGGCCATAGCCTAAACCGATAAATTCACTGATAAGAACACTGACAAGAACTGTTGTAAGAGCTGTACCGACACCACCGGTAATACCCTTGAGAGAAAGAATTGTATTTCTTTCTTCAACATTACTTGTCATTGCAGTGATGATACCGAATGCAGGTACATCGCAAAGTGTGTATGCAGTATCCCAGATAATGTATGCCAACGCGAACCAGATAAGTTTAACTGTTTCACTTGCAGCTGTAGGGATAATAAAGATAGCAACAGTTGCCACAGGTGTGAGTGCACAAGCGATTTTTAACCAAGGAATATATTTCTGATTACTCTTGAACTGAACCTTGTCGAAAATTACACCAAAGATAGCATCATTAACAGCATCCCATACTTTTACTGCCAACATAACCGCCGCAGATTTTACGGGATTAACGCCGATAAGAAGAAGGAAGGTGGTAAGATAGCTTGCTATCATACTATAAATCATATTTTGTCCGAAGAAATATGTATAATAACTACTTCTCTCAGGCTTGGTTGTTTGCCACAGTGGATTCTGAGGCTTGGTTTGTTTCGTGCTCATAAACTTTCTCTCCTTTTACATACTATAATATACAGTATAACACAATAGAAAGCAGATTTCAATAAATTCACAATGAATAAGACGAGTTAAGTATTCTGAAATTTTAACCTTTTTGATTGACAGACATAAAAAATGCCGGATAGGAAGCAATACTCTATCCGGCGTATGTTAATTATAATGCAAAGTGATTCAGTTTATTGTTATTTTACCCGTACTGTTTCCTGCTGCATCGACAGTTTCAATAGTATATATACTTTCCATATTCCCTGTTTCGTCGATAAAGTAATTCTCTTCTGTTCCATAATATTTATCAATTCTTGCAAGAAATTTCCCGTCTTTTTCAAGTCGGTAATAAGCAATACCGATATTGTCAATTGCTTCGTCCCATCTTAGTTCAATACCACGGTCACTCTGTACTTTCTCTGTGTTTTCCGGAGCTTGTGGAGCTTCGCTTTCGAGTGTATAATCATTTTCTATATAGTTGTAATAAGTGTTAATGAATGCAGGGTTTACATGTGATGGGCTGTAATAGTGATTGTATGAAAATGTAATAATATTTTCTGCATATTTTGAAGCGATTTCCATTTGACGGACAAAATGGTCAAGAGTTGCAGTCACATTGGATTTGTGTTCTGTAATTTTTGGAGAAAGAGCTCCACCGAGGATTTCACTTGCAATTGCTCCATCAAAGTTTTCGCAGTTAGCCCAAAGCTTTATATCGGCATCACAGGAATCAACGGCAGCTTTGTAAAGTTTCCAAGTCGTTTCAAGGCTCTTTTCCCTTGTCCATTTTGCCCCAACAGCATCCTGAGGAGCAAAAATGTCACCATCACGGAAATTAACTTTGTTGAAAAATCTCACATAGCTACCAAGAGTAGTGATAGGGCCAGTTGCAATATATTCTGAATAGAATGGGCTCATAAGAAGTGGTTTTGTTTCATCGACGTGGTTAATTCTGTCAATAATATGATTTATTCCCTTTATGATTCCATCAAGAGATGCCTGACAAAGAAAGCCATTACTGATTTCGGGAGTAAAATACCAACCATAAAGGCAATCTTTATATTCTTCACCATATTTGTTATAGATATCTTCTATCATATCACCCGCAACATGGCAGACATCCTGATATAATGAACCGAGAGCGGCTTCATTCCAGAAATCATCAAACATTGATAGACCAACAAAAACCTTAATTCCTGCTTTCTGACAATGCCTTAGTGCAGGCTCAAGACAATCACCACCAAAGGTGGCATCTTTTAAAGCTTCAACGTCAGTGTCGTAATAAACATTCCACTGACCACCGTTTTCTTCATAGCCTTTATCTGCAAGGCATTGAAGAACAAGATATTCAATACCTGCTTTTTTCATATTTTCGACTTCTTCTGTCCATCTTTCATCATCCCATGAGCAAGTCATCCAGGATTGAATAAAGGTACCTGAAAATTCGGGTTTGCACTTTTGTTCTTCAGGGGGATTTACCAAAGGGAGTACCGACAAAACAAAAGCAGTAATTGCAGAAATCAATTTGACGAATGTAAACATGATTTACTCCTCCTTTTTCGATTTTTATTGTATCATAATTTTTTAGATGTTTCAAGAAATATCAGGAAGAGGATAAAATATGAGTTTACTATTGACTTTGAGCAGTTTATGGTGGGAATAGACAAAGCAGCATAATGTAGAAAACCGAGTAGATTTTTGTGCTCTACTCGGTTTATCTGTTTAAGGGTTTTGACAAACGTACACATAATGTTTGTCAAAATCTTCATAATCTTTATCTTCGCCATTATTCTTTGCACCAAGAATGGTATCCACATAATCTTCAACCAACCACAGATATTCTCTGCCCTCATCATCCTCAAACAGTTGAACTTTATTGCCTTGCAAAGATTGGTCCCATTTCGAAAGACCATCTGTTCTTGAATCCTCCCAAATTGAAGCTCCAAGAATTGTTGTAGGATAAGCATATTCCGGCAATTCTTCTATCCTTACATATACATTGTCTTTGTAGGTTATTGATGAATAATCCGAAGCAACTAGATATGGTTTTTCAGATGCCACAAAGAGCACAGAAAAAACAAACACTTCCAAGACAAACCAAAGCAGTAAAACTAAAAATATAGAAAAACAACCTCCTAAGCAACCAATTTTCTTACCATTATTTCTTTTTTCGGTATTCGCTTTATGAGTTTCAACATTCAAAATGTTTTTCTTTAAGACATTAGGTTTACATAAATGTTTGAAATATATACCTCTCAAAGGGTATGCAAGAAACATTGTGATGAAATCCAACCCCATATCGGATTGCAAACCTAATTTTTTATACTTTTTAATTATTTCTTTGCTGTTCTTTCCTCTTGCTTCCAACAGTTCAAATTTTGTACCGTTTTCACAAATGATTTTGGGATACATAATTTGAAAATCCTGCATCATCCAAGTTCTATCACCTAAATCAAATCCGTCGTGTTCAATTGTGATAAGTGAATCAGGATTTATGTTTGAAATCTCGTATGTGCAATCCACCTGCAAAATCAAACTCATCAACTCAGATGTTGCCTTTTTCATAAACTTAAACATAAGTTTTTCTTTTAGGGTGGAAGCACTTTTATCCAATTTCCCGAATGATTCATCCGTTAGAAATTCACCTGTAATTTTAATTACTAACGAATCTGCTTTATCATTTATTTCAATCCATTTGCTTTCATCAGCCATTATATAATGTAACTGTCCATCAACATCAATCTGCATTACATAATAGAAATTATTTGCTATGCAAACTCTTTTTACTCCATCTTTACTTGCAGAAAAAATATCTTCTACAGTTGTATCTAATGCAAGTGCAAGTTTTTCAAATGTTTCAATTCGTGGAAAAGCTTGTCCGTTTTCCCATTTGGATATGGATTTATCAGAAACGCCTAACTGATTCGCAAGTTCAGCCTGAGTTAGATTTTTATCTTCACGAAGTTTACAGATGTAATTTCCGAATTTATACATATTCATATGTATCACCTCTGCGTTCATTGTACTTATTTTTTAGTTTCTTTGCAACAAAATGAAGGTAGAATTAAATTAGAAATTGAAAAAAGCCTATATTTGAGGTTTAATATTAATAATTCGAGGTGGAAACTTAGGATTATAATGTATCTAAAAATTGTGGCAAAAAGATAATTACTCAGTATGCTGTGATGTAAGGTGATAATTTATTCGTCACAAACTAGCGAAACGAATAACACTGTAAAGCAATAAAATTCGCTGCAAGGTGAATAAAACTGAAAAACCACTTCCGAAGAAGTGGTTTTTTCTGATGGAACAATGTTCCGTGTGTGCGAGTCAGTGTTCGTCTGACTTTCATTTGGTGGAGCATAGGGGGGTCGAACCCCTGACCTCTTGACTGCCAGTCAAGCACTCATCCCAACTGAGCTAATGCCCCATGTGCATAATATTCAATTTTTACCGAGGGTGCGTTTTTGAGTGCCTTGGGCTCCCAGCTGAGC
>JAZNLY010000090.1:0-12994 GCA_045579305.1 Candidatus Fimenecus sp. | reverse complement strand
TAACACGGATTACACCACAGTTGTGTGGGTATGAAACGAATGCAACTCTCTCATCGTGAATAGTTTTTGTAAAGCCCTTTTTAGCATCATAAGAAACTGTGCAGACACCGTTTCCCATATCAAGTTCACGATGATAACTCTTTTTTCTGTGGATTCCGTCGAAATCAAAATCAAATGTACCCCAGCAACGATACCCACCGTAACCGTCTGAAATTCCCACTAACTTTTCACAAAGTTCATGAGCCTTTTTATCCTCACCATTTTTAAATGCAGTATAAATTTCCTTGTAATAATCAACAGGAAGTTTTCCGTTTTTGTCCGGAGTGGTTATATTACCGCCACAGTAATCAGGTCGCTTTGGTGATGGACCACCTGCCCACAAGGTCTTATGGTTAAGGACAATTTTATCGGATTTTACATTACCGATTATACCCATACCAAGGCTACCATTACCAAGTGGCAATGAGGTCTGTTCCCAGATATTTTCAAAGCCCTTGAAATATGCTTTTTTGAGTTTCATTTTTGATGGAGGTTTATTATAAAATAATTTCATATATGCTCCCTAAAAGTTTAAAATCATGTCGTAATGAGGAATGTTTTCTTCCATATATTCAGGTGTTCCCAGAAGTGAAAAACCACATTTCTCATAAAATCCTACCGCGTGAGTCTGTGCACCGACTCTTACAGTTTTTGCACCATCTTCTTTTGCTTTGCGTAAAAGCTCGAGAATGATTTTTTCGCCAAGTCCTAATCCTCTTTTATCCTTTTTCACAGCAATTCTACCGATTTTTACAGTGTCTTCACCATAAGGGATTACCCTGCCCGTTGCAACAGGCTCATTATCTGAAAAAATTACAAGATGTGGTACCTGCATATCATATTCATCAAACTCGTTTTCTTCAGGTACACCCTGCTCTTTTACAAATATTTCAATTCTTAAATTCCTGAAGGAGTCGTCAATAATTCCAGCAGGAAACCATTTATATTCCAACATAATTATTCACCCTTGAATGCAAATTTAAATGCAAGTGTTTTATCTGTTTTAACCTGATATTTTTCCATTGTATCAGGACCACAGGTGTTTGTACCGGTACCACGCATAAATCCATCAATACAAAGGACTGTTGAATCAACAAATTCTAACTCTTCCTGATGCTTTGCATTGTAAAGTGACTTCTGTGTATAGTTGTGAGCCGAGAAGCTGAATTTTGGTGCACCATAAACTGTAAAAGTATTGCCCTTATTATTTGAAAGCTTAAGGTATTTTACCGCACCACAGTTTCCGTTATCCTGTGGCATCACATAAGGCTCGTGCATAGCTTCAACTGTTGTTTTCCAGATGCCGATATATGCGTGGTCCTTCATATCACAGATATTTTCCATTTTTTCGTCAGAGCCTCTGCCGTAGAATTCGATATTTTTGAATTCCGGTAAAAGCTCTGTCATAAGACCGAAACGCTGTAACTGACTGCAACCGAAAAGTGCTTTATCAAGCTTACAATCAACTTCAACAAGTCCGTTACCGAAAATCTTGTATGTTACATTTGCACGGAAGAAATGTCGGACACCCTTCTTGATTGTATATGCAACACCGACAAGCATATAAATTGACTTGTCAACCGTTCTGAAATCAGTTACTACTGTATCTGCATCGTGAAGATTGATTCTTGCCCAAGGCTCTTTCTGTCCGTAAGAATCATTATCAAGTGAAGCACGGACAAGATTAGGTACAAAACCTTTTTTACCGTCAGCAGCATTTGAATTGATGAACTCACAGCCATTCTTCACATAGCTTGTCATTTCACCTGTTTTCTTATCAAAAACTACCTGACCATCGTCAAATTCAACTACAACCAAGCCATCGTTTTCTGTATAGTTATATTTTCCTGCGATGGATAAATTCTTTGTAAATCTTGCTCTATCAGAGAGTACAGCCTGTTCAAGTGCTAAACGAGTTTCACCGTCATAATATGCGATATTGATATGGCAATCCTTTTCAGGGTCATACCAATCATAAGGAATTTCATAAGTCTTTGTCTGCATTGGCTCAATATCAAGGCATAACTCACCTGACTTAACCTCTGCACCATTTACAAGCTGAGTCCAGATAACCTTTAAGTATTTACTGTTTTTAAATCCATTTGTATTTTTGAATTCAAAGCATTTTCCGCTGATATGTTTACTTCTTATTGGTCTGTAAACCGCCTTGATTGTATAAGCACCTGTATGTGGTGTTTTGTCAGGATAAAGCATACCGTCAACACAGAAATTACTGTCGTGCTTTTCTTCACCGTGGTCGCCACCATATGTGTATTGATACTTGTATTTATCTGTACCATTATGATAAACTGCGTGGTCAGCCCATTCCCAAACACAACCACCCATAAGGCTGTCGTGGGCATAGATGCTTTCCCAATATTCTTCTACCGCACCGGGACCTACGCCCATAGCGTGAACATATTCACACATAAAGTATGGTTTTTCGAAATATCTCTTATCTTTAAAAGTTTTTGCACCGATTTCAGCTACTTTTTCCTGACCCGGATACATTTCAGAAATTACATCATAAGCAAAGCGTTTTGTATGAATTACGCTTTCATAGTGAACAGGGATTTTTGAGCCACTGTTCTTAATATAATCGTAACAAGAATCCTGACAATTATATCCCCAAGCCTCATTACCAAGTGACCACATTGTGATACTCGGATGATTTCTGTCACGGCAAACCATTCTGCTTACTCTGTCAACATATCTGCCTTCCCATTTAAGGTCGTGGCTGATTGTACAGTTATCACCTGCCGGAGCCTTAATATGCCATGCACCATGGGTTTCAATATCTGCTTCGTCAACAATATAGAAGCCCATAATATCAGCAAGGGTTATGAGTGTTGGGTCAGGTGGATAATGAGAAGTACGGATAGAATTGATATTGAGTTTCTTCATTAACTCAAGTTCTGCCTTGATTTCTTTACCTGTAAGAACATAACCATTTTTCATATTTGTATCGTGGTGATTAACACCCTTGAATTTGATAGGCACACCATTTAAACAGAACACATTTCCTTTAATTTCAACTGTTTTGAAACCGGTGATATTCTTTACACAGGTTTTGTTGCCATTTGAATCCTCTAAGGTGAGGAAAAGGTCATAATTATATGGCTCTTCTGCGTTCCATTCGACCACATCGAGATTTGAGAATGTGATTGATGACTTTGCCTTTGCATCGGCAGTTTCTCTTGCAAGGAGATTTTCACCATCGAAAAGCTCAACAGTAACTGCAGAGCCTTCTTTTTCTCCCTTTACCTTAAAGGATACTTTAAGGTCATAAGTATTACCCTTCTTTTCTGTATCAACCGTATAGTCATAGAGATATGTCTTTTCAAGTTCTGTCAAAAGAACATCACGAAAAATACCGTTTTCACGGAACATATCCTGACACTCAAGGTATGTACCTGTTGACCATTTGCTTACAACGGCAAGAATTTCGTTTTCACCCTTTTGGAGGTATTTTGAAATATCAAATTCGGCTGAATTATGTGCACCTTCGCTATAACCAACAAACTCACCATTGACATAAAGGTCAAGTGATGAAATAACGCCCATAAATGTGAGGATATATACTTTTTCAGGGTTGTCGATATTAATTACTTTTCTGTAAATACCCATTGGAACTTCTTCAGGGATTCCGGGATAAAGTTTTGCATTAAACTCATATCTTGTATTGAGATAGCAAGGCTCACGATAACCTGTTCTCTGCCATGTAGAAGGCACAGTTATCTTATCAAACTGAATTCTGTCTGTATAAAATTCCTTTGGAATAAGCATATCCTTTTCGTAATATTTAAATTCCCATTCGCTGTTAAGTACAGTTACCATATCACTGTTATAACGTTCTGTGAGCACGTCCTGCTGACAGAGTTTTTCCTTCTGTGAATATGGAATAAAATATGCACGTGGAGAAAGCTTGTTGATTTCTGCAACGTCGAAATTTCTGAAATTGTCAGTATTGATTAAATATTTCATAAAAAGACCTCCGTCTTATAGATAGATAGATTTTACCATATATTAAATTCTTTTTCAATGAAAATAAATAAAAAGAGAAATACAAATTATAATTTGTAGGGATAACCAATTTGGTTTGTCATTCTGAGCGTAAGCGAAGAATCTCCTCCAAAGATAACATATCAACCAACAGAGATTCTTCGTCACTTCGTTCCTCAGAATGACACTGAATTCAATTCTGTTCGATAAACTTTGATTTTCCATAATAAAAAAGATGGCTTTAACTAAATGTTAAAACCATCTATATACTTATGCTTTTACGTTTTCGCCTCTTGCGCTGACTTTTCCTTCCGGCTTGATTTCCCCTGCTTTGAGTAATGATAATTTAGTAAGGAATGGACCGATGAGCTCATAAATAAGAACAGCGAAAAGTGTAATGTTGGCAACGATAGCACCTTGCTCTCCCAATTCGTGAGCTTTGATTGCCATACCAAGAGCTACACCAGCCTGTGGGAAAAGAGTGATACCAAGATATTTAACAATGTTCTTATCACATTTTGTTGCTTTTGCACTGAATGATGTACCCAGATACTTACCAAGACATCTGAATAGGATATAAATAAGACCGATAAGCACAATACCAATATCCTTGAAGGTTGCTAATTCAAGCTCTGCACCACTTATTACAAAGAATAAAATTAACAATGGTGCTGTCCATCTGTCAACTCTGTCCATAAGTTCTTCAGAAAAATCACAAATGTTGCAGAATATTGTTCCAAGCATCATACAAGTCAACAATGATGAGAACGCAATATGAACTCCACCAATCTGGAATTTAAGCATTGACAATGAAACTGCAAGGAAAACAAATGTTACAGACATTGCAAGTCGTTTTGACCTTGAATGGAAGAATCTTTCACAGAAATTGAATAAATATCCCAGAACCGCACCAAGTAAAAGAGATAATACAACCTCCAAAAGTGGCTCTATGATGATTGAAATAACATCCACACTTCCCTCAATAAGAGCTTTTGCAATACCAAATGAAACTGCAAAAACTATAAGACCTACTGCGTCATCAAGAGCAACAATAGGAAGAAGCAAACTTGTAAGAGGACCTTTTGCCTTATATTGTTTTACAACCATCAAAGTTGCAGCAGGAGCAGTTGCAGTTGCAACAGAACCCAACACAATTGCTGCAGGTAATGGCAATTTATCAGGTGCTATAAAATGAACGGCAATCAATGCCCCATCAACAAGTAAGCAAGCGGCTAACGCCTGAAAAATACCAATTACAGTAGCCTGTTTACCAATTTGTTTAAGCTGGGAAAATCTGAATTCATTGCCGATTGAAAATGCGATAAATCCAAGTGCCACATCAGGAATAATTTCGTAGGCACCGATATTTTCCATACTTGTAAATCCAAAACCATTAAATCCGAATGAGCCAAGGAAATAAGGACCTACAAGGATACCGGCTATCAGATATGCTGTTACAGCAGGAAGTTTAAATATCTTTGCAACTCGGGATAACATTAGTCCTGCAAAAAGTGCAATTGAAAGACAAAGTAAGGTTTCCATAAATTCGCCTCTTATATCAAGAATTAAAGCGTCTATATTTTAGCACTCGCAATTAAGATATGCAATAATCAAAGTGACAATTAATTGGTTTTTTCGATAAATTAATTTGGTAGAAATGCTACCATTTTTTCTGAATAAGCTATAAGTCTTAAATCTTCTTCAAAAGTTTCCATTAGTCCTGACATTCTTGTAATAATTCCAAAAAAGTAATAATGGTTCAAGTCCATAAATTTCAAAAAGAAAAAGGCGGAACCACACATTTTGAGTGTAATTCCACCTTTTTGGTGCTGGTGACCGGACTTGAACCGGTACGGTATTGCTACCGAGGGATTTTAAGTCCCTTGCGTCTGCCGATTTCGCCACACCAGCATACTGTTTTAACAGCCTTATTATTATATATTATGAATTTCAAAATGTCAATATGAGAATTAAAAGATTTAAAATAAAAAAGGAACGATATTGTCATCGTCCCCTACAACCTTTTTTACTGTTCTTTTGCTCTTTTCTTTGCCATATGCTTCCTGTAAAGTGTGATAATACCAGTTGCACCAAGATTCAAAATAATTGAACCTAAAACAAGTGAAAGAAGATGGCTTGGAAGGTCTGCGAGCATTGTCTTTTTGTTGATGAATGAACAGATAAGATAAACAAATCCAACATCATTGAAAAACATAGGAAGAAATGGCCTTGTAAGAATAAGAATTCCGATTATTGTTACAAGTGGAATGCATGTTGCAGCAAGCTCTGGCAATCCAAGATTCACTAAAAGTCCTTTACCAAGACCTACACATGCTGCAAGAAGAAGACCTACTGTACCACCACAAATTGTGTACCAGAAGCGTTCTTTGTATGTAAGCTCTTCCTGAAGGAAGAATACAGCAACTGTCATGAAAAATGCCCAGTTGACCACTCTCAAGCCTTCGTGTGGCATAATGTGTGTGATTTCAAGCAACTGGAACATTGAATTCCACAATGCAATCCATAAGAACACAAGGCAAAGTGCAGGAAGTTTTCCCTTTGGTGGTTTATGGAAAAGTTTAATTTTCTTATTTTCGTTTGTCTGACTCATTAATTTTATCCTCCGAATAGTAAATTACCATAAAAAAATCACTTCAAGTGTGGCTCATTACGGGTCATATCGAAGTGATTTCGCATTATTCTATCATAAACTTTGACATTAGTCAACACATTCACGAAAGATTGTAAATTATGACAAAAGGTTTAGCTTTCACTACACCTTTACTGTCTATTTAGTTTACTTTGTAAATATTTACTTCATAAGCACGGAGTTTGTCTGCACTTACAGAATAGTTTGAAAGCACACACTCACCTTCTGCAGGTCTTGGACGGGATACAATATTCTCTGTAAGGTTCATTTCAATATAGAATTTGCCCTCTGCGCTTTCTCTGTAAAGACAAAATGTTTTATCATTTGTCTTGAGTGGCTGGAAGTCACCGTAAACAAGAGTTGCCTTATTTTCCTTACGAAGTGCCATAAGTGCTTTATAGTAATTATAAGGGCTTGTTTTATCTTCAAGCTGTGCCTTTACGTTACATTCTTTATAGTCATCATTTACACGAATCCAAGGTGTACCTGTTGTGAAACCTGCATTTTCACTGTCATCCCAACAAACAGGAGTTCTTGAATGGTCACGGCTACCTGCCATAATTTCTTTCCATGCTTCTTCAGGTGTTTTGCCCTTTTCGATAAGTTCAGCATATCTATTGATTGACTCAACGTCACGAAGCTCACTCATATCATTAAATGCACAGTTCATCATACCAAGCTCTTCACCCTGGAAGATATATGGTGTTGCACGACCTGTAAGGAGAATTGCACCGATAAGCTTTGAAAGAGGTTTTCTGAATTTAGGGTCAGGGTTAACCTTTGATGTCATTCGTGGGTTATCGTGGTTTTCGATAACGAGTGTTGGCCATGATGAGCCATAGAGTGAAAGCTGATATTTTGTAAACATTTCCTTCAAGTATTTAAGGTCATATTTATAATCACTCCATCTTTGTTTACCAGGAGTTTCAAGCTGGTCAAAAAGGAATGTTTCTCTTATTTCTTCACGGGAATCATCAACAAGGTATTTAGCCATTTCAACGCCGATACCACCTGTTTCACCAACACAGAAGGATTCAGGGAATTTCTTGAATGAATTTTCGTTAAGCTCGTGGAGGTATTCGTGGAGTCTTGGTCCCCAGAAATAATGTTCACCACCATAACCGATGAATTCACCAACAAGCGGATTACCGTCAGGAAGTCCTTCCACCTTTGAAATAAGGTTGATGACGTCCATTCTGAAGCCGTCAACGCCTTTTTCGAGCCACCAGCATACCATTTCTGCAATTTCTTTTCTCATATCAGGATTTTCCCAGTTAAGGTCCATCTGTTTTGATGAGAAGATGTGCATTGCCCACTCGTCAAGCTCAGGATAGTAATTCCAGGCTGAGCCTGAGAAAACTGATGTCCAGTTATTTGGTGGGATTCCGGCACCTTTACCCTTACGGAAGATATAGTAATCCTTGTATTTCTGGTCCCCTGCCAATGCTTTCTGGAACCACTCGTGTTCGTCAGAAGTATGGTTTACAACAAGGTCCATAACAAGTTTCATACCACGCTTATGAATTTCCTGGAGCATAAGGTCGAAATCGTCCATTGTGCCGAATTCTGTCATAATCTTGCGATAATCACGGATATCATAACCCATATCGTCGTTAGGTGAATCGTAAATTGGGCTTAACCAGAGTACATCAACACCTAAATCCTTAAGATAATCAAGCTTTGAGATAATACCCTGTAAATCACCGATACCATCGCCATTTGAGTCCATAAATGAACGAGGATAAATCTGATAAATAACAGATTCTTTCCACCATTTTGGGTCAACCTCGTCCTTTGTAATAACCTTTTCAGGAGTTAAATTCAAAAGGTTACACATATGTTCAATAGTTTCCATTGGAAGCTTGTCACCCAAGAGTTTTGGGATAGTCTTCAACTTCATTTTACCAACCAATGGGTTATGGATAACTGCACCCGGAATACCGGTATGATAAGCAACCATTTCAACAAGGTCGTTACCGACAGGCGTATTCATAACATCCTTTAAAGTACTTGCAGGAGTAATTTTCATAAAATCTTTCCTTTCAAAGATATATAATTCAAATATTATACTACATTTTTCCATAAATTTCAACCGCATTGATAATTATACATATTTATGGTAATATTTATTTAAGAAAGACACGAAGGGATGATTTTATGAAGAAAATTATCAGTATTATACTCGCATTTGCAATTATTTTAAGCATTTTCACGCTACCTGCATCAGCAATTTCTGTTTCTGAAGGTGTAACAAATATCTTTTATTTCGTAAAAAACGCATTTGACAGTGTTTTGGGCTTTCTTGGTGGTGACAAGAGAGTTGATGTAGAAAATTTTACTGAATTTCCTTGTGAAGTGCCCGGTTTAGACGATGGGTTTATTCCACAGGGCATCTGCTTTGTTGAAAATATTGGAATGTTTGCTATAAGTGGTTATATGCCAAAGGATGCTGACGGAAACGAACAATTTTCCCGTATTTACTTTGTAAACCCTGAAACACAAGAGAGCAAAATGTTCATAATTGACGGGTTTACCGGTCACGCAGGTGGAATTGCTTCAAATGGTGATGACATCTGGATTTCATCAGGTGGCAGTGCAAGTACAAACGGAAAGATTTATCATTTCACAGTTGATATGTTCAACGGTAAAAGCGGTACTGTAAAATATGACGGATATTTTTCTGTACCTGTAAAAGGCTCTGTGCTTTATTGCGATGGAGAAAAGCTCTGGGTTTCTGAATTTTACAATAATGATAAGGACAGTAACAAAGTAAACAAAGACCATCACAAAGGCTCAAATCACGCTTGGAGCTGCGGTTATTATTTACCTTTAACAGTTGATTATTCTGCAAAAGAAAAAGTTGCTCCCGATGTTATTCTTTCTATTCCCGATAAGGTTCAGGGAATGAGCATCACCGCTGATGGTGAAGTGATTTTCAGCACATCATACGGCAGAAGAAATGATTCGAGATTACACGTTTTTGAAAACTATACAGAATGGAGTAATGATACCGTAAATATTTTTGATACAGATGTTCCCCTTTTTGTTGCAAAGAAAAAGAACAGAATAATACGTTTTAAAATGCCGACTTTAATGGAAGGTATGGATTATCACAACGGTAAACTCTATGTGATTTTTGAATCAGGTGCCTTGACCTATTCCGATGCTAAAGAAATCAATAAGGACATCTGGGAGATGGATATTGACAGTATAATCAAATAATTACACATTTGTATAAAACGAAAGTCCGGTTACATTATATAACCGGACTTTTTGTTTGCACATTAAAAGACCCCACACCGGATGATGTGGAGTCTTATAGTTTATGGCATTGGCTGTCTTTCTGTTGAATAATTTACTTCAATTGCCTTCTTGAATAACAAGTAGTCGTATTTTGGAATCCAGTCGTCGCCAACTGTCAAAGAGGCAAAATCTTCTTCGCTTACAGCAACGTTCATTACTGTAACACCTTTAAGTTCGCCTTCTTCTTTATAACAAGTATCCCAGAAAGCGTGGTGACCGATTGATGTTACAGATGATGGGATGTATACATACTGTAAATTCTGATTATAACTGAATGAGTCAGAACCAATGAATTTAAGTCCTTCAGGGAGTGAAAGATAAACATCATCGAGTGCATCCTGTGTTGTGAAATGAGGGTCTGTTGCCTCACCTTTATATGTGAAAATATTTGAAAGTGATGGAGTTGTTCCCCACTGGTCAACACGTTCGTGAAGTTTGAATACTGCAAGAGTTTCGATTGATTCAAGACCTTCAGGGAGATAAATCACTCTGAGGTTTGCGTAGTTAAAACACATTTCACCAAGCTTTTTAACTGATGAAGGAACTACATAAGTCTGGATATCTTTTTCATATTCAGGAGTAACTTCATCTCTGTAAAGTTCTCTTTCATAACCATATTTCTGACGAAGATATTCGTCGTGGTCACAAGGATAACAGAGAATTTCTGTCTTGTCCTTATTGTAAAGAACGCCGTCAACGTCACAATAATTAGGATTATTTTCGTCAACCTCGATGTTCTGTAATGCCCAGCAAGAATAGAATGCCTTGCCGTCGATATCGAGAACATCAGGACCGATTTTGATGGTTTTGATTTTGTCATCACAGTTAAGAGTGAATTGTCTTACAGAAACAATTGGTTTTGATTCATCCTTAACAACCTTGAAATTAGTTGCAGGGTCATTGTTGCCTGGAATATACTCGATATCAGAAACATAGTCGATATCTAATTCATAAAGATAACCTGTATTACTGAATTTTGAGAACTCATATCCGTTTTCAATTTCTTTATATTCAAATGTTTCGTTCTGTAATGCGAGAACAGAAAAAAGCATTGAAAGGGAAACAGAAATAACAATGACAATTACGAATATAGCCTTTTTAAGATTGTAATGCTTGTAAGGCTTGTTAATATGAGGTGCAGCAAGACCCTCTACCTGATAAGTCCATATTTCGTCTTCAGAAATATCAAGCTTGATATCTTCTTGCAAAGCAATACCCTTTGCTTTCTTTTCTTTTTTACTCATAAAAACTCACCTCCATTAACCCTTATAGCTACCAGCAGTTGATTTACCTTCTTCTGCTGCTTTCTTTTCTGTAACTTCTGCACGACGCTTAAGAACTTCCATAACAAGTTTCTGTTTCTTGTTGTCGTAATCCCAGAAAAGATATGGAATTGTCATAAGGAAGAAACCGATTGCATCAACGATAATCGGAACAACAACGATGTTTCTTCTTGAACCATCAAAGAAGAGAATTTCCCAGTTACTGTTAAAGCCGTATCTGAGCAAGAAGATTGGAATAATAAGACCAACGAATGATGTGATAGGTCCTGTGAACCAACCGAAGATACCTGTGAAGCTTTCAAGACGTTCACCTGAAAGGTACATCTGATAGTCGCTGATACGAACACCCATATCGTGACCTGCTGTTGTAGGAACAGTCTTTGTCATTTCCATAAAGAAGAGAACAACGATACAGATTGTACCACAAAGAGCAAGATTATCACCAAGAGTCCACATTGCAATAGCAATAATCGCATTACCGAGTGCACGGCTTAACTGGTAGAAAATCATAATCTGTTTGTATGAGAATCTCTTGAGGAAATATGGAGACAACAAATCAGGTGGTGTTCCTGCGAATGAAACAAGTGCTACCAATAATGAGTATGGAAGACCACTCAGACGGAATGTATAGAAGTAAAGGATAGTTGCAAATGGTAACATACCGTTACCAAGTGAGTCGATAAGACCAACTATTGTATTAATCAACAAGTACTTGTTCTTAAGGACACCAAGCATACCGTCCCAGAACTTAATCTGAACCTTTTCTTCAATAGGTGGCTGTGGAATTCTTTCTTTAATTCTGCCTGAAAGGAACATTGTGCATGCAGCAGAAATAGTAAATGTTACCGGAATAACCCATCTGTAGAAGTTAAGGTCTGCCCATTCGTGACGGAGCATACCAACGATTGCAGGAAGGATAATCGCAAGAATTGAATTGAAAATGTGTGAAAGTTTTACAGGATAGCTACGAACAAGAATTCTTTCCTGAAGGTTAGGGCTGATTCTCTTTGAACATTCTTCAAGAACATTACCGAAACCGAATACATTGTATGTAGCAAAGAGAAGGTTTGCAACCCAAACTCGGGTAGCAACATCAGGGATGTTATAAACAGGAAGCCAACCAACAAGGATAACCATTATAATCTTTGGAATAACATCACAGTAAAGACCATACTTATATCTGCCGTATTTAGGAATAAGTTTTTTACGCCAGAAAATATTACGGGCACCTACCCAACCTGAATACAGGAAATGTGTACCAAAGGTCTTAAAACATGCCGTGGCATTCATACCCTCGAAGCTATTAAGCATTGTTATGAAAGAACCTGACTGGTCAAAGAGTCTTGAATAGTCAAATATAAGCGTGGATATACCAAATGCCATCATAAGACCATAAACCAGATATACTTTTCTTTCTTGTTTTTTTGGTAAGAAGCCAAGGTTGTCACATACATACCACCAGATAAGGGCTGTAATATAGCCAAGAGGCATATTAAGAAGACCGATAACTGAGAATGTGAGATAAGGCAACTTATAGTGGTGCATAATGAGGAAACAGCTTGACCAGAAGCCGATGTACTCAAGTGTTTTTGCACCTGTGTAGTTTGCGCCGACACCGATAACTACGTCCTTATATTCTTTATAAGGAACATATTTACCTTCTGCCGGTGTGTTCCAATGAGTTTTGATTTCGGTACCGAAATCTTTTACTTTATCA
>JAZNLY010000089.1:0-2408 GCA_045579305.1 Candidatus Fimenecus sp. | reverse complement strand
TCAACAGAAAACACAATTAAGGCAGTTGAAAGAATCAAAAATTACTTCTGCAAATAAAATGAACGGTGGGTTTATCCCACCGTTTTTTATTGACAAAAAATATCAGCAATGCTATATTAAAATAAAAATACAAGGGAGTGTACAAAGTGAAAAAGAGAATTACTTCTTTATTGTTGACTATTGTGATTGTCTTTTCGATGTTAGGCTCATTGTCGCTTGTTTCAAATGCAACTATGCAGAGTGTTGAAGAACATGACAAAGTAATTAAGGCTATAAATTCATTGTTAGTAGGCGTTAATGACTTTTCTGTTAGTGAAGTGGATAAATGGACAGATGAAACTATACAGAGATTTATATATCAGAAGTTACTGTGGGAAGAATATGCACAATCAGGCTCTATTTTCAAAAGCAAAACAGGTATCGAATATCAAGCGAAAGAAGATGGATTCTGGTATTTTGATTTGGAATTAATTCAGGAAATTACACGAAATAGCTTGGGGAGAGATTTCCCAGTAGGCAAACAATCTAATACTGCATATGTATCTGGTAACAAGTTTGTTGTTAATCCTGCCACAGGTGAATCGACGACTTTGTCAGTTCAGAATTTTAGAATGCAAGGCAAGAAGATAACGGCTGTAGGTTCTGTAATTAATAATTATAATGCAGGTAGTGAGTTTGAGCATTACTTTCAAGCTATTGTGGAGGAAAATCCGACAAGCACCTATGGTTATACATTGATTTCACTTAAAACGATAGAAGGCAATCAGAACTTTGATAAATTAACCGCGTTTGCGTCTTCAGAGTTGTTGGAAAATACAAATATGCATGTTGCAAAAAACGTGATTGACGGCGATTTGAAATCGGCATGGGTAGAGGCTGTTGATGGTGTAGGAATCAATGAATGGATAAAAATAGAAAATGAGGACGGTTCACCTTTGAATCTTTCTGCTATTGAGTTAGCTACGGGATATCAAAGAAGCGAAGAACTTTTAAAAATGAACGGACACCCGAACAAGGTGCTAATTGAATACGATACAGGGTATAAACAAACAGCAGAATTATATGAATATAATAACGTTGTGGTTTTAGACCAGTCATCACCAACAAAATGGATTAAAATTACTATTTTAGGGGCGACAGAAGGAACAAAATTTGCCGATACATGTATTAGTGAAATTACTCTATTTGGACTTGATACAACGGAGTATTTTAATAAGATTTTTAATACGAATGTGGCAGGAGATATTTCTGAAGATAATGAAATGACAGAAGATATCGATTATAAAAAAGCCACTTTTGATAAAGAAAATATTGCAAAAATAATCGTTATAATACTTGTTGTGTATGTTATTGTTGTGGCAATAGTTATAGCAAACAAAAAGAAAAAATCACAAAAGGTTAATTAAAAAATAAGGGCAGTCTATTGACTGCCCTTATTTTTGTTTGATTATAAATTCTTTGCCAATTCTTTGATGTATGCTTTGAAATCCTCTGCGATTTCCGGGTGGTTGAGAGCAACCTCACAGTTTGCTTTCATAATACCCATTTTATTACCCATATCATAGCGTGTGCCATAATAATCAAGAGCAATAACACCCTTTGTCTGTGCAAGGGTTTTCATAGCATCTGTAAGCTGAAGCTCATTGCCCGCACCCTTCGGTGTGTTTTCAAGAAGGTCGAAAATTTCAGGTGGCATAACAACACGACCAAGAATTGAATAGTTTGAGAAAATTTCTTCCGGCTTTGGTTTTTCAATCATGTCAGTACAGTTGAAAACCTTGTCTTCAATTTCTTCAACCTTAAGTGAACAGTACTTTGTAACATCTTTTGTTGGCACTTCCTTTACACCAACAACACCCTTGCCATACTTTTCGTAAGCATCAACAAGCTGTTTTGTAACAGGCTCTTTATCGGAAATGAAAACATCATCACCATAAAGAATTGCAAATGGCTCGTTACCTACAAAATTCTTTGCGCAAAGAACGGCGTGGCCGAGACCTTTTGTTTCTTTCTGACGGATAAAGTATGTATTGCAAAGCTGTGAACACTCAAGAACAGAATCGTAAAGCTCCTTTTTATCAGGGTTCTGACTCAATTTGTCTTCAAGCTCATAAGCGTGGTCAAAATGGTCTTCAATAACACCTTTTCCACGGTTTGTGATAATCAGAACATCTGTAATACCTGATTTTGCAGCTTCTTCTACAAGATATTGGATTGCGGGTTTGTCAACGATGTTAAGCATTTCCTTTGGAACTGCTTTTGATGCAGGAAGAACTCGTGTGCCGAGTCCTGCTGCAGGGATAATCGCTTTTGTGATTTTCATAACATTAATCTCCCGAATGTAATAATTATTTTATAAATGTCATCAGCATTTCTGCTGCCATAACAACCATATTGTTTGCCAGAAC
>JAZNLY010000088.1:0-3032 GCA_045579305.1 Candidatus Fimenecus sp. | reverse complement strand
ATAATCGCAACGCAGTTCCGACATTTTGCACTTTGCGCTTTGCATTTTGCATTTAACTCGATAAACTCCGATTTACACAAACAATTACATTTTTATTGAATTATAAAAGGCATATTGTTATAATGAGATTGAAAAGGAGTTGGGATTATGGCAAAAGAATTACCAAAAACATATAAAAGTTTCCTGGAATGGGATGAAAAGTCAAAACAGATTGAATATACAGAGGAAACGCCTCTTTTAGATAAGGATGGAACACTTCTTGCAAAAGGTTGGGCAAGAAAAAACGTCTTTACTTATGACAGAAATCTTTCTTCACCTAATTGGCGAAAAAAAGAGTGGGATTTTTATATAATCCGAAACAAAAAATATATTGTTGAGCTGAGCTTTGCCAATATTTCAATTGGTGGTTATGTGTGTGCAAAGCTTGTTGACCTACAGAATCAGAAGGTTATTGCCGAAGCAAATTATATGTATGTGGGTGGAAAGGATAAATATATTTTACCTTCAAAAGGCGATGTGCCAAACTATTTCAGAGCAAACGTCAGAGAGGCTCAGGTGGAGTTTGATACTCAGGAAACATATAAAAAATTGTGGTTTAAGGCTCCTTGTAACGGAAAAATGGTGGAGTGTAATTTCCATATGGATATTTTGCCGGGTCACGAAAACATTACAACAGTTTTGCCGTTCAAGGGTTATCCGACACGATATTTTATGACCACAAAGCAGAATGGTATGCCTGTAAGCGGTACATATAAGTTCGGAAACGACGTTTACGAGTTTTCAAAGGAAGATACATTCTGTTATATGGACTGGGGACGGGTAAATACACCATATAATCTTGTGTGGTATTGGGGAAATGGTTCCCAGTATATCTATGACGAAAATGGTGAAAAGCATATTTTTGGTTTTGAGATTACCTGGGCAATCGGTGACGAAAGCTATGCCACAGAAACCTGTCTTTTCTGGGACGGAAAAGCACATAAAATCGGTGCGGTTGATGTTGAGAAATTCCCTAAGGGCAGATATATGGAGGATTGGAAGATTGTTTCGGAAGATGGCAGATTCAATATGACCATGACGCCTTACTTTGATTACGAATCACAATTTGATGTTGGTGTAGCAGGAACACATTGTCATCAGGTCAATGGCGTGTGGAACGGCACGGTGATTTTAGACGATGGCAAGGAGATTGAGATTAAAGACCTGTATGCCTTCTGCGAATATGTAGAAAACCGATGGTGATGTATTAATTATAATTTGTCGTGAAAACTAATTTGGTTTGTCATTCTGAGCGTAAGCGAAGAATCTCATTTAAAGTAAGCAATCAAACCAACAGAGATTCTTCGTCACTTCGTTCCTCAGAATGACATATCATATATAATCAGCAACGCAGTCCCGAAATTTTGCACTTTGCATTTAATTCGACAAACTCCGATTTGTTATATAAATAAATCGGTGGGGTCAGGACCCCGCCCTACCGCCACACCATATGGGTTGTTCTTTACAGTCACATCGCAGACCTTAATTGCAGATTGCGAATTAACTTAGTGGTATTCCATTCCGAACATTTCCACACAGACAGGTGAGAGTCGGTCACTTATAAGAGTCAGTACATCGGGAATGTCTGCACTGTAATTGAGATGGATATTACCGATTCTTTCAAAAGCCATTATTGCTTTTGTATGAGAAAGGCTTTGTTCAATAAAAAATTTGCCCCTGTTTTTTTTGCATATATTACGGACGAGCTCAAGTCCCTTGCCGTTGTGATTTTCGTTATGAAATTTACCACCACTTAAAACTTCTATTTTCGAGTGGTTTTGTGTAGTAAGAGTTTTTACTGTTACAAGGCTGCCATTTCCGTAAAGATATGCGTTGGAAAGAAGATTCAATAAGGCTTTGGATATTTGTTTTTGACTTCCTTTTGTATAGCAGAAATCGTTGCCACAGTATATAAAACTGATTCCCGAAGGGTAGGACAGAATATCACAGGCAACAACTATGTTTTCAGCAAGGGAAGACAGATTGATGTATTCGGGTGAAAAAACATTTTTTTCAGAAAATTGTAGTCTGCGAAGTGCGATATACTGATGTCGCAACAGTTTTTCGTCTTTTTCACGGAAGGATTTGTCAAAGTAATATTGCATTTTTTCTCTTTGAAATTCATTTTCACCTGTGTAAATATCGGAGAAATACTTGTAATTCATATGAAAACGACCTCCCATACTATAAATTTTATACCCTTTTTGGCTGAATATTCCTTAATTTTTATGCCACTTGACAAAAATTTCACATAATGGTAAAAAATACAAAATTTCTCTTGCAAAATTATAAAGAAAGATATAAAATAGTAAATGCATAAATGCGCATACTATATAAAAATGTAAATAATTTATTTGGAGGAATTCAAAATGTCAGTTAAAGTTGCAATTAACGGCTTCGGCCGTATCGGACGTCTTGCTTTCAGACAGATGTTCGGCGCAGAAGGCTACGACGTAGTAGCTATCAACGACCTTACAAAACCATCAATGCTTGCTCAGCTTCTCAAGTATGACACAGCACAGGGTGGCTACTGTGGTAAAATCGGTGAAAACCTTCACACAGTTGAAGCTGATGATGAAGCAGGTACAATCACAGTTGACGGCAAAACTCTTAAAATCTATGCTATGGCTAATGCTGCTGAACTCCCCTGGGGTGAAATCGGTGTTGACGTTGTTCTCGAGTGCACAGGCTTCTACTGCTCAAAAGAAAAGAGCATGGCTCACATCAACGCAGGTGCAAAGAAAGTTGTTATTTCTGCTCCCGCTGGTAACGACCTCAAAACTATCGTTTTCTCTGTAAACGAAGGTACTCTTACAGCTGATGACCAGATCATCTCTGCTGCATCTTGCACAACAAACTGCCTTGCTCCTATGGCAAAAGCTCTTAACGACTATGCTCCCATCCAGAGCGGTATCATGAGCACAATCCACGCTTACACAGGCGACCAGATGATTCTTGACGGTCCTCACAGAAAAGGCGATATGAGAAGAGCT
>JAZNLY010000087.1:0-6958 GCA_045579305.1 Candidatus Fimenecus sp. | reverse complement strand
GTTGACCTTAAAGCAACTGACTTTATTGATTATAAAACAGTTGGAGAAATGGCAAACTACATCGCATCTGTTAAAACAAAATAAGTAAAAAAAATGCACCCTATGGGTGCTTTTTTTATATCGGATATTATGGTAAAACATTTCCTGCGGCACGATAAATTTCGTACCATTCTTCACGGGTAATAGCAATTTCACTTGCCTTTAAGCAATCGGAAAGACGAGTGAGATTTGTTGTGCCTGTTACAGGCTGCATTTTTGCAGGGTGACGAAGAATCCACGCAAATGCCATTGTGGTCTTTGAAACACCATATTTTTCTGCGATTCTGCCCATTGCTTCATTAAGCTCAGGGAATTTTTCATTATCTATAAAGCAACCCTTGAAGAAGCCATACTGCATTGGTGACCAAGGCTGAATTGTAATCCTGTTAAGTCGGCAGAAATCAAGGACACCACCGTCACGGTTAACACCTGACTCGTTGTACATATTAACATTGATTCCTGACTGAATCATTGGTGTGTGCATTACACCACACTGCAACTGATTTGCACAAAGTGGCATATCCATTGAATTCTGTAAGAGTTGCATCTGGTATGGATTTTGATTTGAAACACCGAAATTACGGACTTTACCCGATGATTTGAGATAATCAAATGCCTTTGCAACCTCGTCAGGCTCCATAAGTGCATCGGGTCTATGGAGTAAAAGTACATCGATGTACTCTGTGCCGAGTCTTTTAAGACTTCCGTCAACTGAATTTACAATATGGTCATAGGAAAAGTCAAACTGACCCTTTCGGATACCGCATTTTGTCTGGATGAAAATATTTTCTCGCATTGAAGGGGTTATTGCTTTGCCGAAAACCTCTTCACTTTTGCCTCCGCCATAAATATCTGCGTGGTCAAAAAAGTTTGCACCATTCTGTAAGGCTGTGTCAACAAATGCGGACACTTCCCTTTCGCTCATATCACTGATTCGCATACAACCTACTGCGATAACAGGCACTTGCAAACCACTTTTTCCCAATTCAATTTTATACATTTTTCTCATCCTTTCCTAAAAGGTCATTCATATCATAAAACCTGCCTTCATATCTGTTGTGAAGGTTTTTTTCTTTTGATTGATTTACAGCATATACCTGATTTGATTTATATAGAATTGCGATTTTTATATTTTTATCCACATTCTCAGTAAAATGTTTTTTAATTTGCCTGTAAAGAGGGTCTTTCCTCTTGAATATTTCAGGAATCTGTACTGAAGATGAAGAAGAAAGCAAATCGCAGAGAATTTTCTCTCTTAAAATCTCTTTATCACATTTATCTTTAAAGAAATTATACAGATTTTCTGAATAATCGCAAAGTCGCATTTTATTGCCATTGACAGAATTTCCAAAATCATTGAAAAGGTCAAATGGCGAAATTCCGATTTCTTCTGTAAGATATTTTAAAGTATATAAAAATCTTCCGCTGTTGTAAAGTCTGTCAACTGCATCTTCACAGTTTTTGAGCATTTTTATTTCGTCATCTGAAAGCCAAGGGGTTGATGTAACCTCGTAAGGTGGCTCTTCTGTAAAGGTGCAGGGATATTTTTCACTGTTTTCACGCATATCCGCACCATAGAGAAGCTTTAAAAAACCCATCTGTAACATATGAGCATTAAGAGAATAGCCAATATTAAAACTGTTCTTAAAGCTTTCAAGGTCTTCACCCGTCAGCCCTGCAATAAGGTCAATATGGATGTGCATATTCTCAAAGCTTATGAGTTTTTTTATATTTTCCATAAGCTTTTTTGTATCGGTTTTTCGGTTAATTGACTTTAATGTATCTTCGTTAAAGGACTGCATACCGATTTCAAGCTGCACGGAGCCTTTTGGCATTGATGAGAGGATTGCAAGGGTACTTTCTTTTAAGATATCCCCTGCTATTTCAAAATGAAAACAGACATTTCCGGGAATTTCTCTGCCATAGTTTTCTTTGATAAAAAGCAAAATTTCGTTGGCTCTTTTTGCGTTTGCATTGAATGTACGGTCAACGAATTTTACTGTCTGAGTGCCACTGTTTGCAAGTTTAATTATATCATTTTTCACCTGTTCAATATGAAAATAACGAAGTGGTGAGCATCTGCCTGAAAGACAGAAAGCACAATGATAAGGACATCCTCGGCTCGTTTCAATATATGAAATTCTGCCATTAAGATTCTCAAAAAATTCGTCGGTAAATGGTGATGGCGGAGTGTCAGAATATATCTTTTCAGGGATTGTAATTATTTCATCGTTTTTCCTGTAAGTAAGACCACTCACAAGGGATAAATCCCCATTTATATGGTCGAGAAAATCGGGAAATGTCCACTCACCTTCACCTGAAAGAACAAAATCGATAAATCCGTATTTTTCTAAAACATCCTTTGGACGATAAGCCACTTCGGGACCACCGAGAACGATTATACATTTGTGTTTTTCTTTTATAATCCGACAAATTTCAAGTGTTTTTGTGATATTCCATATATATGAAGAAAAGGCAACAACATCCGGCTTTTCGTTTATAATTTTGTCTGCGAAATCGCCGATATTACCATTGATTGTGCTCTCCATAACTGAGATGTCGTATTGATTTTTGGAGAATTCACGGACACCCGACAAAAGACACCAAGGAGAAAGTGAAGCGTGAACATATTTTGAATTAAGACAAGAAATAATGACCTTCATATTTTCTCCTTTCAAGTAATTCGGCGGGGTCAAGACCCCGCCCTACCGTAATAAGCTATATCAATATCCTATCACAAGACCAAATAACAACAATATACTTGTTGCAATTAAAATACTGAACTGAATTTTAAATGACCATTTAAACCATTTCACATAGCTTACGCCAACCATTCCAAGGCTTATGAGCAATACCGGATTTGTAGGATACATTACATTTGAGAATCCGTCACCGAATGCGAATGCCACCACGGAAAGCTGTGATGAAATTTCAAAAACCTGTGCTAACGGCACGATTAAAGGCATTAAAAGAAATGCTTTTGCTGAACCTGAGCTTATAAAGAAATTAAGTACAAGAACAATAAGGTAAATAAAGAGAATTACTGCACCCTTTGGTAAGGTTTCGGCAATTTCCACTGCACCATGGAGAATTGTGTCAAGAATTTTACCCTCAACCAAGGTGTATTTAATTGAACTTGCCATTAAAATCATAAACACAGCAGGAACAACTGTAACAACTCCGTTTCCAAAGCTTTTTGCTAAGTCCTTGCCCTTCATACCGGAAACGATTACTGAAGAAAGACCTGCAACAAGGAACATTACAGCCACAATAATCATTGTTAAATCCTGTAAAAATGTTACAAAAACAGAGCTGAGGACTATAAGAATACCTATTCCAAGACCTGCGACAAACACAAGTAATGCTTTATCCATTTTCTTGTCATCCACAAAATCGTCATGAACTTCAATCTGTTCGATTGGTTTTGCGATTTTAAGGGCGTGATGCTTTACAAAGAAATGGAGAATGGCGTAAAGAATTACAAAGGATAAAAGACGGAACCACATTCCCGAGAACATGGGAAGTCCTGCAAGCTCCTGTGCAACACCAACTGTAAACGGATTACACACACCCGATGCAAAGCCACAACCAACTGAGAGAAGACTCATTCCAAGTCCCGTCAATTCGTCCCAACCAAGAGCCACAGAAAGTCCCACGACAATGGGAACAAGTGGCACACATTCTTCAAATGAGCCGATAAAAGCACCCATTGCCATAAAGAAAAGCATAACAAGTGACATAAGGTTATATCGGTTTTGTCCGAATTTATGCACAATCTTTTTGAGCATATATTCCATAAGTCCACTCTTATCGAGGGCAGTAAAGATACCGCCGATTACGAGCAGGAATGCAATAACGGCAATAATTGCGCCACCACCATCGGCACCAAGCACAAGGAATGGAGACAAAAGCCATTTGTAGAAAGGAAGACCACCCTCAACTGTCTTAAAGCTATCAGTTACAATGGATTGGGTTCCGTTTGCATCTATAATACGGTCATATTCACCACCGGGAATTATGAAGGTACTCGCATATGTCAAGCACATAAGTGCAAAAATGATAACTATTGCACCTATAAAGGATTTGGCACTGATTCCAAGCCCCTTTTTTTCGGTCTGAGCCATAAAAATTATACCTCTTTAATTACATATTTATAGAAATCAACGGCTGGTGGCAAAACATCAATATCAACATTTTCGTCGATACCATGAACACTGCCGTATTGCTGATTATCAATCTTAAAAGGAACAAAACGAAGACAGTTGTCACAAACTCTTGTGAAATATCTGCTGTCACTTGCACCATTCATAATATATGGTACAGGCTTGTATTCAGGGAAAACAGTATTTACTGCTTTTTCGATAAATTTAAACTGTTCACCATTGAAATCTGAAACGCCTGATTCCATTCCGTCCTCTACGATTACTGTTTCAATATCATATTTCTTTGCAAGTGCCGTAATTGCATCAACACTTGATTTTTTACCCTGATGGTGGGAATATCTCATATTACCCATTACCCATGCTTCCTGTGGGATAACATTTGAGCCATCACTACCCTTACTCATTGTGAAAGCAAGAGTTGTACGAAGAAGTGCAGCACCTGATGGAGAAATCATCGGCATAGCCTTCTGAAGTATAGGCTTGAATGCATTTACATTACCACAAGCCATTTTCATAACGCCACTCATTGTTGGTGCAAAACGAGAAAGCATTTCCTTGATTGTATCGGACATATAAACATCAAAGCATTCTGCCTTTTCAGCCTCAACCATAAACTTTGCAAGGCGTACAAGGGGAGTGTTTTTGCCGGGTGCAGAAGCGTGGCCACCATTTGACTTTGCAACAAATTTAAGGTCCATATAACCCTTTTCACCAACGCCAATCATAGCAAATGTGCCGTCAGCACCACCGATTGGGTCATATAAAATCATACCGCCCTCGTCAAGAACCATATAGAAGTCCATTCCTCTTTCTTTGAGAGCCAATGACATGGCATTTCCGTCTTCACCACCAGTTTCTTCAGTACAGGTTGAAACGAAATATGTATCTCTTTTTGGAGTAAAGCCTTCTTTAATCAGTTCTTCAGCAGCCTGAAGCATCATTGAAAGACCACCCTTTGTATCAAGAGTGCCTCTGCCCCATACTCTGCCTTCAGCAATTTCACCTGAGAATGGTGCGTATTTCCACTCGCCACTTGCCTCAACAACGTCGTGGTGATTCATAAGCATAACAGGTTTTAATGATGAGTCAGTACCCTTCCATTTAAGCAAAAGACTTGCACCGAATTTTTCACATTCCATTGTGCCGAAAACATTCGGATAAACCTCACCGAGCACCTTGTGGAATTCTAAAAATTTTGTGATGTCTTTATTATCTCGTGAAGAAATTGTTTCTACTTTAATAAGTTTTGAGAGAATCTTTGCATACTCCATTGCACGATTTTCGCTCATTTTCTACATCTCCTAAAAAATAATAACTGATTATATCACAGATTAACAATAAAATAAAGAGAAATTGTAAATTTATGGTACATATTTAAAGTTGATTTTCCATTTAAAAATGATATAATATTATAGATAATTCTGAAAGGACGATATTGATGAATTTTACAAGAAAACTTGTTGCATTAGTTATGGCGATAGTTCTTATCTGTACAATGATTGCTCCTGTTTATGCAAAAAGCGAAAAATTACCAACTACCAGAGCGGAATATGTACAGTTACTCAATGATGAGGGATACCCTGCTATTACAACAGCAGAGGTTGCACAGAAAATCAAGGCCTGCTCGGATTTTTTCCGTCTTATGACAAATGGTAAATTCCCTACCGAAGAAAGACTTGACATTTCGTTTGATAAGTTCCTTACTGATGCTAACCTTTATGTAGTGCAGAATTGTGGAGTTGATATGGAAGCAATTCTTCGCAATCTTCCGCCAATCAATAGGGTTGCAGAACTCATCGTTGACACCTTTGAAATTGACACAAAGGCTTTCCGAGATGAAATGTATGCTCTTCGTGACAAGAGTGATGCTGAAGGAACAGGACTTGGTAGAATATATCACCTTTTAGGTAGCTATTTGAGTATTGTTGATAAGCTTGAGTTATTCGCAAAACCTACTGAAGACCCTGCTATTTATAATCTTTGCATCAATATTGTCTATCGTGACGGCAGCAAAGAATCAGCTGCCACACAAATGCTCATCAACACCGAAACGGGTGATTTATATGACGCAAACGGTACCGGCATATTAGGTCTTGGATTCAACTTTAATTTCAAGGATATGGTGATTTACACAGTCGTTGATGCTTGGACAAGAGATTTAGGCTTTGCTGTTCTTTATGATATTACTGCCAATGCAATCGGCATTTATGACTATGAAACACAGAGATATCATTTTGATTATGAAGGTCTTGAATGGATGATTCAGGTCTGGAAAGGCACATATTTCTATGTTACAAACGGTGCTGAAATTGGTCTTTACAACCGTGTTCCCGGTGAAGAACTCGGCAGTTTCTACAACTGCGCAAATGATGACCAGATGATGGAAATGCAGATGAAACTTTCCATTGGAGATAAAGTTCTGATTAACACAAAACCACAGAAACACTGGTGGCTCACAGGTTTCCATTTAAGTGGCACGATTTACAACCCCGCTTCACTCACAATGATTTATTCAATCACTTTCCCGAATACTACAATGATGAATTTATTCATAAACGCACTTGAAACCGAAAGTACAGATAATGTGACATACTCAATAAACGGAACAAAGGTTACTGTTAATTGGTAAACAAAAAAACTCCCCTCAGGGGAGTTTTTTATTGTCGGTAATCGGCAAGAAAATCTTTAAATGCATCCATTGCTTCACCGAGGATTCGTCTTCTTGGAAGATATACGATTCGGATATGGTCAGGTGT
>JAZNLY010000086.1:0-4641 GCA_045579305.1 Candidatus Fimenecus sp. | reverse complement strand
ACAGGCTTGAGTGTCAGCATTATGTGGCCTGCTACATTAAGTCTTGCAGCAAGGCTGTTTTCTAAGGCCGGCGGAGCAATGTACAGTGTATTGGCACTGTCAGGTGATACTGGTTGTACACTTGGACCTTGGTTTATAAGTTTTATTTCACTCAAGTTTTCATTTAATAGTGGCGGTGAGGCGTTAAAAACTGGGCTTGGATTTGGTGCATTCTTCCCTGTTTTAATGATAATTGCGATATTGCTTTTAAACTACAAAAAGTTCAGTATTGACAAACAAAACAACAGTGATATAATTTAAATATAATATAGTTGTCTTCAGGGCGGAGCGCAATTCTCCACCGGTGGTTAAAGTCCACGAGCAAATGCTGATTAGGTGAAAATCCTAAACCGACGGTATAGTCCGGATGAAAGAAGATGCAACATTTATTGTTACATTTAGCCCTGCTATAACAAGCAGGGTTTTCTTTTTTGACAACTAAAACTGAGAGGGATATTTTTATGTCAAACAAACGAAACAAAAAAATCTACAATATTACAGTTGTAGGTTTAATGACAGCAATTGCCACGGTTATTTATATGGTTTTTCCTGAAATCAATATTGTTCCGGGTGTCAGTCATCTGAAAGTTGATTTTTCTGACTTCCCTGCAATACTTACAGGTGTTATTTTAGGTCCCATTCAAGGTATTTTAATCGAAGTCGTAAAAAATATTATTCACTTATCACGCTCTACGACCATGGGAATTGGTGAAATAATGAATGTGATACTTGGTAGCAGTATGATATTATCAATGTGGGGTTTTGTTAAAGTCTTTAAAAAAGTTTTTAAAGAAACTAAAATTACTTTAAAAACATATGTTCTTGCATCTGTAATAACAATTGTTATCGCAATAATTGTTGGTTGGTTTGCAAATATGATATTTACACCAATTTTTTATAAAATTATGGGTTTTCCTCTTGTAAGCGAAACTTACTGGGCAGGTGTCTGGGGTTCAACAACACTAAACTCTATCAAAGCACTTTTCAATATTGTTCCATTTTTCCCAATATATACAGTACTTGAAAAAGCTATAAAAAAATACACAATGTAGTTGACAATATTTGATATTGTGATAAAATATATTGAAACTAAATATATCCCTTATGCAGAGTGGTGGAGGGTCTGGCCCTGTGAAGCCCAGCAACCTGCTTTTTGCAAGGTGCTAATTCCTGCGGATTATCCGAGATATAAGGTTGTTTTATTAAAGGCACCCTTATGGGTGCTTATCTTTTTTTGGAGGACAAAAATATGGCTAAATTTTTATTTACATCTGAATCCGTAACAGAAGGTCATCCTGATAAAATTTGCGACAAAATTTCTGATTCAATTCTTGATGCAATGCTCAGTCAGGACCCTATGTCACGTGTTGCTTGCGAAACAACTGTAACAACAGGACAAGTTCTTGTTATGGGTGAAATCACATCTAAAGCTCAGGTTAATATTCCTGAAATCGTTAGAAACACTGTTATTGAAATCGGCTATGACCACAGTGATAAGGGTTTTGACGGAAACACATGTGCAGTTCTTGTTGCGCTTGATAAACAGTCATCTGACATTGCTCTTGGTGTTGACAATTCAATGGAAATCAAAGAAGGTAATGATGACTTCTATAACCTTAATGGTGCTGGCGACCAAGGTATGATGTTTGGTTTTGCATGTGACGAAACACCTGAGCTTATGCCAATGCCTATATCCCTTGCAAATAAGCTTGCTGTTCAGCTTACAAAGGTAAGAAAAGATGGTACACTCCCTTACCTTCGTGCTGATGGTAAAACTCAGGTTACTGTTGAATATGATGACGACAGGAATCCGGTCAGAATTGATGCAATTGTTGTTTCATCACAACACAGTGCTGATGTTGAACTTGCACAGATTCGTGAAGATATCAAGAAGAACGTTATTGAACCAATTATTCCTGCAAATCTTGTTGATGAAAACACAAAGATTTTTGTTAACCCAACAGGTAGATTTGTAATTGGTGGTCCTATGGGTGACTCAGGTCTTACTGGTAGAAAAATTATCGTTGATACATACGGTGGATATTCACGTCACGGTGGCGGTGCTTTCTCTGGTAAGGACCCAACAAAGGTTGACCGTTCCGCTGCATACGCTGCAAGATATGTTGCTAAAAACATTGTTGCTGCCGGTCTTGCTAAAAAATGTGAAATCCAGTTAGCATATGCTATCGGCGTTGCTAAACCTGTTTCAGTTATGGTGGACACATTTGGTACAGGTGTGCTTAAAGATTCAGAACTTGGTGACATTGTAAACGAAGTATTTGACCTTCGCCCTGCTGCTATCATTGATAATCTTAAGCTTCGTAATCCAATATATAAACAGCTTGCTTCTTATGGTCATGTAGGAAGAACTGATTGTGATGTTATGTGGGAAAAGACTGATAAAGTCGAAATTTTGAAAGAAAAAGCAAAAATTAACTAATTTTGAAATTTGTATAAAGCATTAAAAATTACTCATAATATTCTTGCACATAAAATAGATGCAAATAAGGAGTGAAAATAATGCTTGACAGAATTTCATTAATACTCGTCGTTATCGGAGCAATTAACTGGGGTGCAATCGGTCTTTTCCAGTTTGACCTTGTTGCCTGGATTTTTGGTGGACAAGATGCTATTATCAGTAGAATAATCTATACACTTGTTGCTCTTGCAGGTATATGGTGCATATCACTTTTATTCCGTCACAACGAGATATTAGTATCAAACGAAGAAATGTAAAAGAAAATCTCCCGAAAATATCGGGAGATTTTTTATATCAATTTTAACTTTTCAATTAATTCTTTATCAGTTGTAACATAAATAGTATTGTAAGTATTGTAAATCACTTTACCCGGTTTAGCTCCTGTTGGTTTTTTTACATTTTTAATAAGTGTATAATCCACTGCAACTGACGATGAATCCTTTGCTTTACTATGATAGGCAGCAATACAAGCAGCCTCATAAATAACTGTTTCTGTAATTTCCTTTTTATCAGCAATTATTACTGTGTGTGAACCTGCGTACTTCTGTACATGTAACCACATATCATAATTCATAGCAGTTTTTAGTGTGAGAATATCATTCTGAACATTATTTCTTCCAACAAG
Organism: Candidatus Fimenecus sp.; assembly: GCA_045579305.1. Taxonomy (GTDB): domain Bacteria; phylum Bacillota; class Clostridia; order Oscillospirales; family Acutalibacteraceae; genus Fimenecus. The sequence goes on along the minus strand of JAZNLY010000086.1, from coordinate 1,498 downwards.
AATTCTGAATCCGTCACTTGATTTAAACTCAATGGGTGACAAAGGTTTTTCTTTTTTCTGTTTATTTCCTCTTTTAATTTTAACATATCCACCCTGCTCTAATTCTTCACGAATCTCTGCAATTTCTCTTTCAGAATCCGCACGGGAAAGATTATCAAGAACAGAATCGAGATATAAAAGCTCTTGTTCTCCTTCATCAATAAGATTGTGAAGGAGTTTTTCAGCATTAACAGCTTTTTTATACTCTTTAAAATACTTTTGAGCGTTCTGTAAAGGGCTCAATGCAGGGTTTGCAGGAATTTCAATTATATTATTGTTATCATAATAATTTTCAAGCTTATAAACAGAAGCTTTTTCGGTCAATCTGTATTGATTTGCAGTAATCAGCTCTGCATAAACACGGATTTCTTCACGATTTTCACTTTTCAGGAGTTCAAGCCTTCTGTTATTTATTTTTCGTGAAGTTCGTTCAACTGCGCTATTTAAAATTTTAAATAAGTCAGATGCTTTTCGCTTAATTCTATTAATTTTATCCTTTTCAAAATAGAAGTCATCAAGCAACTCGGATATTGACTCATATTCCTTCTTACTGAGTGTAGAATTATATTGACGAATGCTTGTAAATGAAAAATCAAATGGTACACCATCAGGATTATTTAACATAAAGAAAGACTTGTTATTGCTAATCTCTGATTTAATAATGTTTAATTCATTTTCTAATCTTTCTATTTCAATTTCTGAAAGTAAACCAGCTTGTTTATCACTAAAAATAGTTCTGTATGCAATTTCCCTACCAACAATTGGAGAAAAACCTTCAATAACTTCTAAAATTGCTTTTGAAAGCATTTTTTCCTTATCAGAGAGAATTTTATTTACAATATCTTTTATATCATCAGAGAAAATATTACTTTTTTCTTGTGATGGTGGTAATTCATATTTAAGACCAGGTAAAATTTTTCTTACCGAAGATTTTTCTTCATCTATTCTCTTAACTGCATCAATAATTTTGTAATCACTATCACAAACGATAATATTGCTACGTTGTCCCATTATTTCGCAGATAAGATAGTATGTTGTCTTATCACCTATTTCGGTTGTGCCACTGAATACAAAAACAAGAATTCGGTCATTTTTTATCTGTTTGATTTCAGTTAAGACAGCACCGACAAGTCTTTTACGAAGCAACATACAAAGCATTGGCGGAACTTTTGGATTTTCAAGATTATATCTGCTTAAATGAACACGAGGACTCTGACTGTCACAGGATAAATACAACCTATAACCACCATTTCGGGTACGAAGAATCAACACCAGCTCATTTTTAGATGGCTGATGTACTTTTTCGATTTTAGAGCCTATAATGTAGTTTTTAAGCTCATTTTTAACAAGTCCTAATGTAATTCCGTCTAATGCCATAAATCCTCTCAAATCGTGATTATAGGGGTGTTCTGCTTTGCAAGAACACAATCAACTTTATATTTATTTTCTAACTTTTCTA
>JAZNLY010000085.1:0-10458 GCA_045579305.1 Candidatus Fimenecus sp. | reverse complement strand
CTGTCACCTTGCGGTGACATCTCCCCTTTCAGGGGAGACAAGAATTATATTCTCCTCGATTAATTATAATTTATCATCAATAAAACTGTTTGTCAATGAAAATCAGCGGTAAGAAACCCTACCGCTGAAAATGTTTATATTTCTGATATTTCTATGGAACTGTCATCTGCATTTTCATCAATAGTTTTTAGATTTTTCTTTAATGCATTGAGAATTATAACTGCATAAAGATTAATGATAAATGAAACAATACCAACAACACTGGATATTCCTAATAATACTTCAGTTGAGAGAAAAGTAAGATTTGTATAAATCAAAAATACGCTCTGAACAATAACTTCGATTGTTCTGTATTTAAGCAGTTTTTTATCATAATCACAGCCTTCTTTTTGATACTTTGTTGCAATTGAAGCAAGATTTGTAATAAATTGGAAGTTGAAATACAATCCCAACAAGCCATGTATCAGGGTAAGGAATTGCCATTTACCACCGAAGCTGTAACCCACACAAGAAGCTAACCATTGTATTGCTACCCATATTCCCAAAATAGTACACAATGGTTTTAATAATGAAAGCTCTCTTTCTTCGTCTTTTAGTAATTGGATTGCACCGAAAAAGAAGATATATGATATAAATGAAGGAATAATTGAAATTGAAACACCACCAATATTAATAGAAAAGTTGAAGAATAAGAAAAAATGTGCCCAAAAAACTTTTGAAATACCGTTATATACTTTTGTATAATCTGTCATTTTTTATTCCTCCTCCTGTAGATGCAATTCCATTTGTGCAGCCAATTCATTGTTTATATATAAGTCTGCAACATAATATTCAGGAGCTTCAATATTCAGCAATTGGGTGAACGTTCCTCCACCTCCACCACCTGATAACCATAATTCAGGTCCCCAACCAGGTTTAACATCTGTGATGGCAAGACTGCTTCCGTCACTGCTTGAAGATGAAATATTGTCACAACCGACAGCAGGAGTTAATTCGTCAGGTCTTTCCTGACCGGGATAAACTGATGCAACAGAAACACCGATTTTATTAACGGAGTCTCTTTCTTCTTGTGTACCAAGATGTGTCAGGCAGGTTTCCTGGTTGTCGTATGCGTCACTGAATTTTGCGTTTATTACAGGTACAGTACTATACGAGTATGAATTACCAAAAACTGAAGAGAAAGCATCTGTATTCTCAACTCTGTTATCAACAACATATATGGTCTGAAAACAAATATCTATCTTGTATTCAGAAACAGTATTTGTATATGTTATTGCAGGAACGTCTATACATCCATATCTGTCTAAATTGTGTCTTGTTGCAACATAACTGAGTTCATTTAACGGATTAACAACCCAACGACCGTTTTCTTTTTCTACACGAAGGGGCTGGTATGCAAGATAAGACATTCCTGCTTCCCATTCCATACCATCAGGTGCATTTATAAGCTTTATTACAAGAAGCCCTTCATATACATCTTTCTGTGGCATTTCAAGATTATAAATGTAATAGGTTTCACTTCTGTCCTGCAGTCTGTTAAGTCCGAATTCATCCCATCTGCCGTTGTTGGATTTAATAAGTTCATTTTGTGTTTTTTCAGGAGCACACATTATTCTGTAATTTATGCTCTCTGTCATTACAGCCTTTGCATAAGTGTCAAATGCACCTGCATAGGTTGTACAGAAAGTGTTTTTCGCTGATGCAAATGACCAATAATCAGTTTTGTGTGAAGCAGGAATATCCGTTGCCTGAACACCTACCATAAGAGAACAGGTGAGTACGATAACAACACAAACGGAAACAAGACTCATTCCGACAGGATATTTTTTGAATCTTGCAATAGCTTCAATTCGTTCACGGATGTTTTTACCACCGTTATTTATACAAGTGCTACCGGGAGTTTTTGCAAAGCGTTCATTTGACATTGAAAGAAGAATTTGTCCGTAATTTCTGATTTCTTCGCCCTCAAGCTGTTCAAGTACAAACTGGTCACAACGAGATTCCATATCATTAATCGCACGGTGGGCACAATAACTTATAAGCGGATTGCACCAATGAAGACAACGCAAAAAGCATATTACGATACTCCATAATGTGTCCTTGTTTTTCAAGTGAAAAAGTTCGTGAAGAATTACTTTTTCATCAGGCATATTTTCAGGAACAACAAGTACAGGTTGGATAATTCCACATACAAAAGCACTTGGAAGCCCCTCAACTACAGCAATCTTACAAGGTTTGATTTTGTGATTGTCTGCAATAGTATTAACTGTTGAAATCAGTTCAATAGAAGGTTCGTTACCTTTGCGTAATACAAGGCGAAGTTTTATGTAAGAAATAAGATATATAAGAAGATTTAAAACCACACCTGCAACATAAACAGCGAAAAACCATTCAGCCAATGTGTTCGGAACATCTTTTATAATCGGTATCGGGAACAATACTCGTGTGAAACTGTAATCCTTCATAAGAAGTTTCAGAAATTCAAGGACAGTCTGCCAGTTGAAAAGGGTGTACCTGTTGATTGTTCCTGCAGGGAACAGAACCATAATTCCCAAAACACTCCATACTGCAAAATGCCATTTTGGCGGTAACTTGTCTTTTAAAAGAGTTTTTATAACTAAAAGTAATACTGCGACTCCCGAAACGGTAAGTGTTTGCAAAAGAAAACCCCATATATCAAACATAATTACACCTCCATATTATCAAGTATCTGTCGAAGATTTTCGATTTCCTCCTGTGAAATGCGTTCTTCCTTTAAAAATGCTGCGATTAAATCTCCTGTTGAACCGCTGTAAACACGATTTAAAAAACTTTCTCTTTCTTTTTGTTGGCAACTTTCACGGTCAATGGTAGCACAATAAAGATGTGGTGAAACTTTTTTATCAATTTTCACCAAGCCTTTTGACTCCATTCGTGTGAGATAGGTGAGAACAGTATTTCTGTTCCACTTGGTCTGCGGATACAGTTTGTTGACAATTTCACCTAATTCTGTACCGTCAGTTTCCCAAAGGGTATTAAGTACAGTCCATTCTCTTTCTGATAAGTTCATAATAAAAGCCTCCTACAGTTGTAGTATCTACTTACATACTACACTTGTAGGAGGTGTTTGTCAAGTATATTTTTTTATTATGTCGCAGTTACTCGCTTTGCCGGTTCGGAAAGCACTAATTCGGCATCCACCGGATGTCCGTGTTTCTTAATTTTGCACTTTGCGTTTTGCATTTTGCATTTTTTATATTTCAGCTTCGTAAATTCCGATACATTCTCTGCCTGTAAGATTGTTTGACACATTTCGTGCATTGAAGTAAAGCCTTAATTTACCATCGTGATATGTCAGGCAACAAGCATAGACATATTGTGCCATCCAATTACTGTTACCTTGTATCTGTGGCACTAAAAATGGCTTTACAAACTCAAAGTTTACACCGTCATCCGATTTTAAAAGCATAATTGCAGAATGACTTTTACCGTTCTTTTCAAAAAGACCATTCTGAAGTCCGATGTAACAGTCTTTCAGTTTATACACCTTTAAACAACCTGAACAAAGGTTAAGATACTCAATATTTCTGTCGGGACTGATAATAGGCTTTTCCCTTGACACAAAGCCATTTGTGATGCTTTTGCTTTCTGCAAAACTGATGTGAGTAGGCTCACAGAAACCACAGTCTTTAATGAATGTCTGTCCACAGGAATAGTACATTCTGTAACCATTTTCTGTATTCATTAAAAACGGATTTGAAATGGCAATTCCTTGTTTGCATTCCTCATAATCACGTGTTTTCCCGATTACAAGGTAAGGAGAGGACCAATCAATAAGATTTTCAGATTCCACACAGTAAATTTCCGATTTCCATTTTGCCCCAACAAGGCTTAAAAGGTTGAAAATCACAGGACGAGTTCTTTCATAAAAAAGGTAGTATTTTCCGTCAATGTAGTTTATGTTTGGTCGCATAGCACGATTGACGATTTTTCCTTTATTATTAAAGCTTATGCCGTCTGTACTCTCGTATCTGTATACACCAAAGAATGTGTGACAGAATAAGTGCCACTTTCCGTCGTGAGAAATCCGGGGTGTTAAAACACTTGGGTCAGCAATAACAAAACTGTTCCAAGGATTTTTCAGTATCGGATTACTCTTGTAAAGCTCAAAATGAGCATTGTTAAACTGTTCAAATGTAATGTTCTGCATTTGATTAACCCTTGTTTGAAACTATAAATGTCATTCTTTCCTGAATGCTGTCACCACCGTGACCGGTGCCGATTCCACCGTGGTCAGAAGTGATGATAATGAGCCAATCTTCTGTGTTGTATGTTTTTCTTGCTGTGATAGCTTTAATCACTTCGAATCCGTATTTATCAGCTTCCTTGAAAGCCTTTTTATACTTTGGATTGTTATATGTAAAGCCTTTATTATGACCGGTACTATCAGTCGGCTCATAAATTACAAAGATAAAGTCTGCACAATCCTCTTCACCGATTGCGTTGAGAGTATATTTATGTGAAGCCTTGTCATTACTGCATCTTTCGAATGTAACATTGATATTGTTTTCTTCACAATATGCTTTTTCTTCAAGGTATGTTGCGTTTTTTCTGTCAAAATGTCCCTTCCATCTTGTGATGAAAACAGAACTGTCTATAACATTATCCTCAACAAGACTTGTGAGAAGAGTTTTGTGTTCAAGAGATTTTGTAATATCATTTGCAGTAATACCGTGCTCGTCCGCCCAGACACCTGTGAGAATTGAACACCAGCCCGGAGCAGTTGATGTGTCCTGTGTGTTCTTTGCAGGATATTTTACACCACCACAGTATGAAAGATTAAGTGATGCACCCAGGTCGAGCATAGCAGAAATTCCGCTGTTTTCCTTTTCTTTTACATTAAGTATATCTGCACGACAACCATCATAGCCGATGATAATAGCCTTTTTCTCGGTTTTGCCTTCCGGGAGAGGAGTGTTAAAATGGCTTTGAATCATATTGTAGAGCTCAGTCTGTGGAATGGCAGTGTCAACAGAATTCTCATAGCCCACCAAAGCAACATTTTCATTGAAAAAATCTTCAGTATCCTTTGAATCCTTCTTGTGTATCATAGAAGGTATACTTACAACAATACCAACAATCAGAATGGCAATAATTCCAATGAGAATCTTCTTTTTCATAAAATCACTCCTTCATTCATTGTATGTATTTTATCATTTATTTTTTCACTTTACAATATGGTAATTGAAAAATAATGGGATTAAAACAATAATATTTAACCTTGAAAAAGTAAGGGTTCATTGTTTTATTGAACTCTGCAAGGTAAATGATATTGCCCCCTAAAGATAAATTATAATTTATCGGGGATAATTTAATTCATCAATTATGGTAGGGCGGTAGCTTGCTGCCGCCGAAAATAAACAGATAATTCAACAACGGCGGGGTCAAGACCCCGCCCTACCGCTACACCATATTGGTTGGTCTTTAAAATCGCAACGCAGTTCCGACATTTTGCACTTTGCGTTTTGCATTTAGCACTTAACAGACAAACTCCAATTTGCCCGGATGACATTCATTTGAATCGTCGGATAAAACAATAAAGGCGAGGAAAAATCCCCGCCTGTTTGTTGTTTATTATGATTTTACGATTATAATCCGAAAATCTTACTGAGAATTGACCAAACCGTTGAAACAATCTTCTTGATGAATGCAAGAATGCCTGTTTCTTCTGTATCCTGTGTTGGTTCGTCAGGAGCATCAGTAAGGTCTTTTACGATTGCGAACTGGTCAACTCTTTCTTCCTCGTCGCCATAGACTGCATATGAGTCGAAGTAGAGTGTGTCACCGTCAATCTGGATGTATGAATATGATGGTACTTCAAGGTAAAGAACAGTTTCACCGATAGGGAAGAGCTTGTTTGTTTCTTCAACAGGCTTTGCCTTGTAGTGTTTAACACCGATTGTACCGTTGATTGAATAGATTGTACCTGCAGGATTTACCTTTGCTGTGTAATCAAGGCCATTGTATGTGATATCCTTGGTTTCTGTTGTAACAACCTTGTTGTCATTCATAACATCAGTACGCATAAATACGTGGTCGTGACCCTGGAAAACAATATCGATTCCAAGCTCTGGCATAAGACCCATAAGCTGTTCACGGATAGCGATAACATCGTCGTCGTCATAGTGTGAGCCGTTTGAGTAAGGTGCTTTATGAAGAGCAACGAATTTCCAGTTAGCGTCCGAAGCATTCATATCAGCCTTAAGCCATTCAATCTGCTCTGCTGAAAGACCATCGTCATCACCGAGATTATTTGTATTGAGCACTACGAAGTGAGCATTGTTGTAATCGAATGAATAATAAACACCGGTTATCTTATCCTGTTCAGGAGCATTAGGGAATGTGAAGTAATAGTCAAGTGCATAGTCACCCTTTTCTTCGTGGTTACCGGCACCTGTCATAAATGCAGTGTTCATAAGTGCATTTGTTGAATTGAACATTCTCTGCCACTGGATAAAGCTTCTTCCATCGTCAACATAGTCACCGGTGCCGAGAATAAAGTCTGCACTGTGATTTTTGAATGCGAGTTCAACTGCAGGAGCAAATACCTCTTCATACTGCTTTTCAGTTGTTGACTGAGGGTCTGTCATATGGAAGAAACTGAATTTATCAGAGTTGTCAGCAGTATCAATAATACCTGTTTCACTCCACCAATCTCTGTCTGCATCACCGAGTCGGTAGCAGTATTTTGTGTCAGGCTCAAGTCCTGAAATTCTTACATAGTGACGATTTACATCTTCTTTATGATAGATAATTCCGATAAAGCCCAAGTCAATTGCAGGCCATTCACGTAATGTTTCAACATCACAATCTGCTTCAATGTTTACGTCAACTGTTGTACCCTTGCTGAAATCAGGATTGTTTGAATAAGGAACAATCTGGATATCAGTATCTGTAATGCTGTATTTTGTATAGTAGCTGATATTTCTTTCTGTTGCAGCATCTTCACCGAGTGTAACAGAAATGTGTGAAGGAATTCTTAAGTTTTTCTGACTGAGCGGAACTTCCACAGGACCGTCAACAACGAATTTACCTTCGTGGTCAGCCATATAGCCGGGGTTTTCGTCGTGAGTGAAGTCCTTCATAATTCTGTAGAATTCCTGGTCGATAATGTCGTACTGACTATCTGTAAGGTATTCGTCAAGGAAACCATATACAACCTCAGTAATTGTTTCACCATCTAAAACGCCAAGAGCAATAACGATTGAAACAATATCAGTAAGGCTGAGTGAGAGAAGTCCGTCGTCACCAACGATTTCGTTGATATAATCAATTGTTGAGTTAACAACATCACTGTTAACATAGCTGATACCAAGTGAAACAGGGTCAATCTTGATTTCCTTAAGAATATTGTCAACAAGAAGTTCCTGAAGAATCATCTCGAAAAGACAGTCAACGATAAGCTCAGCATTTTCACCATTGTCAAAACGTTCAAGAGCACTCATAAGGAACTTGTCATTCTTAGGGTCTTCGTTGTTAGCTGTGTGATAAGCAAGAACTGACGAAGCAAGGTCGCTTATTGTACCCTTGTCACCTTCACTGCCGAAACCAAGAGTATCTTTAAACATTGTTGAAGGTTCGTCAGAAATTTCAAGGTCAAGGAAAGTATCAAGAATACCTGAAACCTTTTCTACTGTTGCGTCATAGTCAGTAAGATAAGCTTTTTCAAGCTGATTACAGAGAGAACGTAACAATGTTTTAACAGCAAATGATGTAACACCACCGAGAGCTTCGTTACCGATAAGGTCAGTCATAAGCTCATCAAAGTCAAGTAATCCTGTAAGATAATTGTAAAAACCACCTGCATCTCTTACATCCTTACCAAAACCATAACGGAGCTGATACTGAAGAAGATTTGTAACAAAGTTCTTTACATCTGAACCACCGAAGTTGTATGCCCATGCCTGGTTTCTGAAAGGCTTTGGCTGAGCAACACCATTGATGTATACAGGGATTGTTTCGTCAACGTCATGTGTACGGTATTCACATTCAACTCTGCCTGTTGCATATGTATCCATAGTAACAGTTCTGTACATATTAGGATAGCTGAGAATTGAAGATGTTGTGATTTCGTGAACCTCGTCACCACTGTCAGTAACATATGATGCAACATCCTGCATATGTGAGTGACCTGAAACAACATAGTTCATACCTGCTTTTGCAAGAGCATCAACTACTTCCTGCCAGTTGAAAAGAACGAACTGGTCGAGAATATCAACCTGTGTTTCCATGTGTGGGATAATGTTGTTGTGGCACATACCGATAACAGTTTTGCCATCCTTAACAGCCTTTTCTGTTTCAGCTACTGCCCAGTTGAGGAATTCTTCAGACATCTTACCGCCTGTTTCCTGCTCAGCTTCACCTGAATCGGTTGTGTCTGGTGAATACATCATAGCATCAATAGCGATAAGACGATAGTTGTCATTAATGTCAGTAACATATGAAAGTGAGCCTTCTGAATTATCAGCCTTTGCCTTGTAACGGCTGTAGTATCCGTCACCTTCAGCAGTAAAACCGAAATTCTTGTAAAGTGCTTCGAATTCTTCAGGAGATGTATCAAGCTCGTCACGGAGTTCAGGATGCTTCTTTGAAGTAAGTAATTCTTCACCGTCATAAGTCATTGAACGGTTGTTGTTTATGTCGTGGTTACCATTGATAACATATACAGGAATACCTGTTTCAGCCTCAAATTTTGCAAGCTTTTCTGACTGCTCCTTGTGACCTGCATATTCAGCGTTTCTTGTAAGGTCGCCCGGCATAAGAACAAATTCGATTTCGCCGTTCTTTGCTTTTAAAGCAAGGTTTGCCAATGCTGCATCCAGAATTGCAGGTGCAAGTCCGGTTGTTGAGTTGTTGAGTAACATCATATCAACAAACTCTTGTTTGTCTTCTGCTGTTTCACCCATTGCTGCATCTGCGAAATAGTGTGTATCACTGAGGATAGCAAAATTCACAGTTTCTTTGCTTGCTGCAACAGCTGAGAATGGAATACCCACAACTGCAATCACTACAGCAAGGACTACACAAAGAATTTTTTTGAAGTTATTTTTTGATTTCATTTTCTTCGTCCTTCCTTGAAAAATAAAATATCCATAAAATTTTAACATAAAAAAAAAGAAAATGCTACACTTTTAGCAACATTTTCTTTATGATTTTTTATATTTTTTATTTTAAGATTGCTATAAGCCAACACAAAAAACATTATCTGTTCATAACGTCGGAAATTACTTGTCCGTCCTGAATACGGATAACTCTCTGTGCCTCATTTGCGATATCGTTGTCGTGAGTGATAAGAATAACTGTACGACCTTCCTCGTGTAATTCATGTAGGATTTTCATAACCTCAACACCTGAATGTGAGTCAAGATTACCGGTAGGCTCGTCAGCAAGAATAATAGGAGGACGGGCTGCAACTGCACGTGCAATAGCAACTCTCTGTTGCTGGCCACCTGACATCTGCTTTGGAAGATGGTCAAGACGATGGGAAAGACCAACACGATTAAGAGCATCAATGGCAAGCTTGTTCCGTTCTTCCTTCTTCATACCACGATAAACAAGTGGCAACTCAACATTTTCAACGGCAGTAAGGCTTGTAATCAGGTTGAATCCCTGGAAAATAAAGCCGATTTCTTTGTTACGGATTTCGGAAAGCTCGTCGTCAGTGAGCCCATCAACATCCTTACCGTTAAGAAGATATTTACCGCTTGTAGGCACGTCAAGAAGACCAATCATATTCATAAGGGTTGATTTACCCGAACCTGACTGACCGATAATTGCAACGAATTCACCGTGTTCAATAGTGAGATTCACACCGTCAATGGCACGAACCTCATTTTCACCGGGATTATAAATTTTGTACATATCACGAATTTCAACAAGACTCATAATACACCTCAAAATCAGTCTTTTAAAAAAGTATTATCAATATTTTACTCTGTTATAATTTTTAAGTCAATGAATAAATTGTTAAAAGTGAAAAAACAAATTATAATTTATCAGGATACTTATAGTTATGTTCTTGGCTCCCCTTGTCAGGGGAGCTGTCAACGAAGTTGACTGAGGGGTAGTTAATACACTAGTTTTAACTTTCTCTCCCTCCGTCTGCTATCGCAGACACCTCATTACTCGCCTGCCGGCTCAGACAGCGCTAATTCAGCGTCCACCGGACACTCGCGCCCTCGTCAGAGGGAGGCAAAGATACCGATAAACTCCGATTTGTTATATGAATAAATCGGCGGGGTCAAGACCCCGCCCTGCCGCTACACCATATTGGTTGTTATTTAAAATCGGAACGCAGTTCCATAATTCTGAATTCTGCATTCTGAATTCAGAATGCAATCGATAAACTCCAATTTGTCATTCATTATTCATTAAATCCTTAATTACTTCACCTGCAATTATAAGTCCTGCTGTGCTTGG
>JAZNLY010000084.1:0-6041 GCA_045579305.1 Candidatus Fimenecus sp. | reverse complement strand
GGTGGTATTACTTAATAAGGAAGAATTAGAAAAGCTTTTGGAAATTGGTCCCATATCATTCAGTGATTATTTATATCCCGAAGATGGCTCCGAAGCTCATTTTCTTACGGAAAGACACAGAAGTGAAAAATTCTGATTTTACAGGGGGTCTCATTCCGTTCTGTAAACACAACAAAAACAACCATCCAATCGGGTGGTTTTTTTGTTTTCTCTTAAATATGATTTTACCCTGCGACACCGTGTTTCGTCAGATGCGTTGCGGCTGTTAACTGGTTTATAAATTTGACTGTTCACTGAACGAATAGTCAAATTTATAAGTGGGAAGAAACGCAGTACGTTGTCACCACATTAAGGAAAGCAAGGTGATGATGTTTTGACCAATTTGTAAGCTTATTATAACTTAAATGTAAAACTTGACTTGTAATATTGTAATAATTATAATATTTCTGTGAGGTGATTTAAGTGGAAGCATACGAATTTCTTTCTTCAATGCAGGAATATGCATTAGACAATGAGAACTATATAAAATGGCGTGAAATACATGGAAATGCATTTGGCGAAGTATTTTTGTCAGCATTTGACGAGTCACCGGAAGCACAGATTCACCTTGCTGCTTCCTTGATAAAAATATCAAAACGAGATTTTAATGGTGGTCTTGCAATACTGCTTATGCTTGAACAATTCTGCTTTAATGATTTTGATAGCTTTGCACTTTCTTATTTTACAGGACTTTGTTATGAGTTTCTTGAAAATGAGGAAGAAATGAATAAATACTATGATAAAATGCTTGAATATGATTTTGATTTTAAGTTTATTATAGGGTTTCATCCATATTATCGTACTGCAAAATTTGCACAGAGAAAATCGGAAAACATAAAGGCTTTAAATTATTATAATAAGGCTCTTGATTTATATTCTGAAAATGAGAATGATGCTGTAAAACTTGAAAATATGGGTCAAATCTATTATGATATGGGTACTGTTTGTTTATCATGTCAGGATTATGAAAAATCGCATGATTATCTTGATAAATCCTTTAAATATAGTCCGGCAGATAATCCTCAAAGAAACTATGTATTAGCTATTGCATATGCTATTGAGGGTAAAAGAGATGAGTCTCAAAAAATTGTTGATAGTTTACCGGATTATCTAAAATCAAATTATCAGCAGATGATATCATCTGTTTAAAAGGAAAAAGCACATAGTGATGATTGAATGAAAAAAATTGGGTAATATACTCTTTATTTACTGGTAATATTATGGAATTTAATGAAAAATTACAGGAATTAAGAAAGAATAAAGGTCTGACACAGGAAGAACTTGCAGAAGCACTTTTTGTGTCGCGTACGGCTATTTCCAAATGGGAATCAGGCAGGGGATATCCCGGTATAGAGTCACTTAAAGCAATTTCAAAGTTTTTCTCGGTAACGATAGATGAGCTTTTGTCCGGAGACGAAGTTTTGTCAATAGCCGAAGAAGACAGTAAACAAAAAACCAATAATTTCAGGGATTTGACATTTGGTCTGCTTGATTTGAGTGCGATAATGTTTCTTTTTCTACCGATTTTTGCACAGAAAAGTAATGGGATAGTAGAAGAAGTTTCACTGTTACAGCTGACCGATATTGCCTTATATATGAAAATCGCATATTTTGTTGTGGTAACCGGAATTATTGTGTGGGGACTTCTGACACTTGTTTTACAGAATTGTCACAAAAGCTTCTGGGAACAAAGCAAGAATAAAATGTCTTTGATATTAAATGCCTTAGGGGTAATACTCTTTATTATCAGTCCACAACCATATGCGGCAGTATTTCTGTTTATATTCCTTATAATCAAGGTATTTATGATAAAAAAATAGTAATGTTACGAAAGGTGTCGCTGATGTGACACCTTGTTTCTTTATAATTTCATCACCTTATCTTAAAATTGTATTCAGGTGGAAGCTGAATATAAATAAAAGGATGATTAAAATGAAGAAAGAATTTAAAAGGTATTTTGGAATCTCAATATGCTTGCTTCTGTTGTTTGTTTTGTGGACAGTGGCAGTGAAATTCATTGATGTAAAAGCAATCGGACCACGGGATTCAAGTGTAGGTTTTGCAATAATCAATGGATATTTTCACAACCTTACAGGCGTAAATATGACCTTATACACTATCACTGACTGGTTGGGATTAGTGCCGATTTTTGTATGTATGGGATTTGGTGCGTTTGGATTTATTCAGATGATTAAGAGAAGAAATCCGTTTAAAGTAGACTATGATGTTCTTGTGCTGGGGGGATTCTATACTGCAGTGATTATAGTATATCTTCTCTTTGAAAAAATCGTTGTGAATTATCGACCGGTATTGATTAATGGCTTTTTGGAGGCGTCATATCCATCATCAACAACTATGCTTGTGATGTGTGTTATGCCAACCGCCATAATGCAGTTGAATTCCCGTATAAAGAATATAATTCTGAAAAACTGTGTAGATTTTGTGATTGTTGCCTTTATTCTTTTTATGGTAATAGGCAGACTGGTTTCAGGTGTGCATTGGATTACGGATATTATCGGTGGTGCGTTATTCAGTGCAGGACTTGTGATGATGTATTATTCCATCAGTAATATCAGATTAAAGTGATTTGTTTAATAAAAATGACCTTGTATATTTTTGATACAAGGTTTTTATTTTTTGTCAACAATATGATGAAAAACTATTGAAACTGATTTTTGTTTTTGATAAAATTTTAATATATATGCAAAAGGAGGTGAAACCTTATGAAGGCTATTGTAGGTGGCAAAATTATACTTAAGGATAGAGTTACAGAAAACTGTGCTTTGCTTTATAGCGATAAAATAGAAGGAGTAGTTCCTCAGAATCTTATTCCTGAAAATACAGAAATCATCTATGCAAATGGTGGCTATGTTGCTCCGGGTCTTATTGATTTGCACATTCACGGATATCTTGGCAAGGATGTCTGCGATGGTGATGAGGAAAGTATCCGTATAATCTCGAAAGGACTTCTTGCAAATGGTGTTATCGGCTATTTGCCAACAACAATGACGGAAGATATGAGTATTATCCGTAAAGCGCTTGAGGTTTGTCGTGATTTAAAAGAAGAAAGCAAAAATTGGGACGGAAGTGAAATTTTAGGTTGTCACGCAGAAGGTCCGTTTATCAGTGAAAGCAAAAAAGGTGCTCAGGATGCAAAATACATACTTAAACCTGATGCTTCTTTCGTAAAGGAATATGCAGATATCATTAAAATAATCACTCTTGCACCCGAAGAGGACACAAAGGATTTTGCTGCAATTCGTGAAATCTGTCGTGATACAGATGTGGTTATTTCAATGGGTCATACATCAGCTGATTATGAAACAGCAATGGCAGGTATCGATGCAGGGGTTAAGCATACAACACATCTTTTCAACGCAATGACTCCACTCACTCATCGTGGTCCCGGTGTTGTTGGTGCAGCATTTAATAGAGATGTGAGCGTTGAACTCATTGTAGATACCGTTCATGTAAACGCATCACTTTATAATATGTTGTGGAAGCTTAAGGGCAGACAACTCTGTTTTATCACAGATTGCTTGCCTGCAGGTGGTTTGCCGGTCGGTGAATATGCTTTAGGTGGTCAGAAAATCATTTATGATGGTACAATCTGCACATTGGAAGACGGTACAATTGCAGGTAGCGTATTACAGATTAATAAAGGTGTCTGGAATGTTTATGAGAGTTCTGATATTCCACTTTATGAATGTGTAAACTGTGCATCTCTGAATCCTGCTACAGTTATTGGCATTGACAAAAACAAAGGTTCACTTGAGATAGGTAAAGATGCTGACATTATAATTACAGACAGTCAGTTTAATGTTAAGAAAACTATTATCGGAGGAGAATTGAAATATGAATCTTAAAGTAAAGGCAAAACTTGACCCGAATTTTGAGCCATTATCAGTTGTTGTTCGTGAAATGCGAGAAGCAACTAAAGAAAGTGGTCAGGATGTTATTGTTGCAATTGAGAGAAATAAAGGACAAATCAGTACATATAAAACAAGAATTTATCCTGATGGTACAGGTCACGATGAAGAAAACTTCCGTTTTATCGAAAGAATCGTTAAATCACTCTTGTGGATAGCAGGTGGCTACAAGGTTTTTATTGCAGGTAGTGAAGTTGTAGGCAATAAAATCAAAGAAGCTTATACTCCTGGCGGCATCCGTGCATTCGATGAGGATTATATGGCAGAAGTTTTCGAAAATCCATTTGAGGTTGTAGTCTGTTCATTGGAGGACGCACCTGAAGATTATTACATTTCTTCATCTGTTGGCAGACATCTTGACGGTTGTCGTATCGGCTTTGATGCAGGTGGTAGTGACAGAAAGGTAAGTGCTGTTATTGATGGTGAAAGCGTTTATTCAGAAGAAGTTGTTTGGTTTCCAAAACTTAACTCTGACCCTGAATATCATTATCAGGGAATTCTTGAGGCTATGAAAACTGCAGCATCAAAAATGCCAAGAGTTGATGCAATTGGTGTTTCATCAGCAGGTGTTTATATTGAGAATAAGACAAGAATTGCATCTCTTTTCCTCAAAGTAAGTAAAGAAGACCATGACAAGAGAATTAAAAATATCTATCTTGATGTTGCAAAGGAAATTGGTGAAAATATTCCTGTTGAAGTAGCAAATGATGGTGATGTTACAGCTCTTGCGGGTGCTATGGACCTTAATGACAATTCAGTTTTGGGTATTGCTATGGGTACAAGTGAAGCTGGTGGATATATTGACGCTGACGGCAATATCACAGGCTGGCTTAATGAACTTGCATTTGTTCCTTGTGATTTTAATGAGGAAGCAATGGTTGATGAGTGGTCAGGCGACTACGGATGCGGTGTTAAGTATTTCTCACAGGATGGCGTTATCAAGCTTGCACCTTATGCAGGAATCGAACTCCAAGAGAGCCTTTCTCCTGCTGAAAAACTTAAAGTTGTTCAGGAACTTATGGAAAAAGGTGACCAGAACGCAGCAGATATTTATGACACAATCGGTGCCTATTTCGGTTATGCAATCGCTTATTATAGTGAATTTTACGATATAAAGCACGTTCTCATTATGGGACGAGTTACATCAGGACAAGGCGGACAAATTCTTCTGTCCCGTGCACAAGAGGTTCTCGACAAGGAATTCCCTGAACTTGCAAAGAAGATAGAACTTCATATTCCTGATGAAAAATCACGTCGTGTAGGTCAGTCTGTTGCAGCAGCAAGCTTACCAAAAATCAATTAGATAGTTATTATAGAAAATAAAGGGAGATGACCTGGTGAATAATCTTGTTATAAAGGACAATGCGTTGCTTTGTATGCGATATACGGAGCTTATCAGAATCAGCGCTTGTGGTAATAATGCAATTCGATTTCAATCATTTCCCGATTGTCAGGTTATAGATGAAAACTACACTCTTATGCCACAGAGTGCTGAAGCTCAGATTGAAGAATTTGATAATCACGCCACGCTTACTTGTGGTACATTAAAAGTTAAAATTGAAGGTAACGGAAAGCTCACCTTCTACTCAAATGACAAGAAAATTATTGAGGAAAAGCCGGAACTTACATTCAACAGTAATTTCCGTCACTTTGATAACAAGGGAAGTGGACTCTGGACGGCAAGAGTTACCTTTGAACCCAACAAAAACGAGCATTTCTTTGGTTTAGGTCACAGTTGGGACAACGAATTTGACCTTAAAGGCTCGTCAATTGATATCCGTAATGTGAATGCAAAATGCACTATTCCTTATGTTTATTCTTCCTTGGGATATGGATTCTTGTGGAATAATCCGTCGACCGGTCTTTGTGAATTGTCTAACAACCGTACTCGTTGGAGTTGTGATTGTTGTAGATTTATGGACTTTGTTGTTATGGCAGGTAGTCCTAAAGAGGTTTGTACAACACTCTCTGATTTGACCGGTTATGCCCCTGAAATGCCTGAATGGGCAACGGGATTCTGGCAGAGCCGACTTCGTTACGAAACACAGGAAGACCTTCTTGAAGTTGCAAGAA
>JAZNLY010000083.1:0-15517 GCA_045579305.1 Candidatus Fimenecus sp. | reverse complement strand
AGCGATAACTTCATCTCCCACATTCCAGTTATCGAGAATATAATCGGAAACAAATCCGTCGTTGATACGTTTAACAGTAATCTGGTATTCACCATTTAACGCACTGGCAGGGGAGGATGCTATTGAATATGAACGAGTAACAACGGAATTACCTATTTCAAGCTTGAATGTAAGGTATTGACCTGCTTTGAAATATGCAAGTTCTGTTTCACTCTTGAAATAATAACTCTTTGCAATATCCTTATGCTCTTCAATTCTGCTGATTATGAGTTTCTGCACTTTAGGATGAAGGCTTTTTGCAACTTTATTTACACCAAAGTCATCAGTACGGGTTGGTAAAGTTGCATCAGCACTGTTTATAAACTGTTTTCTCTCTGTTAAAAACTTTATTGTATTGACACTATCCTTGAAAGTGCCGTTAACAGAAAACTTTTTCTTGCTCATTTACTTTACCTCCTTTTTCATAGCGAGTATAGCAGCCTTTGCCGCCATATCACCGGTTGTATAACTTGGTGAATAACCCATATGTCTTGTAGTATAGCCACCTGCAAAGTAAAGTCCGGGGATACCCTTATCTATCATATCAAAAACGATTCTTTTAACGATACCGTCTTCCTTACTTGCCTCGTATCCGTAAATAGTACCTGCAGGAGCATCTGTATAACGGGCATAAGTCATTGGTGTTGCAATTTCAATTTCTTCAATATAATCCTTGATTTTAACACCGGTTGCTTTTTCAAAATTATCAATCATTTTTTCTGCAAAAGCGATTTTTGTTCTATGGTAATCCTTAACAGAAACCTTGCTTCATTCATTTCCTGCAAAAATTGAAGTCATATAAAGGATACTTGTGCCCTCAGGTGAGCAATCGTCAAATGCTCTGTTAAGGCAAACAGTTGCCTGAACATCATTTGTTTCAAGCTTTTTGCTTAATTCGTAGCATTTTCTGTTATCATTAGTAGGATAAATGAAATAAGTGTGGTTGTTAAGACCTAATTCATCTGCGGAACGATTAAGTCCCAAGAATACTGCAAAGCCCTTTGCACTCAAGGTCTTAGCATTTACTTCCTTTTTGAGTTTTTCAGGAATAGCATTTTCATCAATAAGTTTTGTAAATGCGTTATATGGTGAAGCATTGCAAATAACAACCTTTGCATTGATTTGTGTACCATCATCAAGAACAACACCTGTTGCCACGCCATTTTCAACATTGATTTTCTTAACACTTGTGTTAAACCAAGCCTCACCACCATTTTCGGTAAATGCCTCAAGCAAAGCAGTGCTTATCTGGTGGCTTCTGCCTCTTGGAATAACAGCACCATCGATAATATATGAGTGGAGCATTGTGAAATAGTGGATAACATTAAGCTCATCCGTAGGCTGACCAAGATAGCACCAATATCCGTTAAGAATATCCCTTGTTTTCTGACTTGCTCCGAATGATTTGAGTACTTCGTCAACAGAATAGTTTGCAACTTTAAGAAAATCTGTATGCTCAGAAAAAATCTCTTTAATCATTGATGGCTTGAAGTCTTCAATGTTGCTTACAAAATCCAAAGTTTTTTCAATACTCACAATAAGGTCAAAAATCTTTGTAACTACAGGAGCAGAGCCCGGGTCGTATTCCTCGAGCTTGTTGATAAATGCCTCCTTACCCAAAGGCATTAAATAGTCGCACTTTTCCTTTTCGTCCAATGTGAGCAATCTGTATGCTTCATCAAGTGCAACCCATTCTATTTTATCTGCTGCACCGACCTCTTTAAAAATCTGAAGTAACGGTGATTTTCCTGTAATTGAGCCGATACCGCAAAGCTCGTGAAGAGATGCTTCAAATTCAAATCTGCCTCTTACAAAGCTTGTTGCAAAACCACCGGGCAGATTATGACGTTCAATAAGTAACGTTTTCTTTCCCTCTTTGGCAAGACGAGCTGATGCCACAAGTCCGCCGTTACCCGCACCGATAACAACAGCATCATAGTTTTTTACCATATTTCCACTTCTTTCATAATAGTACTTTAACATAAAAAGATTATACCACTCACAAATAAAAAAGCAACAGTTTTCAGGCTGTTGCAGATTTTCGGAAGTGGTAATTTTTATACTAAGTACTCTTTTACAATTCTACCGATGCTTTTAAAAGCGCAAAAACCTCCATGAGGTTCGACTCGTTATATGAAAAAGAAACAGAGAAAAAGAAAAGGACCTCCTACTGGAAATCCCTTGGTCGGAGTGACAGGAGTCGAATTATAGTTTTACAGTGCGAATTAGTTGTGTCAAAACTATTGCAATTATTTTATGCCAATGTTAAAATCACATTGTAAATAACATCCTGATATGTCGTTAATTTTTAGGAGGATAAATATGAAAAAATTAATTGCATTAATTCTTTCAATCGTTATGCTATGGTCAGCGTGTATTCCCGCTTTCGCATTTAGTTTCAAGGACAAAGACACACTGAGATTGGTTGTTCCTGAGAACTGGGAAATGGACATAGGTGATTCAAGAACTGTTGAAGCAGTTTTCTCGTCCGATGTTACAAACAGAGTTCTCACATGGAGTACGGAACCAGACGAGATAGCTTCTGTTGATGAATGGGGCAGGGTAACAGCACTCAAGGAAGGAACCGTCACTGTTACTGCACAGACTTCCGACGGACTTACTTCTTCTGCTGTTCTCACAGTAACAAATACACCTACAAAAATCAAAGAATCAAACAAGGGAAAGACTGACTACAACGGTGAAGCTGAAGAGGAAAATGATGTTCTTCAGAAAATCGTTACTCGTTACAAAAAAAGTGACAGTGCAGACGTTCCTGCTGCTGTGAAGGATGAAAGCACTTATCAGGATGCTAAAACCGTAACTACTGCTGACGGTGCAGTATGGGAAATTACTGATTACGGTGTTCTTCGTACAGATAACAAAGCAACTAATTCTCGTGATATGGAACAACGATTTATGGGTGACAGATATTTTTACAGTGCTGATTCAGGTAACGGAAATATTCTTGCTATTTTCTCTGATGGAGGAAATGGTATCTGGACAGTTATGGCTGAAGGCTATACTCATATTGAAATGGTTGAAATGAATGGTACCGACAAAGCTGCAATTATGAGTGAAAACACTCAGGAAGATGTTGCAAGACGTGGTATGGTAGCAAATTCATACTATAATGCAGCGATTGGTGACTTTGTTCCGTCAGAAACCGACAATGACGGTTTGTGGACTGCTATGTATGGTGCAGGTGAGCTTATGCGTTACGCAGTTCTTCGTGACGACCCGAATGCAACTGCTGAGGAAATTGAAAAAGCTCGAAAAACTGCAACTCTTTCAACAGAGGCTGTTCTCTTCCTTACATATATTTCAATGCGTCAAGGCACTACAGAAAGCTATGTGAGAGCACAGAGAAACGGTAATGTCACAGACCTTAATATGGGTAAATATTATACAAACGAAGCTCTTGTTGAAGGCGGAGATTATTCTCAGAACATCCCTGGTAACAGTCCTGCAGATTCTTTTGAAAAAATGAATAAAACTTATATGAATATCGGTCGTCGCACATACATTATGTCTGCTGACCATCTTTCTGTTTTCAATCCTGATTCATGGAAAGACCCGACTGTTGAAGAAGATAATCAGTATGCAAAAAGAACAAGACTTCTTGAAGGCTTCTGGGCAAGAACATATTCACTCAAGGAAGAAAATTTTGCTCTTGACGGTAATATTTATTGGCAGCACAATGGTGACGGAACTGCAACAGGCGTTTCAACATTGGACCCATCCGATGACGAATATCTTCTTCACGGCGAAAATTTAAGAGGCGTTGTTGTTGACGCTTCCGCTCAGTTACCGGAAAGACTCTGGAATGACCTTGTGGGCAGTGGATATGATTTAACTGATATTGTGTATAAGGGTGACACAAGCGCAGATGAAGTTATCGGTCATCTTTTCATTTACAAGTTGGCTTATGATATTCTAGGTGACGAAGACCCTGAACTGAAAGCGCTTATTGTAAATACAATGGAAAAGTTTGCTCAGCATCTTGTTGATAACGGATATTCACATTGCGATGGAACAGGTCAGCCTACAACCTGGGGCAAGTTCAACAGAACATATTTCCATAATGGTCAGGCTTTAGGAGGTGCTCCTCTTCAGTCGGCAGTTCTTCTGACAACATTCAAACTTGCTGCTTACGTAACAGGCAATCAGAAATGGGAAGACGAATATCGTATGGCTGCCCTCGACCCTGCATACGAATATGCAACGATAATGACCCAAAACTGGGAACGCTATAAAATGGCTATTATGGAATACGCAGCAAGTGTATCAACGGTTATTCCACTCTTACTCAGACCGTTTATGGAAACTGAAACAATAAAGACTGTATATCGTATGATTCTTAACGATTCCGATGAAGAAATGGCTATGCTTGCTTATTATCTTCTTTTCCAGATGGAGGATGATGAAGAACTTCTTTCATATTACAGAGAAGGTATTGATGACTGGTGGTATTCAATAAGCTTTAGTGAAAATCCTTTGTGGTATTATATCTATCAGCTCGCTTATCCTGATGAGGAAAAGACAGACTATTACGGCAATAGCCTTATTGATACTGCTGCATGGTCACTTTCACGTCATCCCATTGAAACAATAAAATATCTTGCAACAAATGAAAACCGAGACGACATCAAAGAACTTGACCTTGAAGAAGATTGCGGAGTTGGAGGAACAAACGAGCTCAGCTATGACCCGAATGTGGTGAAACCGTTGTTCTGGAGAAGTAACAGCGAAATTATCAGGCTTGTAGGCATTGTTCTCAGTGTATCAAGGCTTCAATGGAAAGTTGCCGCGCCTGATGAACGTGCACTCCATAAGTTCAACAGTTTAACCTTCAGGCTCGACGGCGCCTATTCACCTTATGAAATGGAAGGCTCCACAACATACACTCTTCCATACTGGATGGGTAGATACCACGGTATGTTGAAGTAGTAAAAGTAGATTAAGAACAAAATATAAAAAGATTTTGGTCTGTTTTTTTTGTTAGTTCTGTTTTCCTAACGCAAAAATCTCCACGAGGTTCGACTCCTTGCTATCAAAACAAAGAAAATAGCAGTCCCGACATAAGTCGAAACTGCTATTTTGGTCGGAGTGACAGGAGTCGAACCTGCGGCATCCACATCCCAAATGTGGCGCGCTACCAGCTGCGCTACACCCCGAAGTATATGCTTTTTTCGTCAGCTTTGATAGTATATACTATTTCTGTGCGTTTGTCAATAACTATTTTTGAAAATTTCGTGAAAATTTGTCGGTAGTATTATTTTTGTTTTAACTGAATTGGAGTTTGTCGATTGAATGCAGAATTCAGAATTCAGAATTCAGAATTATGGAACTGCGTTGCGATTTTAAAGAACAACCAATATGGCGTAGTGGTAGGGCGGGGTCTTGACCCCGCCGTTGTTGAATTATCTGTTGCTTTTCGGCGGCAGCAAGCTACCGCCCTACCATAATCTATGAATTAAACTATCCCGATAAATTATAATTTGCATATGAAATGGTAATGATTTTACTTTGCAATTTTCCGTTATTATGGTATAATTCTCAAAGCAATTAATTTACGGGAGAAAACACTATGGCATATTTATTCACATATTTTACAAGTGGTGAGTCAGGGGATAAGGAACATATCTGGTTTTCTTTAAGTGATGACGGACTTCACTGGACGGATATCGGGTCTGAAGAGCCGATTCTCACTTCAGAGCTTGGTACAAAAGGCATTCGTGACCCATTCATGGTATATGACGAAAAACTGAAGAAATACTTTTTAATTGCGACGGATTTATTGGCAATCAGTAATGACTGGGAGGCTTTCACAACAATCGGCAGCCGTTGTATCCGTGTATGGGAGTCAGAGGATTTGATTCATTGGAGTGATGAGCGACTTTGTGAGGTTGGTATTCCTGATGCCGGATGTGTATGGGCACCGGAAACAATTTACTGTAAAGAAAAGGATATGTGGTTTGTCTTCTTTGCAAGTAATGTCAGGGAAGATGGCGAAGAAGAGCGTAAACAGAGAATTTACGGCACTTTCACAAAGGATTTCAAGGAATTTACACCTACATTCAAGTTTATCGATGGTGAAACTTCACTGATTGACACAAATATTGTGTGGGACAACGGAATGTATTACCGATTCACAAAGGACGAAACAAATAAGCTTATCATCCTTGAAAAATGTGATACTCTTGTCGGCAAGGAATACGAGAAGATTTATTCTGAAACCTTTGAAAACTTCTTCGGACTTGAAGGACCTGAGGCATATTTCCTTGAAGAAATGGGTAAATGGTGTGTTATTGCTGACCAATACCATGGAAATCGTGGCTATATACCATTTATCACCGATGACCTTGCAAGTGGAGTTTATACACAACTTTCACCTGACCAATATGACTTTGGTAAACAGAAGAAGCGTCATGGCGGTGTTCTGAAAATTCCACAGAGCGTGGCAGACGAACTTAAAAAGTATTATAAATAAAATTAAAGGAGAGTGGATGAACTACTCTCCTTTTTGTTTTAATGTTAATCAATTTGGTAGGTCATTCTGAGAGTAGCGAAGAATCTCTTCCAAGGTTATATGTTTACCAACTGAGATTCTTCGTCGCAACGCTCCTCAAAATGACAATGAGCCACAATGTAGTTGCACTTATCCAAGAACCGGTGTGTCAACAAATTCAACAACTGCTTCACCTTTTAATCCGTCGGATTCAAAGACAATAATCTCATTTTCACCATCACGAAGAACTGATGCAGGGACATAAAGTGTCTGCTGAGGGCCGATTTCCCAGTATCTGCCAAGATTAAAGCCGTTTATTGTGACGAAACCTTTTGTGAAATCAGGGAGCTTTAAGAATGTGTCCTTTGGATTCTGGATGTTGATAAAGCCACGATAAAATGCAGATTTTTCATTGAATTCCTTATTCCCAAAAGGAATATTACCGAGATTATCCATAGGCATTGTGTAAACTTCCCAGTTAAAATGCACTCGGTTATCAAAAAGACATCTGCCTGCGATACCTTTTTTTCGCATCATTTTTGCGCCGAAGTTGCATCTGCCCATATTTTCGCAAAGAACTGTGAGCACGTCACCTTTTTTACCACTGAATTTTGTTTCAAGTCGGTCATTGATATAGAGAATGTCAATGAGCTGGTCATTTATGTAAATCTGTGCTCTGTCACCAAGGCTTTCAAAAGAAAGACGAGTGTCCTCGTAATCTCTGCCGAGAGTTGTTCTGTAAGCAATATATCCGTAACCGTTTCCGTATTTTTCCATACATTTCGGTACATCGGAATGTACAGGCTTTGCAAGGTGTGGAAGTGCTGTGAAAAAGCCTGTACTTTCGTTAAGAGTAACTTTTCCGTATGCCTTTTTCTCTCTGTCCTTTGGAATTTCGGGCAATTCTTCACCGATATGCTTTTTGATTACTTCACGGACAGCCATATATTTTGGTGTCACATCGCCACATTCTGTAAGCATGGCGTCATAGTCGTAGCTTGTAACGTCAGGCTTGAAGGTTTCATAGTGGTTAGCACCTGATGTGAAGCCGAAGTTAGTGCCACCGATGAACATATACATATTAAGACTGCCTTTTGTAAGCATATCGTCAACAACTTTTGCATAATCCTCTGCAGATGTTGTGTGGTGTTGCTCATCGCCCCAGGCATCAAACCAACCATTCCACATTTCCATACACATTTTAGGCATTTCCGGGAATAACTCGTCGTGTGCCTTGAAATTTTCTTCTACTCGGCTACCGAAATTGAGAGTTGAAAGGCATCCGTCAATTGTACCGTCAAGCAAGTCGGACATGGAAGTACCGTCGGATGTGAAAAGTGGAACATCAATTCCTCTGTCCTCAAAACCTTTTTTAAGATAGTTAAGATATTCCTTGTCGTCACCGTAATATCCGTACTCGTTTTCACACTGTACCATAATTACAGAGCCGCCATTTGTGGTGAGATATGGCTTGATTTCTTCACAAAGTCTGTCAAGATACATATCAAATCTTTCTATGTATTTTTCGTTCATACAACGGATTTCCATATCTTCATCAGCCTGAATCCACCAAGGAAGTCCGCCGAATTCCCACTCTGAGCAGATGTACGGACCGGGTCTTACAATAACCATAAGTCCTGAATCCTGAGCCATTTTAATGAATTTGCCGATGTCGAGAATGCCTGTAAAATCAAACTGTCCCGGAATTTTCTCGTGCATATTCCAGGCGCAATAAGTTTCAACACAGTTGCAACCCATTGCCTTTAATTTCATAAAAATATCTGCCCATGTGTCAGGCATATTACGAAAATAATGAACAGCACCTGAAATGAGCTTAACAGGTTGTCCGTCTTTTACAAATTGGTCTTTAATAATTTCAAATTTCATAGTTTACACCACATATTCTTTATATTTATCTGCCATAGAAGCAGGCAGAATTACTTTCAGTTTTGTACCGTCTGCGGTAAATTCCTCACTTAAAATCTTTCCGTTGTTACGGATAAAATTCACTTCGCCACCCTTTGAGAACGGAATAAGCAAATCAAGGGTAACACTCTTTAATTCAAGGACTTTTTCGATTTCACGAAGGAGTAAATCGAGATTCACACCCTTTAAGGCACTTATCATAACCGTCTTGCCAAAGGAAATCAGGTCAAATACATTTTCTGCCTTGTCGCACTTGTTCATTACTGTGATTATGTTGTCACCCTTGCAACCTAAATCACGGAGAATATCGGTGGTAATCTCAATATGCTCACTACAATGAATGTCCGACGCGTCGCATACATTGAGAATCACATCTGCTTCACTTGCTTCTTCAAGAGTTGACTTGAATGCCTTGACCAAATCGTGTGGAAGTCGGCTCACAAAACCAACTGTGTCAATGAGCATAACATCTTGTCCGTTTGGAAGTGAAAGTTTTCTCGAAGTGGGGTCAAGAGTGGCAAAAAGCTTGTCCTCTGCCAACACTCCTGCATCTGTAAGAGCATTCATAAGTGTTGATTTACCTGCATTTGTGTAACCAACAAGGGCAACTGTGATAACACCGTCTTTTTCTCGTCTTTTACGAAGAAGTCCACGTCTTTTTTCAACCTCGTTAAGTTGTTCCTGTAAAGCGTGCATTCGCCTCATTATATGACGACGGTCACTCTCAAGCTTTGTTTCACCGGGACCACGGGTACCGATACCACCACCAAGACGGGATAACTGTTTGCCTTTACCCGTAAGTCTTGGAAGAGAATATTTAAGCTGAGCAAGTTCCACCTGTAATTTACCTTCACTTGTCTTTGCACGAAGGGCAAAGATGTCGAGAATTAACTGGGTTCTGTCAACAACACGGACATCAGTAGCATTTTCAATGTTTCGTATTTGAGACGGAGTAAGCTCACCATCACAGACGATTAAGTCAATTTCCTGATTATGACAGAAAAGTTCTGCTTCGGCTAAACGACCTTTACCAAGGTAAGTTGCACCGTCGGGAGTGCTTTTGCGCTGAATAATTGAACCAACGACCGAAGCCCCTGCACTTTCCGTCAGGAGCGTGAGTTCTTCTATGGAAGCGTCTGCATCAAAATCACCCGTATCAACGGAGATTAAAAGCGCTTTTTCAGGTTCTCTTGTAATTTCGTAGTATTCCATAAAATATCCTTTATTTTGCACTTTGCATTTTGCATTTAAAAAAGTGGTGAAGAGAAATTCCCTCCACCACCAAAACTGTTATTTAACATCATTCATTTTGCACTTTGCGCTTTGCATTTTGCACTTAATTAGCAGCAGCAGTCATAGTCCTTGCGCTGACAACCGCAGTTGTTGTTGCGCTCACAACCGCAACCATTGTTATTATCAGAGAGAAGAATTAAGATGATGATGATAATTAACCAAGTGTTGTTACCGAAGAAGTTACACATTTATTTTTCCTCCTTCCCATAATGAACTTACATTACATTTTATGGGAAAAAGGAATTTGTGTTACATATGTTTCTTCAATAATATGCTACAGGCATACTTCATAGCAAAGCTACTTCATATCGTAAGATACTTCATAAATCCGTAAGGATTTACTTCATTAATGAAATATTGCTACGCAATATGAAGTAATTTTCAATTATGAAGTATTTATCATTGATAAATATGAAGTAAAAACCTGATAAATCAGGTTTTTATTGTTAGCATCACTTAAGTGATGCTAACAATCCACCCTTTGAAATAATATTCTGAATAAATTCAGGGAATGGCTGAGCCTTATAGCTTGTGCCTTTTGTAACATTTGTGATAACGCCTGTATCAAAGTCAACAGAAACCTCGTCACCAGCCTGGATATCGTCACAAGCTTCAGGACATTCAAGAATCGGAAGTCCGATATTGAGAGAGTTTCTGTAGAAAATTCTTGCAAAAGTTTTTGCGATAACACAAGAAACACCTGCAGCCTTGATTGCGATAGGGGCATGTTCACGGGATGAACCACAACCGAAGTTTACACCTGCAACCATAATGTCGCCGTCTT
The DNA here is from genome assembly GCA_045579305.1 of Candidatus Fimenecus sp. Taxonomy (GTDB): domain Bacteria; phylum Bacillota; class Clostridia; order Oscillospirales; family Acutalibacteraceae; genus Fimenecus. The sequence goes on along the minus strand of JAZNLY010000083.1, from coordinate 4,967 downwards.
TAACCTTATTTATAAACTCCTTGTCAATATCTTCCATACAATGTGCTGCCAATTCCTTGTGGTCAGCAGTATTTAAGTATCTTGCAGGGATAATAACGTCTGTATCAACGTGGTCACCGTATTTATGTACTGAGCCTTGAATTTTCATTATTCTACCTCCTCTGGAGTACAAATATATCCAGTAATTGCACTTGCAGCAGCCACGTACGGACTTGCAAGATAAACTTCACTTGTAGGATGTCCCATTCTGCCTACAAAGTTACGGTTTGTAGTAGAAATTGCCTTTTCTTCGGCAGCCAAAATACCCATATGACCACCAAGACAAGGTCCACAAGTTGGTGTTGAGAATACAGCACCTGCTTCCACAAAGATTTCAGCAAGACCTTCTCTTACACACTGGAGATATACATTCTGTGTTGCAGGAATCACGATGCAACGGACATTTTCGTTGACCTTTTTGCCTTTAAGCACTTCTGCTGCAGCACGCATATCTTCGATTCTACCGTTTGTACAAGAACCGATAACTGACTGGTCAACATAAATCTTATCGAATTCGCCAACAATATGAGCATTTTCAGGAAGGTGAGGGAATGCAACTGTTGATTTAAGTTCACCTAAATCAATATTGATAACCTCGTCATAAACTGCATCTTCGTCAGCTGTGAAGATAACAGGCTCACGGTCGGTTCTGCCTTTCATATATTCAAGTGTCTTTTCATCAACCGGGAAAATACCGTTCTTTGCGCCACATTCAATAGCCATATTTGCGATACAGAAGCGGTCGTCCATACTTAAGTTTGCGATTCCGTCACCTGTGAATTCAAGTGAACGATATAAAGCACCGTCAACACCGATTTTACCGATAAGGTGAAGAATCAAATCCTTACCACTAACCCATTTATTGAATTTTCCTGTAACATTAACCTTGATTGCAGACGGAACCTTAAACCAAGCCATACCTGAAATCATACCGGCAGCCATATCAGTAGAGCCGACACCTGTTGAGAATGCACCGAGAGCACCATAAGTACAAGTGTGAGAGTCAGCACCGATAACTGTGTCACCGCTGATTACAATTCCTTTTTCAGGGAGGAGTGCGTGTTCAATACCCATCTGTCCCACATCAAAGAAATTCTTGATTTTATATTCTCTTGCAAATGTGCGAACCTGTTTGCAGTGTTCAGCAGATTTAATGTCCTTGTTAGGTGTGAAATGGTCCATAACAAGAGCAATTTTTTCTCTGTCAAAAACATCAGTAAAGCCCTTTGCTTTCATTTCGTTGATAGCAACAGGACTTGTAACGTCGTTACCCATAACAAGGTCAAGACGAACGTTGATTAACTGTCCTGCCTCAACTTTATCCAAACCTGCGTGAGCAGCAAGGATTTTTTGTGTCATTGTCATTCCCATGATTATTCAACCCCTTTAATATTGCGGTCGCCACTTTCAAGAGCAGTAAGACCTGAACGAGAAAGTTCGCAGATTCCGTGTTTTTCCATTTTGTCAATAAATTTATCAATAAGGCTTGGAAGACCTGTCATTTCAGCAGTAATTGTAGTGTGACCGATGTCCATAACACGAGCACCGAAACCATTGATAGTTTTAAGAACCTTTTTTCTGTCCTTATTGAGTGCGTGAACTTTAATAAGAAGAATTTCGGATTTAATAGCCTGACTTTCGTCAAGGTTAATAACTTTAATCACTTCTTCAAGACGAGAAAGCTGCTGTTCAACCATTGTAACCTTGTATTCTTCAACGTCGGACACGATAGTCATTCGTGAAAATTCAGGACTTTCAGTTTCAGAAACTGTAAGGGACACAACGTTGTATCCACGACGGGCAAAAAGTCCCGCAACTCTTAATAACACACCTGTACGGTTGTAAACAAGTGCTGATAAATAAATTCGTTTTGTATTTTCCATAAATATATCATCCTTTCATATGCCGTAAGGCATACTTCATAGCGTGAGCTACTTCATATCCATAGGATACTTCATAAATCCGTCAGGATTTATTTCATCTCTTGCTTTGCTGTATTTATAGATGAAACTAAAATTCTTCGAATAGTTCCACATTGATTGTATAGGTTTTTTATTTCTTCTTCAGTCGTGAGTTGTGATTTTAAAAAAAGTTCAAACCAAAACTCCGTTTCATAACATTCTTTTAAAGAAATGTGTAACTTTGAAATAAAGTCGGCTCGACTACTTGCATAATTTGCTTCTCTGATATTTGCACCAATTGAAGTAACAGACCGTTCTAATTGATTTGTTAAAGAATAATGTCCCTTAATAGATTCGCATAATTTAATAGTGTTTACTGCTAAATCCATTGATAAATCTGCAAGTTTATTCTCTTTCATAATATCATCCTTTTAATGAAGTATTGCTACGCAATATGAAGTAATCTTGCGATTATGAAGTATTTACCATCTGTAAATATGAAGTAAAATAAATCCTTTCATATGCCGTAAGGCATACTTCATAGCGTGAGCTACTTCATATCCATAGGATACTTCATAAATCCGTCAGGATTTATTTCATTGTATAAAATCACACTGTGATTTTATACACAGTTCTTGTTTTAACCACTTCATCCTTGTCAAACACACAGTTATAAAAAGAAGGTGTGTTTGTAGCGTTGGGATAATACTGTGTTTCAAGGCAGAAACCGCAACGGAAGTCCATTGGAGTATTATTTTTACCGATTTTGCCCTCAAGGAAATTACCGACATAAAGCTGCATACCCGGTAAATCTGTAAGACAATCAAGTCTTACACCATTAGGAGCAGTAACTGTTGCTGCAAGACGGAGCTCCTTGTTGTAATCATTAATACAGAAGTTGTGGTCGTAACCATTACCTGCATCAAGCTGTTCATAGTCCATTTTAATATCTCTGCCGATAGTTTTAGGCTCACGGAAATCGAATGGAGTACCAGTAACATCCCTGATTTCACCTGTTGGTACAAGTCCTTCACCCATAGGAGTGAATGCGTCAGCATTTATGTAAAGAGTGTGGTCGAGAATGTCACCATTCTGGTATCCCTTAAGGTTAAAATATGCGTGGTTAGTGAGGTTGAATGCAGTCTTTTTGTCAGAAACCGCAGTGTAGTCAATGATAATCTCGTTTTTATCTGTGAGAGTGTAACGAACTGTCACTTTTTTGTTGCCCGGGAAACCCTCTGTACCGTCAGCACTGAAATATGAGAACTCAACAGCATCAGAGTCAACGATAATTGCATCCCATACAGCAGTTGAAAATTCACCGTTACTGTGGAGAGTCACATCACCGTGAGTAGTAGTAACAGGGACTTTTTCACCATCAATTGTAAGTCCGCCTTTTGAGATTCTGTTCGCCACAGGACCAACTATAACGCCCTGATAATCGTGACGATTTTCGAAGCCTTCCATATCGTCAAAACCGAGTAATAAATCAAGCTCGTTTTCGTCCTTGTCTTTCACGAGAATGCTCTGTAAAGTAGCACCCCATGTGATAAGGTTAATCTTCATATTGTTGTTGTTTTCAATGAGGAAAGAGTCAACCTGCTTTCCGTCCTTTGTCATACCGAAAACTGATTTTGTAATACTCATAAATTTCACTCCAAATCAAAAATTATAAAGAAATTTATATACCCGATAATTATATAACTTTAATACAGTAAAGTCAATAAATTTAATGAATAATAAGTGACAAATCGGAGTTTGTCTGTTAAGTGCAAAATGCAAAACGCAAAGTGCAGAAGGTCGGAACTGCGTTGCGATTTTAAAGAACAACCAATATGGTGTAGCGGTAGGGCGGGGTCTTGACCCCGCCGAAAAGCGACATATAAACCAACAACGGCGGGGTCAAGACCCCGCCCTACCGGTTGCATATAAAATTCAATCATCCCTACAAATTATAATTTACATTGTTCGTTGCATTTTGTTTTCCGTTCTGCGTTTTGCGTTCTGTACTCTGCATTCTGCACTTATACACTACATCTTGTGATTGAAAAAATATTGAATCTATGATATACTTATTGTCCCGTATTATGTGTAAAGGAGTGAAAGGTATGTTTGAGATTTCGCCAAAGGTTTATTCGTCAATGTTTTCGTTGCCGACGGAAATTGCTGACCGTGGACTTAAATTCGCAAGTGGCGAACAATTAAAGGTTATTATCGCAATTTTCCGAAATCCTGAAATCACAACGGAAGAAATCGTAAAGATTTGCAACCTTTCTCTCGCAACAGTTAATGAATGTGTTGAATACTGGACTGATAACGGCATTTTAAAGAGTGTTAAGACTGTGGAAACCGTTAAAACTGAAAAGCAGGTCGCACCTGTTGAAAAGGTGAAAATGCCGCTTCCTGAAATACACTTCACAAATCCGAGTCAGGCAGAAATTGAGAAAATTCTAAAGAAAAATGGCTCTATGAAGCGTCTTTTCAACGAGGCACAGGAAATTCTCGGCAAAACATTGGGCTACAGTATGCAATGTACAATCTATTCTGTTGTCAACCGTTACGGAATCACTCCCGACGTGGCAAACTGCCTTTTGCACTTCGCTAAAAGCATTGATAATACAAGTCAGAATGACCTTCTTAAAATCGCAAAATACTGGGCAGAAAATGGTATTACAGATATGGCTTCTGCCGACGATTACATAAACGAAACTGATAAGGCATTGTCCGTTTTCCGTGAATTGGCAGTGCGTACCAACAACGATACTTCAACTCCGACATTTGCAGTCCTTGAACTCTTCTGCGAGTGGATTCGTTGGGGATACACAATCGACGAAATTCACAGAGCCTTTGATATTATGAAGGCAGAGAAGAAAACGGGTCGCCTTGTGTGGAATAACATTTCCCATATGAACGGCACAATCAAGAATTGGCGCAAGCAGGGTATGAGTACCCTTGAGGAAATCGAAAAGGGAACAAAGAAATTCCAGAGTAAAAAACAAAAGGCAAAAACAGAAACACCCGAAACTT
>JAZNLY010000082.1:0-8569 GCA_045579305.1 Candidatus Fimenecus sp. | reverse complement strand
AGCTTTTGTACGTGGAGTTGCCTCAGCAAGGAATGAGTCATCACCCTTATATTCTTTATAATTACACTGAATGAAATCACGAACATTGATTTCATCCTGCCATACGCCTTTAACAAATCCGTTCCAGTTATTATGTTCCATAGTTCTTCCTCCTTGTGTGTTTACGAATTGCCCATAAAACAATAAAAGGCAATTCCACTTTGTAAACAAAATAGAATTGCCCAGACGGTCGGCTTTTATTTAGTTTACATTCCCTTGTGGTTGTCCACTTTTTCCGTCAGTTATGTAAACTTAAATTCAAGTTATCTTTTACAATAAAATTATACCTTATACAGTCAAATCATGTCAAGTAAAATTACTTGAGAATTGGAGTACCTTTTTCGTCAAAATTGACGAATTTTATCCTTGCGTGACGACAAGGGTCATAAAGTGGTTCATCACAATACGTTCCGCATTTTTTGTCAAAATGTGAAAACGGTCTTGCATGGTAAACGATTAACTGATTTCCGTTTTCGTCAACAACGAAACTGTTGTGTCCGGGACCTGCCTGGTCGGTCAAATCACTTGTCTGTAAAGCAGGCTCACTATCTTTTTCCCAACTGTTTATATCCATTAAGTCAGCTTTTCTGTCAGCATAAACCTTTCCCATGCAATATTCTGCACCTGTACCTGATGCAGAAAAGAAAACATAAACTTTGTCATCAGTTTTGAGAACTGCAGGGCCTTCATTAACGGCAAAACGTACTTTTTCCCAGTCGTATTCAGGCTTTGTAAGGAGAATTGGTTTGCTAATTAATTTCCAAGGCTCTTGTGGGTTGATTTCTGCCATAAAAAGTGATGAGTCATCAAGCTTTTCTGCCCACACAAGATAATGCTTTCCGTTATTTTCAAAATATGTCATATCAAGTGAAAATTCTGTGAATGACCTGTTGTCTCCGTCACTTGCCTGCATTTTACCCATTTCAATCCAGTTATTATTCATAGGGTCTTGTCCCTCGCACATAAGTACAAAAGGACGGATGTTCCATATTGCTTCTTTTTCACCTGCAGCAAAGAAAACATACCATTTACCACCGATATAGTGAATTTCAGGTGCCCATATATGCTTTGACATAACACCTTCGTTATGTGCTTTCCATATTGTTTTTTCTTCAGCAGTTGCAAGACCTGTTACAGTTTCACTTTTTCGCAGAATTATTCTGTCATAACCTGAATCAACATTGAGATATGCAGGATAGCTTGCAGTAAAATAATAGTTCCCGTCAGGACCCTTTGTAACATAAGGGTCTGCACGCTGTGGTATAAAAGGATTAGGATAATTCATAATCTTCTCCTTGTTATTTGCAAATTATTGTGAGAATACTGTTCGTTTTAACTGTAATTGTATCTTTAAACTCACCATTATAAATTTCGTTAAGATAATCTTCATCAACGGACTGAATGATTTTCATCTCAGCAAAGTTTCCGTCAATTGTAAGGTCTCTTTCTTCACCCTCATTTACAACAACTGTTACTGTTTCACCTTTTAGTGTTAAGAATGAGAACACATTAAAATCGTTATTTTCATCAGGAAAATAACCATTATCAAGACAGACTGAATTTACGGGAATATACTTTGCAAAATGTGCAAAGCCCCAGTATCTTCGAGCAACGTACCAATCTGAAAAATCATTTGTTGCTGTGATTGTAGCATCGGAATAGTCATTTCCGTCTTCTTTGATTGAAAACTGATTGACCGCTACCCAAGATGTCCAGCTTTCTGCACCTGCATAGATTAAATCCTGACCGATAATTCGTGCGGTTATCAATGCACCTTTAAAGTCCTTCGTGTGGCTCTTATTGGGCAATTCACACCATTCACTCATATCAAAACGGAACTGTGGGTATTTTTCAACAATTTCCTTTTTAAAATCAAGACGAATTTTTGGATTGTTGTCATCGTGATATGAATGATAAGCAAAAATGTCCATTACCTTCATAATGGTTTCGTCGGCAGTAATTGCCTTTATGTACTCGGGAGTAAGTCCCATCATTTCGCCACTTTCAGGGCCATAGAGTTTAACATCCATTCCCCTTTTTATAATTTCTTCGGCAAAAATATGATAGACGACAACCATTTCTTCAGTTTCGTAATGACAGCCCTCCTGCCACACATAACTGCCACCCCATTTCCATTGTGGCTCATTGATTGGGCTTACATATTTAACAGGAAATCCCATATCGATAAGTGCTTGTGTACAGGTCAGGAAATAGTCAGCAAACTTCCGGTAATTTGACATAGGAAGATTGCAGGTATGATAAAGCAAACTGCCCGATGCCTGACCCGTTGATGTATGAGCATAATGAGGTGAATTAGCAAAGACAATAAGAGTGTCAACATTACCCTTGTCAAGACAACGTTTCATCATGCTGATTGCAGTTTTATCTGCAGTAAAATCGTATTTGCCTTCCTCTTTTTCTCGGTCATATTTATAAAAGCTTTCTGTTACTCGCCAAGGATTAGTGACACGACAATTTTCAGGGTCAGTGCCACCGCCGATATTGTAACGATAAATATTGAGTCCAAGACCGGTGTCCCCGTATAAAAGCTCTGCAATTTCTTCTGCTGCCTTTTCGTCAGCACAATATTGACTCCACCAACAAGCAGACGTTCCCCAACCTTTAAGTGTCTGTAATTTTTTCATATCTCTTAAATCAATTTTCATAATATCCCCACCTTATGAAAAACTTTCTTAAATTATATCACACTATAAACAAATAAGTAAATAAAAAATAAGGCTATCAGTGATTTTTTTCAGGAGAATATAACCTTTTGTAACATAATAACAAAATATTGTTTAAAACATAAAAAAGTATAAGTAGAATTTGGGGAAAAGGTAGAATTTTGAAAATTTGATTGAAAAGAAAAACTATAAGTGATAGTATATACTTGTATATATGTATCCGAAAGGGGTCCAGAAAATGAAAAAATTTATATCCATTCTCCTTGCTGTTATCATGGCGGTATCTGTTGCGATTCTTCCTGTATCTGCAAGAGAAGAAACTCCGGAAGTTACAACTGTTTCCGATGTTGAAAGCGCCTTCGCAGATAGTGAAGAAAGTCTTATTGTTTTCGTAACAGGTATCGGACAGAGTTACTCCTATCTTTTTGACGAAAGTTATACAGCTGAAGGTGCTTTTGAAAATGGCACTCTTCAGGATTATGAAAACTATGCTCCTCTTATCGCAGAAGGAAAGTACCAGTCAAGATGGAATCTTTTCAACTCAATGGATGAGGCATTCTCTGACAAATCAACTATTGGTGCAATACTCAGAGTTGTCAGTGACCTTCTTGTTTCTTCTGTAACAAGAAAATGCACAATAAATGAAGATGATGTTAAAACCATTATCCGTAATCTTTTCAAGTTCAATCTTGTTGATGAAAGCGGTAATTCAAATCCAAGAGTTGTGACTCCAAGATACGCTGTACCTGTTTCACAGTATCCATGTGCAAAGGATGAAAATGGCGAAGTATTCAGCGAAGCAAAGTCTCGCTTCTATTCATCAATTCCTTGTGAAGATATCGCAAGAGAAAAGTTCGGTGAGAATTTTGAAGATTATCTCTATTGCTTCAACTACTGCGCTTTCTCCTATACATCAAAGAATGTTGAAGGTCTTCACGATTTCATTGAAACAATTCTTGCTAACAATAAGGTTGGTGCAAAGAATGTTGTTCTTGTTCCGATGAGTATGGGTGCGTCCATTACAACTGCTTATATCGATGCATATCCAACAAGAGCCGAAAACCACATCAAGAGAGTTGTTGGTATCGTAGGCGCTTGGGATGGTACAGAAATTATTGCGGATATGCTCACTCAGAGTTATTGCGAACCTATGTCTGCAGACCTTTTCTATAACGGTCTTATCAGTGACCTTATTGGTGAACCTTGGGGATATTTTGTGAATATTGCTCTCCGTATGGCTCCAAAACAAGTTCTCCGTGACTTTATTGATATGGCATTAAGAGCTCTCGGCACAGAGCTTTTCGGAACAACTCCATCACTCAGCAATATGGCTCCTCTGGCAAGATACAAGGAAGTTATGGCAACAGGATTCATCACATCAGATGTTGTAAGAAAAGAAGTTGAGAACTTCTATGCAGCAAAGTCAAGACTTCATAAGAATATTGCAAATCTCGAGGCAGAAGGTGCAACATTCTCATTTATCGCAGGTTACGGTCTTCCATTCGGTGCTTGTACAGCTGACTATAGCCTTTTCGGATTTATGCAGAGTAGTCCTGTTACAAACTCTGACGAAATCATCAACATCGATTCAACTGCTCCGGGAACTTCTTTCGTACCTTACGGAACAACATTTGAAGATACTGAAGGCAGAGAGCTTTCTCCTGATGGCTCACTCGACATTTCCACATGCCTTTACAAGGACTCTACATGGTACTTCTACGAGCAGAAACACGAACTTGAACACAACAACACTGCTCTTTCACTTGCACTTAACCTCGCAACAGGTCATGTAACAACAGTTGACAGTTGTGACGACCCTGCCGGTGAATACTACTATCCACAGTTCAATGGTGCAAGAAACTTAAAGCGTCTTAAGTGGTACAAAGAAGACCTTGAGAGATATTGTGAAGAAACAGGTTATGTTCTTACTGCTGAACAGGAAGCAATTCTCCGGGAAGCAGACGAAATGACTAAAAAAACAGTAAACGACGTTGAAAAAGATGAAGCAATTATGGATAAAGTATATGAAATGCTCGTTGATATCGGTGTTTATGAACCTGATGCTGAACCAACATTCGTAGAAAATGCTCTCAATGTTGGTCTCAAGGGTATCAACGATGTTGTATATCTCATATTCGGTGCAAAAGGCTTCTTTGATTAATAATTAAACTAAACAGGCAAACAAAATGACCCGGTACAGAAAATCTGTACCGGGTTTTTGCTTTAAAACGATACTCCCACTATCTTGCATTTTAAATGTGCCGATAGTATAATAAATTTGTAAGATTTCATAAACGAGGGGAAACGATATGAACATTGCTAAAAGATTTTTGTGTATTATTCTGGTCGTTGTTATGCTCTTTGAGTTTTCAACATTCTCTTTTGCTATGTCCTACAACAATAAAGACATGTGGGATAAAGCATGGGAAATGGAAGCTGAAACAATTAAAGCTGCCGTTACAATGTTTGTAGGTAGTGATGATAACGACAGGACAATCGCCTGGTATTCTGACTCTGAGGAGGGATATGTTGAACTGAAAAGCATTAATGGCAGTGAAAAAATCAATGCCAGTGCAAAAAAGACTCCTGAGGGAGATAATCGTCTGTACGCAACTCTCACAGACCTTGACGCAGGTAATTATTCATACAAGTGCGTCAGTGGTGATTTCAAGTCAGAAACCTATACTTTTACTATCGAGGAAAAGGAAAATAGCACCGTACTTTATGTTACTGATATTCACATTACCGAAACTGACGAATCAAGTGAAAATATGCTTCGTGATACCGCGTTTCTCTGGAATGAGGTCCTGGAAAATGCAGTAAAAACAGCCGATTCTGAAGGAAATATGATTGATGCAGTTGTTTCCGGAGGTGACCAGGCTACGGAAGGTCTTCGGAATGAGTATAAAGGTCTTAGTGCACCAGCTCTTGCCAAATCATTTCCTTTGTCGGTTTCTGTGGGAAATCACGACAGAAAAAGCGTGGGTTATAAATATTATACTGCTAATCCTAACGAGGCAGACCAGACCTTTAAATCATATATAGCAAATGACTATTGGTTCAGACAGGGAGATGCGCTTTTTCTTATGCTTGATTCCTGTAATGTTTCCATGAAAGAACATTATAACTTTATGAAAAACGCAACGGAACAAAACGATGATGCCACTTGGATAATTGCAGTTATGCACCACGACCTTTTTGGTGGCAGAAAGCCTTCCCGCGAGTCAGAAAATCAGTTGTTGCGACTTTTGTGGACACCTTTCTTCGATGAATTCGGTGTTGATTTGTGCCTTTACGGACATAGCCATTACTATAGTGTTTCAAATGTGATTTATGGCAGAGAAACTGTTGAAAAAACAGGTCATAATGCTACACTTACAAATCCACAGGGTACTGTTTATGTCGCTTCAGGCTCAGCAACACGACCATCAAATGTTGTTGATGATGACGGCAACACTCCACCGGTTGGTGAAAATGTAGGGTATGTCCGTCTGGAAGAAAATGAAACCATATATAATCTTATAAATTTCACAAATGACACACTTACTTTTAAATCCTACAGTAGTACGGACAACAAAGAATTCAATCGTCTTGTAATCACAAAAACATCTGCACAAGGTGGTCATAGCTACAAGAATTCTGCCAGAATTCTTAAACCAACCGCATTCTTTGTGGGAAGAGTTGTAAACATAATAAATAATTATGATATGTACGACAGATACAAGGAGCAAGGCTTTGATGTTTCACTTAAAGAAGGACTTATCGGTAGCTGATGTTATAATATAAAACGAAAAAAGCCTATGGAGTTTGGGTTTAACTTCATAGGCATTTTTATTGGACAGAATTAGTCAAAGATTCAATTCGTTTAATAAATTAGAGTTTGTAGGGATAATTGATGTGTGTTTCTCGGCTCCCCTTTCAGGGGAGACAAGATAATTAGTTTATCCCTACAAATTATGATTTCTCTTCAATTCTGCATTAAAAAAAGTGGTAGTTTTAAAAACTACCACCTTAAATTACAAATTACGCATTATGAATTACGAATTCAGTTTTGCTCTTACCTCTGTTGCTCTGACAATATCCCTTTCCTGTTCGGGAAGTTTTTGTCCTGCACGGGAATTAATACTTGCAGGTTGCATTGAAATCATCAGATCGTTGACAGTTTCAATGGGTACACCCAGTTTCCCCGAAACAGAGCCAAGTCGCACAAGAGAAAGATTTTCCATAAGCTCCTTTGTGGACAGAAGTCTTGCCCATTTAAGCGTACCGAAAGCCCTGAAAATGGCATCTTCGGTGTCGATGGTCTTTAAAAGTTCTTCCCTTGCTGCACGTTCGTTTGCACAGAGTTGTAAAGTGATAGCTTTTAAATTTTTAATTGCAAATTCTTCAGAAATACCAAGGGTTATCTGATTTGAAAGCTGATACATATCCCCTACTGCCTTCGTGCCTTCACCAAAAGCACCACGGAAGGTCAGTCCTAATTTGGAGATAGTGTTGATTAGTTTATGGATTTGTCCGTTCATTGTAAGAGCAGGAAGATGCAGCATAACAGATGCTCTCATACCCGTACCAAGATTTGTCGGACATTGTGTGAGATAGCCGATTCGTTCATCAAAAGCGTAATTTAGTTTACTTCCGATAATATCGTCAATTTCGTCCGCAACCTTGTATGCTTCATCAAGTGCAAAACCCGACTTCATTACCTGTAGTCTGATGTGGTCTTCCTCGTTGAGCATTACGCAGATATCCTCATCCTTTGAAATCATAAATGCTCTGCCGTCAAGGTCGGATGCAAATTCGGGACTTATAATATGTCTTTCTGCCATGGACGCTGCCTCAAATCGGGCAAGTGTTCGCATCTCAACAAATCGCAGGTCGTATCGGTTGTCGCTTTCCATAGCATCCCTAATAATATTATTAAGCTCCATTCTGCTTTTAGTATTCAACTTATTAGGGAACGGATATTCACTTATATTTCTTGCAAGACGAATACGAGTGCTTACGACAATGTCACTCTGCTCACCGGTGCCTAAATACCATCTGCTACTCATATTATTTCCCCTCCTTCAAACTGTTTATTCTGTCACGAAGCTCTGCCGCTTTTTCAAAATTCTGTTCTGCAATTGCAGTTTTCATTTCATTTTCAAGTTTTTCCAATTCATTAAGTTCATTTGCTGGTGCATTGACCTCGGTTTTTATGATTGTTGGATTTTTACCCTCGTGACGGGTTTTTCCATGGATTCGTTGCAACGATGGTAAAAGCTTATCGTAGAATGTTGTGTAACAATCTGCACAGCCTATTTTTCCGTTGTTCACAATATCCTGGAATGTGTTGCCACATTTTTCGCAACGGATTGTTCGTGAGCTTAAGGTCGCTGTCTGTGGCTCACCGAAGAATGAGCCGAGCAAATCGGAAAAGGTATTTCCGAAACCACCAAAAACATCGTTATAGCCCAGAGCCTTTGCACAATCAGGACAAAGATGCGCCTCGGCACTCTCACCGTTTATAATTCTTTTTACATGAGTTGTAGCCTCATATTTCCCACAATTCTGACATAACATAACTAATCACTCCTTGTTTATAATCAAAAAAACTATAGCTTTGTCATTCTGAGCATCGCGAAGAATCTCTACCAATTTGATATATTTATTTACTGAGATTCTTCGTCGTTTCACTCCTCAGAATGACACTTCAAACATTTAAAGCTTATAAAATATTGAGTATCATTTGTTTGAATATTGATGCGCGGATAATGTCACCATATTCACGAGGGATATCTCGGTAGGCATTTCCCGTAAGTGCTGACAAGAATATTTTGACCACTTTTTCATCTATAATATCATGG
>JAZNLY010000081.1:0-3643 GCA_045579305.1 Candidatus Fimenecus sp. | reverse complement strand
GTGTCGAAGAATTCCCAACTGCTCATTCCGTCTGGAGTTTTGAGCCATACATAAGGTGAATTAACTGCACCATAAACTGTGAATCCGCACTCTTTAAGTCCGTTATAGATAATCTTTGCATTGTTCTGATAATATGCAATGATTTCACGGATTTGCTTTTTGCCTTCTTCGCTATAACAAGCTTCTGCTGCACGCTGTGTGATATAAGAAACACCGTTAAACTTTGTTGCCTGACGACGAGCCCAGAGAGCGTTAAGTTCTACACCGTCAACTTTAATGTCGTGTGGTACTACTGTATAACCACAACGAACACCTGTAAAACCTGCTGTCTTTGAGAAACTTCTGAACTCGATTGCACAAGACTTTGCACCTTCGATTTCATAAATTGAATGAGGTACATTTTCTTCTGTGATAAATGCTTCATAAGCAGAGTCAAAAAGAATTACAGCACCGTTTTCGTTTGCATAGTCAACCCATTTTTTGAGTTCATCCTTTGTAGCAGCCATACCTGTTGGGTTATTAGGGAAACAAAGATAGATGATATCAACCTTTTCCTTTGGAAGTTCAGGCAAAAAGTTGTTCTCGGCACTACAAGGCATATAGTAAATATTGCTCCAACCCGCTTCTGTCTTATCACCTGAACGACCACTCATAACATTTGTGTCAACATAAACAGGATAAACAGGGTCACAAACTGCAACCTTGTTGTCTGTTGAGAAAATGTCACCAATGTTACCACAGTCACTCTTTGCGCCGTCAGAAACAAAGATTTCACTATTATCAAGTTCTACACCACGAGCTTTATAGTCATTTTCATTAATAGCATCTAAAAGCCATTTGTGACCATATTCAGGTGGATATCCCATAAATGTTTTTTCGTCTGCCATTTCGTCAACAGCCTTGTGCATAGCTTCGATACATGCATCTGCAAGAGGACGAGTAACGTCACCGATACCAAGACGAATAATTGGCTTGTCCGGATTTGCCGCAACATAAGCATTTACCTTTTTTGCAATATTTGAGAAAAGGTATGAACTCTGAATTTTCAAGAAATTGTCATTTATTTTCATAAATGTCCCTCCGACAAGATTTTTACTTATTTTATATTTCACCATCAAACACTTTGACTGCATTTCCACTTAAATACACATTGTCTTCTTCACACCAGCGGACTTTTAATTCTCCGCCTATTGTCTGAATGGTAATTTCCTCATTTTTAAAACATATTCCATTTATAACTGATGCCACACCAACAGCACAAGCACCTGTGCCACAAGCCAATGTCTCGCCACTTCCTCTTTCCCATACACGCATTTTAAGACGTTTTTTGTTTAAAATTTCTACAAACTCCGTATTTGTTCTTTCGGGAAACATTTCGTGTCTTTCAAAAAGAGGACCGATTTTGTGTAAATCAATCGCATCAACATCATCACAAAAAACCACACAATGAGGATTTCCCATTGAAACACAAGTAATTTTATAATCCTTGTTATCTATGTTAAGCGTTTTGTCTTTTACAACACTGTCACCATATCGTGTAGGAATAAGTCTGCCATTCAGAATGGGTTTTCCCATATTCACCCTAAAACCATCAGGCAAAACCTCAACTTTTTTAATTCCGCTGAGTGTATCGACAGTAATAAATGATTTTTTATTTCTGTTGTCATATATGTACTTTGCGGTGCATCTTACTGCATTTCCACACATCTGTGCACGGGACCCATCAGCGTTATAGATATCCATAAAACAATCTGCTTTTTCTGATGGTTTTATAAGCACTATTCCGTCAGCACCGACTGAGAAATGCCTGTCACTGAGTTCCTTTGACAACTCACATGGATTTTCTACTGTTTCATAAAAGCAGTCAATGTAAATATAGTCATTTCCTGCACCATGCATTTTAATAAATTTCATAAAATCCCCCACTGCATTTTTTATATTTTATGCAGTAGGGAATTTGTTTTATGAATTATTCATACAAAGGATATTTATTACAGATTTCTGCAACACCATTTGTAATATATTCTTTCTGATTTTCAAAATCAGTTGCTGCAAGATAGATAAATTCTGCAATCTTGTCCATATCTTCTACCCCAAGTCCTCTTGTTGTAACTGCAGGAGTACCGATTCTTACACCACTTGTAACAAATGGCTTCTGAGGGTCGTTTGGAATAGCATTCTTGTTAGCAGTAATATGAACTTCATCAAGTCTGTGTTCAAGCTCTTTACCTGTAATACCAACTGAACGAAGGTCAACGAGCATAAGGTGATTATCTGTACCACCGGACACAAGGTTAATACCTCTCTTTGTAAGACCTTCTGCCAATGCTTTTGCATTGTCGATAACTCTCTGCTGATAAGCCTTGAAATCATCACTCAATGCTTCCCCGAAACAAACTGCCTTACCTGCGATAATATGCATTAAAGGACCGCCCTGTGTGCCCGGGAAAATAGCCTTATTGAACTGCATACCGAATTCTTCATCTTTACAAAGAATGATACCACCACGAGGACCACGAAGTGTCTTGTGAGTTGTTGATGTTACAACATCAGCATAAGGTACCGGAGATGGGTGAAGACCTGCTGCAACAAGACCGGCAATATGAGCCATATCAACCATAAAGTATGCACCAACACCGTGAGCAATGTTTGCCATTCTTTCGAAGTCAATTGTTCTTGGATATGCAGAAGCACCTGCTACGATAAGTTTTGGCTGACATTCCTTAGCCTTTGCTTCAAAAGCATCATAATCAAGGAAACCGTTTTCATCAACACCATAAGGTACGAAATTATAATATTTACCTGACATATTTACAGGTGAACCATGAGTAAGATGTCCACCTTCGGCAAGATTCATACCCATAACTGTATCGCCCGGCTGAATAAGAGCAAAGTAAACTGCCATATTTGCCTGAGCACCTGAATGAGGCTGAACGTTTGCGTAAGCAGCACCGAAAAGTTTTTTAAGTCTGTCACGTGCAATATCTTCTACAATATCAACGTGCTGACATCCACCGTAATATCTCTTTCCTGGGTAACCTTCAGCATATTTGTTTGTAAGCACACTGCCCATTGCCGCCATAACAGCAGGAGAAACAATATTTTCACTTGCAATAAGCTCAAGATTTTCTCTTTGTCTTTTAAGTTCAAGACCCATAGCAGCAGCAACTTCAGGGTCAGTGTTATTTATAAATCCGATTGAGTCAATTAAATTTTCAAACATATCTTCAAATTCCTTAAATTATATATTTCCTGAATAGTTAGGAGCTTCTTTTGTAATATAAACGTCATGTGGATGACTTTCTTTAAGACCGGCATTTGTAATTCTGATGAACTTTGTCTTTGTCTTGAGTTCTTCGATTGTTGCACAACCACAGTAACCCATACCTGCTTTAAGACCACCCATAAGCTGATAGATTGTGTCTGAAAGAAGTCCCTTGTAAGGAACACGACCTTCAACACCTTCTGGAACAAGTTTCTTGTTGTTAGCCTGGAAGTATCTGTCTTTTGAACCATTGTTCATAGCAGCAATACTACCCATACCACGATAAACCTTGAACTGACGTCCCTGATAGATTTCGCTTTCACCCGGGGACTCTTCACAACCTGCAACAAGTGAGCCAACCATAATAGCAGAAGCACC
>JAZNLY010000080.1:0-12497 GCA_045579305.1 Candidatus Fimenecus sp. | reverse complement strand
GAAAAAAATGTTCAATAATCCTTTTTTGAAAAATACAACTGAAAAAGTTAAAGAGGGAGACCTTTATAAAATCCTTAGTATTAGTGATTGTACCTTTAAACTGTATTATGGATATTATGAAGAATATGAACGGGAAAATCCTGCGATTGAGCCAATGCCGATTTATCCTGATTTTCTTACAACCCCCAAATACACCGACGATGGTTCTCCATTTGTCACTAAAATGCAAGATGCTTGCAAGCACTATAAAGGTAATGTAAACAAATTCAGCGAATGTGCTGAATGTGAACATTATTTACACGGTGATGATTTGATAGGTATTTGTACCTGCCACCATAATAAAAAGTAAGAAGAATTAAAGGTGGAGGCTAATTCTATAAAAAACTTTTATCAGTAATCCCGTTTATGAATGTGGATAAGCTCATTTATTGATACAAATCTAAAAGCTATAAAAATTGGGTTTTAAGGAGGAAAAATAATGAAGAAAAAAATAGCAGTTTTACTGTCGTTTATATTATTATTATTTTCACTTACTGCTTGTGGCTCAGATAATAATGTTGATATGGTATCTGAACTCGGATTAACAGCAGAAACAAAAGACGCAACAGAATACACAGTTCAAGTTAATTCCGCACTTTACTCAACACTTGATTTTAAAGACAAAACCGAATATGAATTTGCAACAAAAGGTCTTATAGATGCACCTGAATCACTTGAAATCAAGGATGCAGATGGCAATGTTATCTGGAGTCAGAAAGCATATAGTTTTGTTGACAACTATGACGAATGTCCTGATACAGTAAATCCAAGCCTTTGGGAAAATACAAGAAATAACCACGCTTATGGTTTGTTTGAAGTTTGTGAAAACATCTATCAGGTAAGAGGCTATGATATGGCAAACCTTACCCTTATTAAAGGTGATAGTGGTTGGATAGTTTTTGACCCACTTATGAGTGTTGAATGTACTCAAGCAGCAATGCAACTTGTTGAGAAAAATCTCGGTAAACTTCCTGTAAAGGCTGTTGTGATTTCTCATCCTCATGTTGACCACTACGGCGGAATCGCTGGTGTTATAACACAGGAGCAAGTAGCAGACAGCACATTATCTCTTGAAAAACAACTTGAAAGTGGTCTTATCCCGATTATTGTTCCTGAACATTTCACAGAACACGCGGTAAGTGAAAATGTTTATGCAGGTAAAGGTATGGGACGAAGAGCATCGTATCAGTACGGTGTTTTCCTTGAACAATCAGAAACAGGAAGAATGGCAATGGGTATCGGTATGGGGCAGTCAACGGGAACTGTTGCTTTTATCCGACCAACATATGAAATTAAAGCAACAGGCGAAAGTTATGTTATCGACGGTGTTGAGCTGGAATTCCAAATGACACCCGGTACAGAAGCTCCTGCAGAAATGAATATTTGGTTCCCTGAAATGAAAGCCCTCTGGGTTGCAGAAAACTGTACTGCTACACTTCACAACCTTTATACTTTAAGAGGTGCACAGATTCGTGATGGTAGTGCGTGGGCAAAATACATAACTGAAGCAATTACTCTTTATGGTGATGAGGCTCAGGTTACATTCCAATCTCACAACTGGCCTCACTGGGGTAACGAATTTATAAATGATTATCTTGCTGATACAGCAGCAGTGTATAAATTTATAAATGACCAGACCTTGACTTATATAAATCAAGGATACACTTCAGATGAAATTTCAAATATGATTAAACTTCCCGAAGAACTTGCAAAGAACTGGTACACTCGTCAGTATTACGGCACAGTTGCTCATAATTCTAAAGCTGTTTATCAAAAATATATGGGTTGGTATGATGCTAATCCTGTTAACCTCAATCCTCTTGAGCCTACAGAAAGTGCAAAAAAATGGGTTGAATATCTTGGTAATACCAATGAAGTGCTCAAAAAAGCAAAGGAAGATTTTGATAAGGGCGAATATCAATGGGTTGCAGAAGTAACTAATGTTCTTGTTTACGCTGACCCTGAAAACAAGGCTGCAAGACTTTTATGTGCCGATGCTCTTGAACAGCTCGGCTATCAGGCTGAATCGGGAACATGGCGAAATGCTTATCTTTCTGCAGCACTTGAACTTCGCAACGGAAATGCAGCAAAAAAAGGTGCAAATGCAAAGTCAGATGGAAGTCTTCTTAAAAATATGACTGCTGAAATGATATTTGACTATGTGGGAATTCTCCTGGATAAGCATTCTATATCAAAAGAGGATTTCACAATTAATGTTAATCTTACCGATACTAACGAAAAAATAATGCTCCGTTTCAACAACGGTGCACTACTTCAATATTACAATACATCATCGGATTCTGCAGACCTGACAATAACTTGTCCGAAAAATGCACTTGCACTTATTCTTCAAAAAGATATAGAAAAAATCAGGGCAGTTATGAAGCTTGAGGGTGATGTATCAAAGCTTGAACTTATTGTTGATAATCTCAATCAGTTTAATATTTCGGTAAATGCCGATTTTAATATAGTTGAACCATAAAAACATATCAGGAGGTCACAATATGAAACAAAGAATAAAAAAGATTCTATCCGTTGTTCTCTGTATCGCTATCAGTTCTTCAACCCTTTTGGGTTTCAACATCGTTTCAGCGGCAGCAACGGCTGAATATTATACCGATGCAAATGGTAATAGAACCGGTATCAAAAGCGTAACAACAGAAGATGGAAAGGTCTACTATGATATCGCCGATGGTGGAATGCTTGTGGACTCTGTAAATTCTGTGCCGGAATTTTATATAAAGGCACTTACTGCAGAGCTGGGTGACTATTCAACTGCACAGATTTGGGCAAATGTTGCAAGTCAGGTTTTTGAAGAAGCAGGTCCCTATTACGGATTCAACGAAGGCTCGGTATCATCTAATGGAGCACATTTCGATACACTTTTTACTCAAGACAGTACAACCTCCAATGGTGACTTTAATCTTTCCGAGATTTTAGCTTCGACCTCAGAATTCACTACAGGGAATAATCAGATTGCAAACAAGGAGTATGCTCATTCAAACGGATTGGCTTATTATTCCAGTCTTAACGCTGTTCAAGAGCATATGGTAAATGAACTTTTAAATGCAACAAACAATAATCCAACACAAACAAAAAATTCTATTTTAAAGGGCACAACAGGTAGCGAAGATGGTTTTGAACTCCTTAGAGACACAACCAATAAACCGGTTATTGCCGCTGTTGCCACAAGCAGAGCAAAAGACCCGTCCGATGCCTTAGGATTGTTTTCTTATTCATCATTTGGTATAGCGTTTTATGATTTTGAATTAGTACCTTTCTCACCGGAAGGTGTGGAATTTAAAACTGCTGCGGAAGGATATGACAGCTTAGAAGAAGCAGAAAAAAATGATGCACCGGGTGTTAAGTACAATGATGCAGCAGGGGATTCTTTATTCACAAGTTACACAACTAACCCAACTTTAAGCCCATCTAATGTTTCCGTAAGCTTTACAGAAACAAACTCTGTTTCAGTTTCTAATTCAATGCAAAGCACAGAATCACACACCTTCGGCACACAGACAGGTGTTTCAGCAAAGCTTGGACTTTCTATTCCAAAACTGTTTGTTAGTGCAGGCGCAGGATTTTCACAGAGTTTCACAACTCAGGAAACTATCGCTACTGCATACTCAAATGGAGAAACAATAACTCAAACAACTTCAAATACTTCAACAGCACAGGTTACTCTACCTGCTCATACTAAAATAGGAATCACTCAGAAGTCCAGTAAAATTGAAACCGTTCTTGATTATGATTGCCCTGTTTATATTACGTATAAGGTTGCAATGTTTGCTATGAATGGTTATGGAGGACCTTCTGCAATTGCTTACTTAGGTGGCATGTGTGCTAACTTTGGTACATCAGACTCCGTCAACGGTTTAACAGCTTGTGACAACATTTACAAGCGAGCAATTCAGTATATTGATATGACGAGTATTGAAGAAAGTCATAATACATATCTTTATAACAGCGAGGTTTCAGCTGATAAAAACAAAATGCCGATTGATTGGAAATCTATTATTGACGTTAAGCAAAATGGTGGATATAAGACCTTACGAGAATGTATTGAATGGTTACACAAGACAATTCCACTTTCAGCTGCAGGTGCAACTATTACAATGCTCAGCAATGGGATGAGTACTGATTTGACTGGCATAGAACCACTCTATAATCTTGATAAAGTTATAAACACATCATCAGGTGCTTATAATCTTGCTATTGGTGGTTC
Organism: Candidatus Fimenecus sp.; assembly: GCA_045579305.1. Taxonomy (GTDB): domain Bacteria; phylum Bacillota; class Clostridia; order Oscillospirales; family Acutalibacteraceae; genus Fimenecus. Next base: position 8,230 of record JAZNLY010000080.1, on the reverse strand, counting down.
TCTTGACCTTACAACAGTTGTCACAGCTGGTTACAACGCATACAGTGTCCCTTATTACGGATATCTTCCACTTGCAGGTTATTGGACAATTTGTGATGGTAATGGTAACAATGTAAACTCCAGTAATGGCATATCTTTGGAAACAGCTTCATATCGCCAAATTCTTACAGCAAATGAAATTGGTGACTATTACTTGAAATTCAACATTAAAGAAGACACATACAAGGATGTAAATGACAAATCAAAATATATTACTAATGCTGATTTATCTTTTATTCCGATTATTAAAATCTGTGTTACTCAGACAGGTGAAAACCATAACTGTATTGCAGGTGATTGGAAAACAACTATTCCGGCAACTTGTTTTATGGAAGGAACACAGGTACAGTGCTGTGAAACTTGTGGCATTCAAATGAATGTTCAAACACTTGAAAAACTTTCACATACATCTGTGAAGCTTACAACTCCTGCTACTTGCACAGAGGACGGCATTATTACAGAAATTTGTGGTATTTGCAACGCAGAAATTACTTCTTCTGTAATCTCTGCAACAGGTCATGACGAAGGCACTTGGAAAATAGATTTTGAAGCAACGGCAGACCATAACGGTCAGATGAGCCGTTACTGCGCAAAATGTGATGCGATTCTTGAAACAAAGGAATTTGACCTTCACACACATCAGTTCGGTTATGAAAGCATTACAAGAGAACCAACCTGCACAGAAAATGGTGAAAAGGGCCTTTTCTGTTCAATCTGCAACGCAATGTATGCAACAGAACAGATTGAAAAGAATGGTCACGGTGCAACGACTACCGCTATTTCCGTTAAACCCACATGTACAACTGCAGGCGAAGAAAAGCTCTACTGCACAGATTGCGGAATGCTCACAGGCACAAATGAAATTCCGGCAATAGGTCATACAGATGGCGTATGGGTTACTTCATTAGCACCTACCTGCACTCAGGCAGGTGAAGAAATATGCATCTGTTCATCTTGTAACACAATTATTGATTCACGAAAGATTGATGCTCTTGGACATGATGACGGTGTATGGAAAATTGATTTTGAAGCAACTGTTGACCATAATGGACAAATGAGCCGTTATTGTTCAAATTGCAATGGTTTACTTGAAACAAAAGAATTTTCACTTCATACACATGAATTTGGATATGAAAGCATAACAAGAGAACCAACCTGCACCGAAAATGGTGAAAAAGGCCTTTTCTGTTCAATCTGCAGCGCTTGTTATGCAACAGAACAGATTGAAAAACACGGTCACGGGGAAACTGTTAAAGTAACAACAACCAAGCCAACATGTACACAGTCAGGTGAGGCAACACATTACTGTACAGAATGTGGGGTTGCAGTCGAAACAAGTGAAATTGAAGCTTATGGTCATACTGAAGGTGTATGGACAGTATCAAGCTATCCGACTTGTATTCAACAAGGCGAAAATATTCTTTCCTGTGATGCTTGTGGTGAAGTTATTGACAGTGAAGTAATTGAGGTAACCGGTCATGATGACGGTGTCTGGAAAGTTGATTTTGAAGCAACTGCAGACCACGACGGTCAGATGACAAAATACTGTTCAATTTGTAATGCTGCTCTTGAGTCAAAATCATTCCAGCTTCACGAACATACATATTCTTCATGGAAAAAGAATAATGACGGAACTCACTCCAGAAATTGTTATAAATGTGGATTTACTGAATCTGCAAACTGCAACTATGTTGCTAATATAACATCTCCTGATTGTACTATAGGCGGATACACAACATTTGTTTGCTCTGAGTGTAGTCATACATATGTTGACAACTATACAGAGCCACTTGGTCATGAGTGGGATGCTTGGGAAGAATGTGATGATGGTTGTTGTCACGAGAGAGAGTGCATCAGAGAAAATTGTAATGCAACAGAAACTCAAGACCACAACTGGGGTGAATATGTATATAATGAGGATGGAACTTTCTTTAGAAACGGTACAAAAACAAGAACTTGTTTTGATTGCGGTGCAACTGAAACCGTAAAAGCACCTAAGACAATTTGGATTTGCAGAGTATTTGATTCTATTCTTGATTGCTTCCGCAACATTTTTAAATAGAATTATACATCTTGATTCATAGGTGTTATTAACGAAAAAAGTTTTTATTGTTGTAAATAAAAGCTACTAATTGTATTAAATGGCTTAGTCAATGCCAGTCGAGAGTCTCGACACCCAAGTCGCGTAGTTAAGATTCTTATTTCTTAGGATTTTTATCTCGCGATTTAAATCTCTTATAAACAACACAAGCATCAAATAAGATACCACTACCCACCAATTCAGGTCGATAGTGGTATCGTTGTTTTATATAGTGTTTAAGCCATTTAAAAAATTCGAGCGTTGCATTTGGGAATATCACTCCCCTTTTGCAACGCTTTTTATGTGTTATTAAGTTGATTACATAGAAAATCTCTCTTACCTATCGTTAAATTACTGATAATCGTTAAACGACGGAAATATTAAACAATAAGCCTACACGGGACTTATGCATTATCCTGTGTAGGCTTCTTTTATATTAGATTTTTATATTAAGCTTTTGTTTTAATCAATAATGTGCTGCACCACATTCGCAGTATTGATTTGTTTTGAAAAGCTTGTTGAAGAAACGAGTGATTCTCCAGAAGAAACCTGCTAATCCACCTTTGTGGCAATTATGGTCACAGATTAACTCATCACAAATGTTGCAATATCCGTCATTATCCGTATCATCGTGTCCTGCTGCGTCAGTTTCGTCATCAATACGTGCATTATCACAGTTTGTACAAGAGTATGTTGTATAACCTCCTGCTGTACAAGTAGGTTCTGTTACAAGTACTTCATAATCGTGACCAAGTGCATCTGTTTCATTGTCAATATATGTATCGTTACAAGTTGTACAAGTGTATGTTGTGTAACCATTTTCTGTACAAGTAGGTTCTGTTACAACTGCCTTGTAATCGTGTGGATGAGGACCTTCGTAAACATCGGACATTTCAATTTTGCCATTAGCGAAAGTTACTTCACAAGCATAAAGGCTATCGTCTGTTGCGGCATAAACGGCTTCTGTTGCATCGTCAATAGGTGTGTATTCATAATCTTCAACACTTGCTTTAATGTTTACAATATCATTCTCAGGAAGCTTATATGCACTAATTGTATATTCGCCATCATATGATACTGTAATTTCACAAGTATCTTCACCTTCTATATCATAACTTTTATGACCTGATACATTACTATAGAAATCAATAGTTCCGTAAAATTCTTCTGTAAATTCAATTGTGATTATGTCACCTGCTTTAAGAGGAAGTGAGAAATAATTGTAGTAATCATACAATCCTTCTAATCTTCCTGTATAAGCTCCTGACCATCCGTTTTCAGCATCATATTCAGAATCATTGATTGCTGTACAAATTTCAGCATTTTCATCTGTAATTTCAAGTATTGATTCTTCTACAGTATACCATTGATATGTTGCGTCTGTGTCGTCGTTAAGTTCAACGTAAGGTTCGTTTGCTGTTGGCTGATGTGTAATTGCATAATTGTACTTAAATATATCAGATTTTAAAACAACACCATCAGAAAGAGTAACCTCACAAAAATACCTTGTACCTACAACAGGATTCTTAAGAGTTGAAGATGTTTCACCATTAAGCTTTACCTTTTCGCTATCACCAATATATATTTTATGTGCTACAGAACTGGATGTATATATGGTGTATATGCCATCCGAATGCATTGTGAATTCGTAAGTTAAAACACCATTTTCTTCACCACAACCATCGCCTTGATATTCCGCATCAAAATCCCAGAATCCACAAAAATCAAATCCGCTTTCTGCAAATTCAACAATAACGGTGTCACCCTCGTTAAGCTCAATTGTTGCGCTGCTGTAACAGTTATCCACATCAAGAACAGGTGTCCAGCCGGTTTTTGCATCATAGGTTGCTGTTTCACCGTCATAAGAATATGCTTCTGCATCTTCGTCCGTGATTTCGTCTCCGACTATTTTTTCGGAATACCACTGATATTCAGCATCCTCGTCTGTATTGAGTTCAACATAAGGCTCGTCTGTTGTTGGCTGATGTGCAATTCTTACATTTCTTCTTACAATATAATCGTATTCAACATCACTGTCATAGCAGGAGAGTTCGATAAAATATGTTTCACCTGCTTCTCCGTAGAATTCACAATAGAAGTTATATGTATCTTCGTAATCACTATCATCGTCAGACACAACTTCTTCACTGTCTGAATTATAAACAGTTACATAAGGGTCAATATCGTCGTCATTACCGCCATTATCGGAAACGATAACATAATTGTCTGATTTTTCAGGAGTGAATTTAACCACAACTTCACTCTTTTCTTCAGAGATGTAAACTGTATCCCAGACATTGATTTCTGCAGGTTTCAGTGGTGTTGTAGCACCGCAATCGTCACATATTTCGTCGTAATTATCATCAATGTGAGTACAAACTTCACCACAGTTTTCGCAAACACTGTCGGTATAATCATGCTCACCTGTAGCTTCAATTACTTCACCTGTTAAGTATGTCTCACAAATTTCGCAGTAAAGACCTGCTGTATGACCTTCTTCACCACAAGTTGCAGATACACCTGCTTTTTCGTCTGATGAAACAAAGTGAAGTTCCTTTTCGGCAAGAGCCGCGTTGTCTTCATTAATTGAAATTGCGTCCCAGGTTTCCTGTGTGCCTTTATAATGAATTGTTGTAAGTTCATAAGTCTGGTCAACTATATCCTCACCTATTGTTTTAAGACCTGAACCAAGTATAAGTGTTTTGAGATCACTCATTGACTGAAAAACGTAATCATCGAGTGTTGTGACAGTATCAGGAATAGCAAGTACTTCTGCATCATTACCATAAAAGCATCTGTATGGAATTTCAGTTATTGAGCTACCTATTTCAAAAGTTTTGATGTTAGTTCTGCTAAAGCAATAATTATCAAGAGCTGTTACAGTATCAGGAATAATGATTTTTTCAAGATTCTGGTTTACCTGAAAAGAAATCTTACCTAATTTTGTTACAGATGCCGGAATTGTATATTCAGTGCCTTCTTTAGCTGAAGGATAAAGTACGAGCGTTTTTTCGTCTTCTGTAAAAAGAATACCATCAATACTCTTATATGTTGTATTTTCTGGTGCTACAATGATTTCTTCAAGAGTATACTGTGAATCTCCGAAAATATAACTATCACAAAATGTAAGTGTTGAAGGCAGGGTAAGCGTTTCAGCATTATTAGCTTTGTAGAAAACTGTACCATTCAGCTCTGTAATACCTTCTCCAACTACAATATTCTGGATTGTGTCATTGTATTCACTCCATGGTCTATCTTCATACCAACTGTTAGGAACCTCACCTGTACCATTGATTGTAAGAGTACCGTCACTGTCAAGCACCCAGGTAATACCATCACATACTGTACCTTCTGCAACAGTAGTTGCTGCGAACGCCATCGGAACAGTCGAAACAATCATAAAGATTGCAAGAACTATTGCCAATATTTTTTTCATTGTTTTTTTCACAATAATCATCTCCTTGATGAAATTTATTATTTATAAATAAGCGTTACCGCCTAATAAACACGGACTCTGAAGGAAAAATCTGTCAGGTTGTATTTATATGATTATTATTTATGGTTTATTGTTTTAGTTAAATTTTGGTAAGTAGTCACCATGTGCTACAATTAAATCGTCAACCATCTTTTTGATTGTATCAATATCAAGTTCACTGCCTGTATGTGGGTCAAGCATAGCAGCCTGATAAATATGCTCTTTTTTACCTGTAACTGCTGCTTCGATAGTAAGCAACTGAACATTGATATTTGTCATATTCATTGCTGCACACTGAACAGGCAACGGACCAACATGGCAAGGATGAATTCCGCGACCGTTTACAAGACAAGGTACTTCAACACAAGCATTTTCAGGAAGGTTTGTAATCAGATGACCTGTATTCAATACGTTACCACCAATCTGATAAGGGTCACCTGTTACCATTGATTCCATAATTCTTGAAGCATATTCATTTGAACGCTCATGCTCCTTAACGCCTTTTTCCATCATTTCAGCATATTCTTTTTTCCAGCCTTCAATCTGATTTACACATCGACGTGGATACTCGTCAAGAGGAATGTTATATCTTTCAATAAGTTCAGGATATTTACTCTTTATGTAGAACATATTATATTCTGCGTTATGCTCACTTGACTCTGTACAATAGTATCCGAAATTCTTGATGTAATCCATTCGTACCTTATCGTCTGCATCAGGTTTTGCCATGTATTCGTCAACTCTTGACTTGATTTCAGGATAGAGGTCAACACCATTTTTGTCCTTGAGTTCAAGAAGCCAACCCATATGGTTGATACCTGCAATAAGCTCCTTTCTGCCTTCTAACTTGTCTTCCATACCAAGTTTTTTCAAAAGCCATTCGGAACAACCCTGAACACTATGGCAAAGACCGACTGTTTTAACCCCTGTGTATCTTAACATATAACCGGTAAGCATAGCCATTGGATTAACATAATTGAGAAAAAGAGCATCAGGACAAACTTCTTCCATATCGTCAGCAAAATCCTTTAAAACGGGAATTGTACGGAGTGTTCGCATAATTCCGCCAATGCCGAGAGTGTCACCGATAGTCTGTCTTAAACCGTATTTCTTTGGCACTTCAAAGTCAATGATTGTACAAGGGTCATAAAGACCTACCTGAATTGCATTGACTACAAAATTTGCTCCACGAAGTGCGTCTTTTCTGTTTTCCACACCAACATAGCACTCGATTTTGCCATATCCACCCTTTGATTTTCGCATAGCCTCAAGGATAACACGGCTTTCTTCAAGTCTTTCTGCATCAATATCGTAAAGAGCAAACACGCTGTCCCGAAGTGCTTCGGTACACATACAGTCACCTATAACGTTCCTTGCGAAAACAGTACTGCCTGCTCCCATAAATGTAATTTTCATAATATATTTTTCTCCTTTTATAATCACGCCACTGATTTTTATTTTCAAATCAATTATACCACTCTTACAACAAAAAGCAACCATACATAGTAATAGTTTTAACAAGTTTTATACATTTTTGAAGAGATATATTGATTTATAGAATTTGCACATGTTACAATACATTTTAGATATGCGATAATACTCGGAATTTCAAAAAGGCATCATAAATCCGAATTTATATAAGGAGAAAGAGTTATGAACAGATATAACGAGGCTAAAGAAATATATGCACAATATGGAATAGATACTGAAAAAGTGCTTGAAGCACTAAAAAATGTATGTGTTTCTGTTCACTGCTGGCAGGGTGATGATGTTATAGGCTTTGACAGTAAAGAGGCTCTTTCAGGAGGTATTCAGACAACGGGAAATTATCCCGGTAAAGCAAGAACACCCGATGAGCTTATGGCAGACTATGACAAGGCTTTTTCACTTATGCCCGGCAAAAAGAAACTGAATCTTCACGCTTCTTATGCTATCTTTGAAGATGGCGAAACTGTGGGCAGAGATAAACTCCTGCCGAAGCACTTTAAAAAATGGGTGGATTTTGTAAAAGAAAGAAATATGGGTATCGATTTTAACCCCACCTTCTTTTCACACCCTATGGTAAAGGACAATCTGACTCTCTCTTCGCCCGATGAAGAAGTCCGTACATATTGGGTAAATCACGGAAAAGCCTGTCTTAAAATTGCAGAATATTTTGCCGAAGAAACAGGCGTTCCATGTGTTATGAATATATGGATTCCTGATGGCTACAAGGATATTCCTGCTGACAGACTTTCACCGAGACTGAGATTTAAAAATAGCCTTGATGAAATTCTCGACACTCCTTATAATAAAGAAAAAGTATATGTAACTTTAGAATCAAAGGTATTCGGTATCGGCCTTGAAAGCTATACCGTAGGCTCGGCTGAATTCTGCCTTTCTTATTCTGACTATAAGGGAATTACACCTCTTATGGATAACGGACACTATCATCCAACAGAAATGGTAAGTGACAAGATTTCTTCACTTCTTCTCTTTAACGAAAAGATTGCACTTCACATAACAAGAGCAGTCCGTTGGGACTCGGACCACGTTGTTATTTTTGACGACGAAACAAAAGAAATTGCAAAGGAAATTGTAAGGAATAATGCTATTGACAAAGTATTTATTGCAACAGACTATTTTGACGCATCAAT
>JAZNLY010000079.1:0-2478 GCA_045579305.1 Candidatus Fimenecus sp. | reverse complement strand
CTTGTCATAGGACATCATATCGCTGATTTTTACTTCAACTGTAACAGTTTCACTCTTGTTTGGTTCGAGCATTTCAGTTTTTGCATATCCGCCAAGGCAGATAGCACTCTTTTCGATGCCACCCTCTGTGTAAGGAGCACTGTAATAAATCTGTACAGTTTCTTTACCTGCCACATCACCGGTATTTGTAACCTTAACGTGGGCGGTGATTACTTCATCACCGATTTCATAAGAAACAAGCTCTTTCCTGAATGTTGTATATGAAATACCATAACCGAAAGGATACTGAACCTTGTCCTTTGCAAATGTTTCAAAATAACGATAGCCTACATAAATGCCTTCAAGATATTCAACATAATTTCCGCCACCTTCATATTCATAAGTGCCGAAGCATTCTGTTGACGGATGGTCCTCAATGCTGTATGCGATTGTATCTGTAAGCTTACCTGAAGGATTAACCTCACCTGAAAGCATCTGTCCGACAGCTCTCATACCGAATTCGCCCGGAATCCAAATCATAGCAACTGCTTTAATGCTCTCGTAGTCCTCAAGCCAACCCATTTCCATAACATTACCTGTATTGAAAAGCACGATAACATTCTGGAATGCAGATGTAACCTTTTCAACAAGCTTTGTTTCTTCTTCATTGAGACTGAGTACTTCCATAGGAATGTCAGCGGTTTCACGGCTTGTACGGCTGATTACGATAATTGCTGTGTCAGAAAATGCCACAGCATTCTGCATAATTTCGTCAGTGAGCTTTTCGCAAGGCATTTCTTCAAGTGAATTGCCTGCAAGTACAAGCTGAAGAAGGTTGTTTATAACAGTATTGCTTGTCTTTGGTGTTTCATTTCCGCTGCATTCCTGAACATAAAGGTCACGAAGCTCTTTGTTATAGTTGATGTTATTTTCATCAAGTGCCTCGTAGAATGTGACAGGGTCCTCAGTTGTGATAGCACCTGAGCCTGCACCACCAAGGAAAGGCACAACGGAGCCTGCACCAAAAATATTTACCTTTTTGTCACCAAGAGGTAAAACATTGTCCTCGTTTTCAAGAAGAACAATGCCTTCCTGTTCAAGTTCAACTGCCACCTGACTTGACATTTCGATAATGTCCGCCGGAACATCACCGCTGACAGCCAGAACTGCAACTGTGAAGCAAGAAATTGTCATAACAATTGCAAGAACAATGGCAATAATCTTTTTGCTTTTTTTCATAATAAAATCCTCCTTATCGGATTTGTTTCTCAACCATTATAAGTCATTTACCATAATAAATACAAGAGGAAAAATGAAAATGTACAAAAACCAATAAAGTGACGAAAAAAGAGGGCATAAAAAATACCCTCTGAAAATCTTTATTGTTCAATTGTGTCGAAAAAATCCTTTGCAAGGACATAAGCTTGTTTTCCGTCCTGGGAAATATATGAAGAGTGGTCAGCACCCTTGATAATTGCAATTTTACTGTCCTTTATGCTCTCGTGAATAAGCACAGAATCCGAAAGCCACATTATGTCAAATTCACCTGCAACAATATATGCCGGACAAGTGATTTTTGAGAGCAATTCTGTGGTTATCTGTGGTTGTGTGAGCATCATATCATTGAGCTTATTGGGATTAAAGATATCATTTACCTTAACTGCAATAGTAAAATATGGCTTGAATGTCTGTGGAGTAGTATTCGCACCACAGGAGATAAATCCACCAAGCAAATCAGGATATGTATAAGCCACAGTAAGTGCATTGATTCCACCGTCGCTGTGTCCCACAAGATAAGGCTTTTCTAAATTCATAACCTCAATGAATTCCTTGATATCCTTCGCCATAAGGTCATAGGATATTACTCCCGGGTCACTGCTTTGTCCGTGACAACGACTTTCAATCACATAAACCGTATAGTCATTTGCAAGGTATGTTGCAGCCTCTTTAAGGGACTCTTTACTTCCGCCATTACCATGAACAAGAATAAGAGGATGACCTTTTTCACCATATACAACATAGTGCATTTTGACTTCACTTAACTGAATGTCATCTTCTTTAACAGGAGTTGTAACAGGGGACGGCACATTACTTGTGTCAAGAGTAATCATATTGTATTTCTTTGATTGTTGATGCACACCAATCTGCCATATACCTGCACCAACAACAACAGCCAAAGCAACTGAACCAATAATTTTTAATGCTTTTTTACCTTTTTTCATATTAAACACCTTTCAGTTCTATCGGATAAATTGGAGTTTATAAGGATAATTGATGTGTGTTTCTCGGCTCCCCTGAAAGGGGAGCTGTCGAGCGTTAGCGAGACTGAGGGGTTTGTTATTGAATTATATAACCCCTCTGTCACCTTGCGGTGACATCTCCCCTTTCAGGGGAGACAAGAATTATATTCTCCTCGATTAATTATAATTTATCATCAATAAAACTGTTTGTCAATGAAAATCAGCGGTAAGAAACCCTACCGCTGAAAATGTTTATATT
>JAZNLY010000078.1:0-4721 GCA_045579305.1 Candidatus Fimenecus sp. | reverse complement strand
CGACATCTGTGACAAGCATATCGGAAGCCTAGTTCAACTCGCAGGTTGGGTTGATGTTGTCCGTGACCACGGTGGCGTTATCTTCGTTGACATCCGTGACTATACGGGTGTTACACAGGTTGTTATTCACGATGAAAATTTAGTTAGAAATGTAAACCGTGAAACAGTTATTTCAGTAACCGGTACTGTTGAAAAACGTGACCCTGACACAGTTAACGAAAAAATCGCAACAGGTTATGTTGAACTCGTTGCAACTGACTTACAGATTCTTGGTAAGAGCCGTAATATGCTCCCGTTTGACGTAAGAGCATCAAGACAGAGCAAGGACGAAGTTCGTCTTAAATATCGTTATCTTGACCTTCGTAATCCAAAGAATCACGAAAATCTTGTAATCCGTTCAAAGATTATCCGTCATCTTCGTAACAAGATGGAAGAAAAGAACTTTCTTGATATGCAGACACCTATTCTTACTGCATCCTCCCCTGAAGGTGCTCGTGACTTCCTTGTTCCATCAAGAAAGCATCCCGGTAAATTCTATGCTCTTCCACAGGCTCCACAGCAGTTCAAACAGCTTCTTATGGTTTCAGGTTTTGACCGTTATTTTCAGGTAGCACCTTGTTTCCGTGATGAGGATGCCCGTGCTGACCGTTCACCCGGTGAATTCTATCAGCTTGACTTTGAAATGGCATTTGCTACTCAGGACGAAGTTCTTGAAGTTTGTGAAGACTTAATTTATGATACTTTCACAACATTCTCTGATAAAAAGGTTACTCCTCGCCCATTCCGTAGAATCACTTATGCTGATGCTATGATGACTTATGGTTCAGATAAACCTGACCTTCGTAACCCACTTGTTATCTGCGATTTGACAGAATTCTTCACAGGAGTTGACTTCCCTGCTTTCAAGGGTAAGCCTGTTCGTGGTATTGTGGCTAACTGTGTTGGCAAGTCAAAGAAATTCTTTGAAGATTCACTTAAATACGCAACATCAAACGAGGTTGGCCTTGGTGGTCTTGGTTATATCACACTTAAAGACGGCAGTTTCGCAGGTCCTATTGCTAAATTCTTAAGTGAAAACCAGAAAACTGAAATCACAGAACTCACAGGTGTTAAAGAGGGTGAAACACTCTTCTTTATCTGTGACGAAAAGAAAAACAGCACAGAAAAGAAGGCTGGTATGATTCGTACATGGCTTGCATCCCGCGACCAGCTTGATTTAATCCGTGACGACGCATTTGAATTCTGTTTCGTTGTTGACTTCCCAATGTATGAAAATGACGAGGAAACAGGCGAAACAATCTTTACTCATAACCCATTCTCAATGCCACAGGGTGGTATGGATGCTCTCCTTACAAAAGACCCTACTGAAGTTTTGGCTTATCAGTATGACCTTGTATGTAATGGTATAGAATTGGCTTCCGGTGCTGTTCGTAACCACGACATCGACATTATGAAAAAGGCATTTGAAATTGCAGGTTATGACGAAGAAGAACTCAAAAACCGTTTCAATGCTTTATACACAGCATTCCAGTATGGTGCTCCTCCTCACGCAGGTATGGCACCCGGTATTGACCGTATGGTAATGCTTTTAACTGACGAAGAAAAAATCCTTGATGTTATCGCATTCCCACTTAACGGTAATGCTCAGGACTTGTTGCTTGGTGCTCCAAGTGAAGTTACAAACCAACAGCTTGAGGACGTTCATCTTCTCGGTAACGGCAGTGCTCTTGCACAGCGTCAGGCTAATGTTGGTGCTTCAAAGAAAGCAAGTGGCAAACGCTCAACTTTCTCAAATGCGCAACAGCTTAACCAGTTGTCACTTACTGAAGATGAAGAAACAGTTATGCAGTCAATTTTCACTGCAATGGCTGAAAGTGAAGCAAAACTCAAAGTTATTGATACAGAAAATGTAGAAGAAATGGTACACGTTATGCCAATGGAAAACGTACTTCGTGAAGACGTACGTAAACAGAATTTTTCAAGAGAAAGCCTTCTCGAAGGTGCTCCTGAAAGAAATGACGACAGTTGGCAGGTACCAAGACTTGTAAAGTGAGGTGAATAGTAATGAAATATTATGCAACAAAAGTTTCTGATAAAGGAAATATCGCAGTTGACGATACAATTCTCGTGAAAGATGTTGTTACAACTTCAGGTTCCCGTATTTTAGACGGATTTAAACCTCTTTTCAGCGCTGAAGCAGTTACTCGTCTTGAAGCAAAAGGCTACACAGTATCAGGAAAAACAAATGTTGGTGAATTCGGCCTTGACCTTGTTGGTGAATTTTCTTACTATGCACCTGGGGAAGGTAAACTTGAAGGTTCTGCAGCAACTCTCGTTGCTAATGGCGAAGTAGAGGCTGCACTCGGTGTTGATATGAACGGTGCAACAAGACGTTCAGCAGCACTCAGTGGTGTTGACTTCTTAAAACCAACTTATGGTACAGTTTCCCGTTATGGCGTAATTTCTTGTGCTGCATCAGGTGAACAGATTGGTGTTTATGCAAAGAACGCAGAAAAAATTCAGGAAATTATGGGTGTTATCGCAGGTCACGACGATAAAGACGGAACAAGCCTTCGTAATGACAGTTATGACTACTCTATCACAGATGTAAAAGGCAAGAAAGTTGCTCTTAACAAATATTTACTCGACAAAGCAGACGACGAAACAAAGGCAAAAGTTCTCGCTTTTGCTGACTCACTTCGTGCAAATGGTGTTGAAGTTATTGAAATTTCTTGTGACAATGTGGAAATTGCAAATACAGCATGGCAGATTCTTATGTGTGCTGAAACTTGTAACAACGTTTCACGTTATGACGGTGTTAAATATGGTCACCGTGCAAAGGAATACAAAAACATTGACGAATTATATGTAAATTCAAGAACAGAAGGCTTTAACTTCCTTACAAAGGCAGTTATCCTTTATGGCTCTGATGTTCTTTCAAAGAATCGTTATAAGGATTGCTTTGACAAGTCACTTCGTGTCCGTCGTGTTGTTGCGGAAGGACTCCAGAAAGCATTCGAAAACTTTGATGCAATTCTGACTCCTGCTTGTAGCAAATCAGAATATGAAGCATACGACATTAAAGATGCTTTCGGTAAAGTTTTCAATGAAAGTGTATTCACAGCAGTACCAAACCTTATCGGTATTCCTGCTCTTGTTACAAATGGTGTTCAGCTCATGGGTAACCATTTCAGCGAAAGCACACTTTTAAGTCTTGCTCACAGTGTTGAAAGGAAAGGTGAATGAATATGAAATACGAACTCGTCATCGGCCTTGAAACTCACGTTGAGTTAAGTACCGAGTCCAAGATTTTCTGCTCTTGTGGTGGTCACAGCGCTGCAAACGAACCAAATGACTGTGTCTGCCCTGCTTGTTCAGGTATGCCGGGTATGTTGCCTGTTATGAACAAGCGAGTTGTTGAACTTGCAGTTACCGCAGGTCTTATGCTCAACTGTAACATCAACCGTTACACAACATTTGATAAGAAAAACTATTATTATCCTGACCTTCCTTGTGCATACCAGATTACACAGATTAATCATCCAATCTGTACTGACGGTTGTGTGACACTTAAAACAAGTGAAGGTACAAGAGATATCAGAATCAAGCAGATTCATATGGAAGAAGACGCAGGTAAACTGGTTCATAGTGGTAACTCATCATTCGTTGACTTTAACCGTACAAGTGTTCCACTTATTGAAATCGTTACACAGCCTGACTTCCGTAGTGCTGAAGAAGTTGTAACATACCTTAACAAGCTTAAATCAATGTTCCGTTCAAGTGGTATTTCAGAATGTGAAGAAGGTGCTATGCGTTGCGACGTTAACATTTCTGTCCGTCCTGAAGGAAGTGAAGAATTCGGTGTTCGTACTGAAATCAAGAATATGGCTTCATTTGAGGCTATTGAACGAGCAATCAAGTACGAATCACAGCGTCACATGGATGCTCTTGAATATGAAATCGAAGAACTTGTTCAGGAAACAAGAAGATTTGATGATGTAAGTGGTAAGACATTTGCAATGAGAAACAAGGAAACTGAAGCAGATTACCGTTATTTCCCTGACGCAAACCTTATGCCTATTATCATTGATGATGCATGGCTTGAAGAAATCAAGGCTAACAAGCCGGTTGCAGTTGACGAAAAGGCTGAACAGTATCGTGAATATGGCATTTCTGAAAAAGAAATTGATATGCTCATTTCTAACCATAAAATCGCAAAGATGCTTGACGATATTATCGCTATGGGTTGTAATCCAAAGGATACTGCAACATGGATTCTCACAGATTGTGCAGGTGTTCTTCGTAAAGATGGCAAAACTCTTAACGACCTTACAATGACTGCTGAAACATTGGCAACTATCATCAAAATGGTTGACAAGGGCGAAATCAACAGAAACGCAGGTAAGAAAGTTCTTATCGCAGTTGTTGAGGATAATGCCGACCCTGTTGAATTCGTTAAAACAAATGGTCTTGACAAAAAGTTTGATTCTTCTGCTGTTGAAAGCGTTATTGACAATGTTATCGCACAGAACGAAAAGGCTGTTGCCGACTTTAAGAGTGGTAAAGAAAAGGCTCTTATGGCACTCTTTGGTGCTTGTATGAAAGAGCTTCGTGGTGCAGGCGACCCTGCAGTTATCAAGGAACTCCTTGAGAAAAAGCTTAAGGCATAAAAATTTGAATAAACAATGGTAGGGTGAGGTCAAGCTTTGACCTCACCTTTT
>JAZNLY010000077.1:0-3809 GCA_045579305.1 Candidatus Fimenecus sp. | reverse complement strand
GGGGAGCTGTCGAGCGTTAGCGAGACTGAGGGGTTTGTTATTGAATTATATAACCCCTCTGTCACTTCGTGACATCTCCCCTTTCAGGGGAGACAAGATAATTAAATCATCCCTACAAATTATAATTTATTGTACAAATGAAATCGGCGGGGTCAAGACCCCGCCTTACCGTTTGTAATTATTTAACTGATGTTACCGGAACAATTTCACCCTTTGCATCCTTGTCAACTACAAATGTAATTGCGTCACCCACATTGAGAATTACAATTTTTTCTGCATCCTTGACTGCAACCTTATAATATGTCTCACTGTCGGCAAGTCTGATATAGAAATAAGTTTCACCGCCTGTGATTACACTTCTGATTTCTGCAACTGTACCTGCAACTTCAACTGTCTTATCTGCAGGAGCGTCAGGTACTTCTTCCTGACCCATTGAGTCAACATCAACATCCACATTTACACCATTTTTCTCAAGCTCTGCTGCATAGTTTTCAGTGCATTCTGCAAGGCTTGTGCCGACACCAACCAATGTTGATTGTTCAACGTTAACCATCGCATACATCTTAACAAGTTCACTTGAATCCTTAAGAGCCATAAAGTATGTTGGTTGACCACTCACGTTAAGAAGAATCGGGAATGTTGCACGATAACCATATTGCTGAACTTTACCCTGTGCAGAAGTTCTTGCAGTTTCTTCAAGAGCACCTGCCTGCTGATAGTAAACGGATTCCTTTGTTCTTTGGTTGATAAGAATAAATCCGATAATTGACTGGTCAGAGCTGATAGAAGTAACACCTGTGTACATATAAACGTCATCATTAAGAGCCAAATAGTTATAGCCTGATGATGTAACTTTTACATTCTCCTGACCGATAATTGAGTTCCAGAAGCCATTATTGTATTTACCATAGTAATTATATTGCTGATTTACAATGGTTGCAGAATAAACCTGGTCGAGCCACTGAAATTCCTTATCTGATACGAATTTATCTGTAGGGAGTTTTGTGTTTTTATCAGGACTTGTTGAAACAAGAATTGTGTCACCATTAATTGAGTCAACGATTACTGCACCAATGACATCTGTACCACCGAAAAGACCGATTGTCTTGTCAAATACAGGTACAATCCAGAATGGTCTGCCTGTTTCGTCAATTTCAAATGATGGGTCACCAAGCATAAGTGCAGGATATTTGAAACGGACATGGCGAATAAGATATTCGTTGAAATGCTCTGCAGGAGAATACTTCATACCCTCTTCAAGTCTTACTGTTTCAGCCTTCTGTGTTGTCATATCAACGATAATATATGCAGGAATACCATCTTTTGTGTTCTTGAGCCATTTGAAAACATCACCATAATCAAGTGACTGCACACGAACAGGAGTGCCTTTATAGTTAATCTGTGTTGAATAATAGTTGTTTACAACGAACTGTGAAACATAGTCAGAAAGTTCACCTAATGCACGTGTTGCAATCATATCTGATGATTCCTTATCAAGACGAGGAACACTCTGAAAATCGATTTCTGCAATTTCTTCCGCAAAATTGCCTTCCTCTACGTGAATCAGTTCAGCATAATTCTTTGCACGGAATATTTCAGCACCGGTAAGATAACCAACACCTACAAAAGCAGCAAGAACAAGAAGAAACACTACCGGAATCTTAACCTTATTCTTTGCATATTCCATATATTCAGGTCTGAAATATGCTTTTGAAACCACACCAAAAATGCCTATATAAACTACAACTATAACAGCAATATAAATATAAAGTTCAATTGCCTTAAAATTAAGTGGTGGGAGCATAAAATAATATACAACAACACTTGCAACCAATGTAAGTAATAAGCTTATAATAACTCTTTTTACTGTACTACCTTTTGGTGTTTCCGGAATAACAGTTCTGTTACCGAAATCAACATTAATAGGGTCCATAATATTTACCTCTTTTCCATATTATGTAAATAGTATAACATAAATACATTGTATAATACAATACAAAATACAAAATGTATTGCCATTCTGAGAAATATAATAATGAAGAATGGCAAATGTTTTTTATAACTGTATTAAATTAAAAACGGGACGATGCGGGCATCGTCTCCTACATTATCTTTTTACAATACTCATTTAATGAACATTCTTCACAATTTGCTTTTCGTGCAGTACACACTGCCCTGCCATGAAGCACACAACGGTGACAAAAGTCATTACTCTCTTCTGGCGGAAGGATTTTTTTAAGTTCCATTTCCACCTTTTTAGGGTCCTTTGTGCTGACAAGTCCCATTCTGTTTGTGAGCCTTATCAAATGAGTATCTGCCACAACTGCAGGTTTTTTATAAACATCACCTACAATTAAATTTGCAGTTTTTCTGCCAACACCCTGTAACGACGTCAGGTCATCAATATTATCCGGTACAATTCCACCGAATCTATCCCTGACTCCTCTTGCCATTTCAATTATATCCCTTGCTTTTCCGTGATAAAAACCACAGGAGTGAATTATTTCTTCAATATCCCTTACATCGGCATTCACATAATCATCAAGAGTTCTGTATTTTGCGAAAAGTTCAGGTGTCACAAGATTCACCCTTGCATCTGTACACTGTGCAGAAAGTCTTGTTGCAATAAGCAATTCAAAAGGGTTATCTGCAACAAGAGAACAGATTGCATCAGGATATTCTTTTTTTAATCCTTCAACGAGAAGCTTTGCCCGTTCTTTTTTAGTCATAGATTACTCCGGATAATTCATATTCTTCGGCAAACCAATAAGATAATCTGCAGAAACATTAAAGTACTTACAAAGAGCTTTAATATCTTTCAGAGAAGGCTCTGTTGTGCCTGTTTCCATAAAAGAAATTTTTCTTTGAGTTACCCCAATAGCATTTGCCAAATCTTTCTGAGTAATTGTGGGAATTTTCGCACATCTCAGATATTTAAGTCTATCACAAAACTCCATTATTATACATCCTTCAATACACCCTGCAACAGCATGGTTTCAAAATAGCTCCACTATATTATCACAAAACTGCTTTTATGAAAAGATGTAGAATAAAAATAACTATACAAAGTTTTAGTCAGATTTTTGTATATTTCAGCCAAAGCTTTTCAACATTTTCCACAAGTGTGGTTATTATTCTGATATTCCGGTTGTAATTTCCTGAATATACGTATATAATTAATGTATTATAATATAAGGAATGATTAGTTTGAACAAAGAAATAAACATCAGAGAAATCAAGGACAGTTTTGTTAAAATGATAAACGACGACTGGGCATTACTCTCCGCCGGTACAAAAGATGATTTTAACACTATGACAGTCAGTTGGGGTGGAATTGGCGAACTCTGGAGCAAAGATGTATGCTTCGTCTTTGTGAGACCACAGAGATACACCTATGAATTTATGGAAAAGAATGATTATTTTTCACTTTCATTTTTTGGTGGTGACTACAAAAAAGAGCTTGGTATCTGCGGTAGCAAATCAGGTCGTGATATAGACAAAATGTCAGAAACAGGATTTTCTCCTGTTGACCTGGAAAATGCTATCGGCTTTGAACAAGCAAAGGTAAACATTGTTCTTAAAAAATTGGCATATCAGGATATGAAACCTGAAGGATTTGTTGACGAAACAATTATGGCTAACTATGCAAATAACGATTTCCACAGAGTTTATGTGGGTGAAATTGTCAAAGTAATTGCCGAATAAAAGAAAACTGAATATGGATAAAAAAATCCCAAGGAAAACTCCTTGGGATTTTGTCTTATTCGCCTATAAATTCTGCAATCTGATGTTTCTCTTTTGCACCAACA
>JAZNLY010000076.1:0-8628 GCA_045579305.1 Candidatus Fimenecus sp. | reverse complement strand
AAATTATAATTTATTATAACAACAAAAAAACGGGACATTTTGTCCCGTAATTAGTTGATTTATGATAAAACCTTTGTTTTACCATTTATGTACTGATTGTAATTGATGCTACATGATTGTTGTCTGATTGTGCTAAAATTGCGTCAATAATCAGCACTACACAGATTACACCAACCGGGTCAACTCCGTCAGCAATATTGATGGAATATGCATCACCGAATGTAAACCATTCTTTGGAGATGGTTGCGATTGTGTAATTATCACGATATATTTCATATTCATGGGCAAGAAAATCACCTTCGATTTCCCAGTCGTAGCCGGTAACAGAAAATCTCTGCTTGAAAAGTGTGAAATGCTTTACAACCTCGGCAACGTCTTCACCGTTGATTTGGATGAAAAATCGTGGCAGAAATGACAAAACCTTCTGGTGAATATGGGCAAGTTGATTATTATTCATATCAAAAAGGTTAAGCTTTTTACCGATGGTGAAAAATTCACCTTCAACATTATATGCTTCATTTTCGCTTTCATCATAAATTTTGAATCGGTCCTTCCAGGAAAAAACCTTTTGTTTTATGTAAAATTTCATACTATCATCTCCATTTTGCACTTATAATGCTTTTCCGTCTTTTGTGAAAAGCGGCAATCTTTCAAGGAAGATGATGTCGTCACGTTTTGCAGCGTCGCCTTCGGCAAGGATAAACATTCTGCCACAGACAATACCACCTGAATCATTAACAAGCTTTTCAACTGCTTTGAGTGATTCACCAAGGGATACAACATCGTCAACAATGAGAATTTTCTTGCCCTTCATGAGTTCTGCATCCGCTGTGTCGAGATAGAGCTTCTGCTCGCCCTCAGTTGTGATTGAATTTACAGTTGATTCAAAAACGCCTGTCATATAAAGCTTCGGCTTTTTACGGGCAACAAAATATTTCTGATTATTCTGAAGTCTTGCCATTTCGTGAGCAAGGGGAATACCCTTTGCCTCGGCTGTGATTATGTAGTCATAGTCGGGGGCTTTTTTGAGCAATTCTTCGGCACAGGCAGTTGTAAGTTCCGGGTCACCGAAAATAACAAAACCTGCAATCATAAGTTCATCGTTTAACGGACACATTGGTAAATTTCTTTCAAGTCCGGCAATTTTCATTGTATAAAACATAATAAACTTCCTTTCACAAAACAAAAAGAGGACGAATTTCCATCCATCCTCCAACTTTGTTGAATTAGTTTGCCAATGCTCTGCTAAGCCATATTTCAGCAATATCCATAGCAGCATAAAGGCCTTTCTTTTCACTTGATTTTACAATTCTCTCACGAGGACTTACATTAGGGTCAGTGTTGAGCAACTGCACAGAAACCTTTGAAGCAACCTCAACATCACCAACAGGCTTTGTTGCGATAATCTGCATCATAATAACATACTGGTCATCAGGATTTCCGTAGTAAAGAGTGTTGCCGTTTCTGACTAATGGTTTGCCCTTGTAAGTAAGGAATTTTCCGCTGTCTTTAGCCAAATTGAACACCTACTTAATCATTTAATCTGAGATAATCTTTAACAATTTCCTGTAAAAGCTCATCTCTGTCCAGGCGGCGGATAAGACTTCTCGCATTATTATGTGTTGTAATATATGTTGGGTCTTCAGAAAGAAGATAACCGACAATCTGATTAATAGGATTATATCCTTTCTCAACCAGAGCATCATAAACAGTTACAAGAATCTGACGAGTAGTTTCTTCGCGTTCACCTTTGAGTGAAAACTGTATTGTCTTGTTAGGGTCGAGCATTTCGCCACCTCCAATAATCTAATCATAAGATATTATATACTGAATTTAAAAAAATTACAATAGCAAAAATAAAATAAATGCAAAATGCAAAGCGCAAAGTGCAAAACGTCGGAACTGCGATGTGATTTTAAAGAACAACCAATATGGTGTAGCGGTAGGGCGGGGTCTTGACCCCGCCGATTTATTCATATAACAAATCGGAGTTTATCGATTGAATGCAGAATTCAGAATGCAGAATTCAGAATTATGGAACTGCGTTGCGATTATAATAATAACTAATATGGTTATATTCTCGGCTCCCCTGAAAGGGGAGCTGTCGAGCGTTAGCGAGACTGAGGGGTTTGTTATTGAATTATATAACCCCTCTGTCACTTCGTGACATCTCCCCTTTCAGGGGAGACAAGATAATTAAATCATCCCTACAAATTATAATTTAACAGGATTGTTATTTGCATTTTGCACTTTTAATATTGACTTTAATTCCTGCAAATCCTATAATATTGGATAGAAAATAAAATACAAGAAGGATTTTGAAAAATGGGTAAATTTAGATTTTTAATCGCGATAATTGTTGGTAAGGTTTCTGCCTTTTTACTTGACAAAATTTTCAAAAGAGGAACAAATACGCCGGGTATAATAATGCTTAAAATTTGTCCCGATGCACTTGCCCGATTCATTATGCCTCGCACAACAATCTGTGTGACAGGCACAAATGGAAAAACAGGTACGTCAAACCTGCTTACTCATATTATCCGTAACAGTGGCAAAACAGTTGTTAATAATTCAAAGGGCTCGAATATGGCTCCGGGACTTGTGTCGGCTCTTGTTACCCAATGCACATTGGGCGGTAAAGTTACTGCAGATGTGGCAGTCCTCGAGGTTGACGAACGTTCATCCCAGTATATTTATACTGAGTTCACACCTGATTACATCCTTTGTACTAACCTTTTCCGTGACTCTATTATGAGAAATGGCCATAGCGGATTCATCTTTGACAAAATCAATGACTACTTAAACGAAAAAACAACACTGGTTCTCAATGGTAACGATGGAATTTCAGGACTTTTAGGTGAAGGCGTCTGCAACAGAGTTTTCTATTCGGTAAATAAAACTCAGCGCAGTACGGATACTTGTGTTGATACTGTTTGTGACCTTATTGCCTGTCCGAAATGTAATCACAAATTGGATTATGATTTTTTCCATTACAATCATATCGGTGTACCAAAGTGTTCACATTGTGGTTTCGCTATGCCTGAAAGCAGATTCTATGCAAGCGATGTTGATTTTCAGAATGGCACTTTCGTTTTCAATGGTGACCGTGGTGAAAGCCTTGTGCTTCCATATCAGAAAGGTAATTTCTTCAATGTGTTCAACATTACAGGTGCTTGTGCTGTCTGCCGACTTATCGGTATTGATGTGGATATAATTGAACGTAGCATTGAAGACTTATCATCAAAAACAGGACGTTTCCAGGAAAAGGATTACAATGGTGTGGAAATCGTTTCAATGCTTTCAAAAAACCAGAATCCTATTTCATGCTCACAGAGTTTGAAGTATCTTAACAGTACGGATGCAGAAAAAGACGTTGTGCTTCTTATTACGGATTCAAATGATAAAGTGCATGGTCACGAGGATATTTCATGGATTTATGATACTGATTTCGGTCCACTCAATAACGATACTGTAAAAACTGTTTATGTTGGAGGCAGCCGTTGTTACGATGTTGCAAACTGTCTTGAAATCAAGGGTATCGATACTTCAAAGCTCATTCTTTTTGAAAATTACGATGATTTGGCAAATGCAGTCAGCAAAAAGAGTATTGTTGGCAGAAGTGTTGTGGTTTATTTCGAGCTTTATGCAACAAGTGTTGTTGAAAAGATTAAAAATGCAATGTCACAGAAAGGGGATAAATAATTATGGCAAAAATGGTAATAGAAGTTCTTTATCCCGAATACAACAACCTTTATGGCGACCGAGGAAACTGTGAATATCTCCAAAAGAAACTCTCCAAGGCAGGATATGAAACAGAGGTAATAGAAACTTACCTTTATGAAGAACCTGCATTTATCAACAATAAGGTGGATTTTCTTCTCATCGGACCTTGTCAGGAAAAACATCAGTTGGCAGAGCTTGGTGAATTAAAAAGATACAGTGACGAAATAAAGACTCATATAGACAATGGTGGAGTAATACTTGCAACGGGTAATGCTTTTGAGCTTTTTGGTGAGTATATCGAAAATCCGAAAGGTGAAAAAACAAGATGTTTAGGCTTTTATCAATACCATTCAAAACAGTTTTTAAAACTTCGTTATAACGATTGCAGTGTCGGTGAGTTTAATGGTATGAAGATTGTCGGATTTAAAAATTTGTTGAGCCATTCCTATGGTGAAAATCCAAAGCCGTTTCTCAGTATGACAAAAGGTGCGGGTATGAATCCTGACTGCACAGTCGAGGGCATTCACGATAACAACCTTTTCGCAACATACCATACCGGACCGATTCTGCCACTAAATCCACAGTTTGCTGATTACCTTATAAGACTTGTGGACGAAAGCTATGAAAGTGTAACTCTCGAATATGAAGAAAAGGCTTATGAAAGCAGATTGATGGAATTGTTAAAATAAAAACTAAATACAAAAAGGGACCGACAACTTGTCAGTCCCTTAATTTTTATTTCATCTCACAAACGGATAACACATATTCTCCGATTATTTCAGTTTCAAAAATGTAATCATTCAAACCATAAACATCAAAGCCCTTGAAGACTTCGCCTACGCCTTCACCACTGATTTTACTGTATGCTTCTTTTTTTGTCCATATTTCAAAAAACAGCTCAGCGGTAGGAGTTTCTTCCCAAAATTCAAGCTCTTTTCCGTGGTAAAACCGATTTGCGATTTTATTCAAATCTCTTGTCCGGTCGATTTTTTCAATATCAATCCCAATGGGCTTTTCGCTTGTGCACACAGCCACCATATCTCCACTATGGGAAATACTCACATAACAATTATCTGCAAGAGGCTTCTTCTTTTCGTTGTAATGTAGATTTTCTGCACCCATTTTTATGAGCTCTTGTGCAGCCAGAAAGCTTTCTCTTTTTTTACAATGCTCAAGCACATTTTCGGGTAGCTTATCTTTTTCTATCTGTATATCATCCGAAATGTTGAAATAGCAAACTTTCATTCAATCACCGAGAAAAGTTTACCATATTTATTCGGATATATCAACTTTTTTTCCAAGATAATCCGATGGTGAAATCACTTTGCCATCCTTGTATAATTCTAAGTGAAGATGGAATCCGTCGGCAGATTCAATTGGAATTTCATCTAAAATGCCAATTTTGTGTCCGGTTTTGACTTCATCTCCGGGGTTTACAGTACTGTTTTTTCGCAAACCGAAATATTTTGCCACGAATCCGTTGTTGTGGTCAATGGTAACAACAGTACCCCATAATTCGTCATAGTAAACTTCTGTGATAACACCATCTGAAATTGCATTTATCCTGTCTCCTGAGGAGCCTTTTATGTCAATTCCCTTGTGAATACGCCAATCACCTGTGGTGACATTTTTTACAAGCTCATCTCTTGAGAAGCCTTTTGTAACATTGTTGTTTAAAGGAGTAACAAACTCAACAGACAATAGCGGCGGAGCTTTTGTGGTGGTTTCCGTCTGTCGGTCGTCGGGTACATTGGTCACGGGATTATTAACCTGAATTTCTTCTCTGGTTTCGGTTTCGGTGGGTAAAAAAACATCGGTTTCATCAGGCAGAACACCATTATTGTCTTTGTTCGCAAGCCAGAAAGAAAAAAGTGTGGCAATACAAAGTGCCAGTGCAATTACGGAATAAGTAGTTTTTTTGAATTTCTCATCAATTTTATTTTGTTTCAATTTAATCACCTCTATCAATATTTTTGACAAAGGTGGAATATTTATACATGAAAAAACGGACGGTTGCGGTTCCGTCCGTTTTCCGGGCATAACGCCCTGAGGGGTTGTTTGAGGATGGGGTATGTGTACTCTTGTTGAGTACAATTGTATAATAACTTATAATTATTAAAAAACAATGAACATTCTTTTAATATTTGAATAATTATATTGTTTTAAAATAAAATAAAAATTTTTTCTAAAAATATCGAACAAATGTTTACTTTTTAGAAATTATGTGATAGAATATAGAAAAAGTATGCAAATTTTATGATTTTTAATTGAGGAGTAGTTTTTATGCGCCCTATCAATGATACACAACAGAAAATTTATGAGTTTTTGTGTGAACGTTCACAATGCGGTGTGCCGCCATCAGTGCGTGAAATCGGTTCTGCAGTGGGACTTCGTTCAACATCTTCCGTTCAGGCAAACCTTGATGCCCTTGAAGAAGCCGGATATATTGAGCGTGACCCTATGCTTAAGCGTTCAATCCGTGTGCTCGGTCAGGCAGAAAATGTTACAAGTGTTCCGCTTTTAGGTACTGTTACTGCAGGTATGCCGATTCTCGCAGTTGAACAGATTGAGGGATATATTGCTTATAATGGCAGAGTTTCCCGTGACAAATCACTTTTCGCACTCAAGGTTCGAGGCGAAAGTATGCTCTGGGCTGGTATTCTCGACGGAGATATTGTAATCTGTGAAAAAACACCTTATGCATCAAATGGTGAAATCGTCGTTGCTATGATTGAGGATGAAGCAACTGTCAAAAGATTTTATAAGGAAAACGGACACTTCCGTCTTCAACCGGAAAATGATGCCTATGAGCCAATCATCACAAATGAGGTTATCATTCTCGGTAAAGTTGTTGCACTTTACAGATACTATTAATTTATAATATCAGGGCGGGGTTGCAACCCTGCTCTTGTTGTTTTAATATATAATCAGATTGTTTGTCACATAAAAAAGGAGGTAAATCATGAAAAGTCTGATTAAAGATATTGTGGTGTTTATAGCCGGTGTTATAGCAGAAATGTATATTTATTTCCAGATGCCGTATCTTGAGGTGAGAGACGGATTCGGTGATGGCTTTATGATTTTACTTCCTGTTTTTGTTTCTCCTGTAATCGGCGCAGTAATGGGACTTTTTATTAAAAGAAAGTTTAGTTTTGCGTTTCCGATTATTCCGACAATATTTTCTGTCCCGTTTATGAGTGCTTATTACGGTGATGTATCGGTAGGATACATATTGATTTTTATGTTTGGCACATTGTTGGGCGTTGTTATAGGCTGGGGCATAAGAATACTTATATCATCACTTGTTGAAGATATAAACAATCCTGGTTCAAAATAACTGATGTTTATTATGCAAGTAACGAGAGCGATTGGAAATATGTAATATCAGGCGGGGTCTTGACCCCGCCGTTTTACTTTTACTTACAAAACACATGTCTGCCAATAGTTGTTACAACAGGTCGTTTTCTAATCCACTGGTTATTTGTTTTTGCAGGATTATAATAGTATATCGCACCACCTGTAGGGTCCCAACCATTGATGGCATCCCTTGCTGCTTTCCTTGCCGTATCACTTGGTGCTACATTCCAGTTGCTGTCCCTTACTGCAGAAAACGCTCCTGACTGATAAACCACACCTGAGATGGAATCAGGAAAAGAGGAGTGTTGCACTCGGTTAAGCACAACTGCGCCCACTGCAACCTGGCCGGTATAACTTTCACCACGAGCCTCGGCAGCAATCACTTTGGCAAGCAGATAAATGTCGTTAGAGCTATATCCGTTTGTAGATGATGACGAGCCTGAGCCTAAACCTAAATATAATAGAGTCTTTGGTCCGGCAATTCCGTCGGCAGAAATTCCACGGCTCTTTTGAAAATTACGAACAGCTTTTTGTGTTGCAGTACCATATATTCCATCCACAGAGCCGGAATAAAAACCAAGAGCCTGTAGCTTTCGTTGGATTTGTCGTACTTCCTGACCTCGTGAGCCTAAGCTTGAGAGTGTCTGCGTGTTTTCATATGCAAAGCCAATAGCTGTAATGACCATAGCGTTTAAAACAATTATTGCGACTATCTGCCAGAAAATCTGTTTTTTGCTTCTGTTTTCTTTTCTTGTGTCCATAAAACAATCTCCGAATATAATGTATTTGTTAGGTATTATTTCAATAAAATAAGTATTTATGCAAACTAACCAAAAATTACCAACGATATATGTCAAAACACACAAAATGCATAAAGCTGAAAAAATTTAAAAAAATTTAAAAAAAGTTGTTGACAAGTCCGTTGTGTTGTGATATTATATCAAAGCTGTCCGCGAGAGATAAATGAGCGACACGAAAAAAACTTAAAAAAGTTTTAAAAAAGTGTTGACAACCTTTCGGAGTTTTGTTATAATGAAACTCCACCCGCGAAAACCGGGTAGGACACAAAACTGAACCTTGAAAATTAAACAACGACGAGATAAAAAAGGAACCCTGTAGATTCTTTGTGGGTACAGAGTACTCGACGGAGAAATACAAGAAACAGTAATTCTTTTGGATAACAAAAGAGTTAAGAAACGCTAAGCGTTTTGAGTTAAAAGAAGTAAAGAGCTAAAAAGCACTTTAGAAAATGATTAGAACGAACTACGGTTCGATTTGATACAATTTTTTAGAGAGTTTGATCCTGGCTCAGGACGAACGCTGGCGGCGTGCCTAACACATGCAAGTCGAACGGAGAACCTATGGAATGCGACTTCGGTCAAATGAAATTTGTTCTTAGTGGCGGACGGGTGAGTAACACGTGAGCAACCTGCCTTTCAGAGGGGAATAACGGCTGGAAACGGTCGCTAATACCGCATAATATACATTTAAGGCATCTTAGATGTATCAAAGATTTTATCGCTGAAAGATGGGCTCGCGTCTGATTAG
>JAZNLY010000075.1:0-22243 GCA_045579305.1 Candidatus Fimenecus sp. | reverse complement strand
GTCGTTTATTGTAAGATATTGTGAAACTGTTTTATCAACAATCACCTGCGCTTTTTCTGTATCTGTTACAGATATAAGCGGATGACCCGCATCCTTATATACTCGTTTAATCAAATCGTATTCTGTTGCAGGTTCGTCAATGAAATAAGAAATTGCACTATTCTTACCATAGCTTAACTGTAACAAATCAAATTCTGCTGTGTCAACATCATAAAGCATATCTGTATATGTTCCCCAGCCTCTGTAATCCCTCTTATTTTCTTCTGCAAATTTTAATCTTGCGCTTGTAAGTGACAGTGATGTATCTGTATATAAAACTTCTTTGATTTTCATAGGCTCTTCCGTGATTTCATAACCGTTTGCTTTCAGAAAATCAACGGTGTTGGTCATTTCAGGATAAACAGGGATAAAATCATTATGTATCAATGCGTATCCATGGTCAACTTCCTCATATACCTTATCACTTGTATAATAAACTTCACCGTCTTCACTCAAAGGATAGTGAACGTTTTCTGCATAAGCAGCCGATGTTCCCACAAAATCAGTATCCGGATTATACTTTACAAGTATACCCACAGGTTGATTATTGTTTTTGAAAAGCTCATTAACGCCCATTACTGAAAGGTCTTTATAAAGAGCATCACAAAGTCCATCAACGTCTTCAACAGAAGTAAGACCATCGTCAATTTTGTAAATCATATCCTTGTCGGTATATGCCCACTCGTAGGTTTTAAGCCATCCTGTTGAATTAATTTGTGGATTTTCAGCAACGCCATCAACAAGATAATTCTTAAGAATTGCATCGAAATAGTCAGAGCCGTATACAAGCTGAACATATTTCATATATGTTTCTTCTGAATAAAGATAAAAATTACGGAATTTTATCTTACCTTCATTGTCACGTATGCCAAGAGTTATCGAAACAAAAGGCTCCTTATCATATTCATATTTTTCTTCTTTAAAAAGTTTAAAAATTTCAAGAACTACCTCTTTACTATTATCAGTTGAGCTTTCCACAAAATTTTCAGGCACATCCCATGGATAAATATAGTGTGGATAAGCATTAAGCGCTGACGCTTCTATTGTAACGCTCTTAACATCTGCTTTGTCAGGAATTTTGTTGTATGTACCAAAGAATCCTGTGTTGATTAAAACAAAACTTACTACTAATGTGCCAACAAGAACTACGTACCACCTAAGTGATTTAAATACAGTTTTTGGTTTTCTTGTAAGAACAAGCTGAATAAGGAAATATGCAATCAATGTGACAATTACTAGAATAACCATGAGTGCAAAAGGACTAATGTCGCCAGCGAACCATTCTGAACCAATCCATGTAATTGCCGTAAATGCACAAGTGCCAATAACCGCTCTTGAAACAGGGAATTTGCCAAGGGAATTTGCGTGTTCTGCCTTTCTCTTGTTGAAAAGGTAGTATGTGACACCGATTAAAGCCAATGAAACTACAAGCCACATTACAATGGGAAACACAAAACCCCAGTCAACATTCATTTCTGCAGGTACCTTGAAGTTATCAGCAGTTGTGTCTCTTATTAAAAGTTTTAGTATTGATTTTGGTGTAATACGGTCTGAATATACATACATTTCATCCACACTAATACTAGGATATTCTTCCTGTATATTGACAGCCATTGTCCAAGGTGTAAATATCAATAACAAGGTATCAGTATCAAACTCTCTGATATAACCTTTAAGATATCCATTACAAAGAGAATAAAATGTAACAAATAAACAGAATGGTGTTACTGACAAAGCAAGTGAAGAAATTCCTGCTTCAAAAATGTTACCCGAAACCATTGTCATAGCTGATACAATTGAATATCCTATAAGCCCACAGACAAAAAGCAATGATACAAAATACAAGAACAGTTTTGCAAGATATACTGTAAATCCAAAGTTAACACCATTTATAATGTATATCATAAAAATCGGTACAAATACTGCAACAAAAAGTGATATAATCCCTGAAACAAGACGGTTTGTAACCATAGTAATTCGTTTTATACCAAGACTTAAAAACACATTAACTTGCTTTTTGGAAAGCATAAAATAGAAAGATTTTATTGCTGTCAGCATACCGCACATTACCATACCAATCGGTAATAAATCAAAGGAATAGTAGAAGGTTGAACCCGGTGCTAAAAACATTGTAATTTCAGTATGTTCAGTTGCTCTTATAAACTCTTCTGCTGTCACATACTGAATAACAGGAATTGTAACCATTGTAAAAAGTACTGCGAATGCTATGGCAGGAAATGGAAGCGAGCCTATAAAACTACGCCTGAAATCGTTTCTGTTCACATTATTCAAAGATTTTTGTGATGTCATATTTCTTTTCCTCCATTTCGTTTAAGAATACTTCTTCCATTGTAAGTCTGTATTCGTCAATAGCCATTGGAAGAAGTGCGTTAAGCTTGTGTCTTTGTTCGTCGGCGTTTTTTTCGAAAATAATCATTGCAACTCTGCCGTCAATTTCAAGTGATTTGTACTGAATGTGTTTAAAGTCATTTTCAGTAATCTGACGGTCAAAAATAAGTCTGAACTTACTATAGTTCTGTGAAATGTCATAAACTGAGCAATCCATAGTGAGTTTTTTACCGTTTATGAGTCCCACATTGTCACAAAGGTCAGAAAGTTCTGACAAATTATGTGATGAAATAATGAGAGAAGCTTCTGTTTCTGCCATATATTCCATAAAAAGTTTCTTTGTAATCTCTTTTTTCTGTGGGTCAAGTCCGTCAAATGTTTCGTCAAGCAAAAGATATTTAGGTCGGGAAGCAAGTGCTAAAATAATTTCAGTCTGACGTTGCATACCTTTTGAAAAACCTCTGATTTTCTTTTTTCCGTCAAGGCCATAAACCTCTAAAAGTTTTTCCAATGTTTTAAAACTGAAAGCAGGATGATAGTCAGCATAAAACTTTGCCATCGAATAAACATTTGAGTTCATTGGAAAATAAAGGTCATCAGGAATATAGAACAAGTCTTTTCGCACATTGTCATTGTCAAATGTGTTCTGACCATTCATAAGAACCTTACCATTCTCTGCCTTATAAATCCCTGCTGCTGTTTTTAAAAGTGTAGTTTTTCCCGCACCATTGTAGCCGATAAGACCATAGATTGATGAAGGCTCGACTTTAAAAGATATATCTTCAACTGCTGTGAAATCGCCGAATTTTTTTGTAACATTTACAAATTCAATCATTTCATTCTTCAACTCCTTTGAAAATTTCATTAAGAAGTCCTTCAAGCTGTTCACGGTCAGCGCCCATAGCCTTGGCGTTGACTAAAGAAGCCTTTACTGCATCTAAAGACTGCTGAAGGTAAATGTTCTGAGATTCTGTATCACCGCTTACGAATACACCTTTTCCTGCGATTGTATAGATAACTCCCTGAGCCTCCAACTCCGACAACGCGCGCTTGACGGTGTTGATATTTAAGCCCAGTTGCGCTGAGAGTTGTCTTAAAGACGGTAGCTGGTCGTCTTTTTTCAGCACTCCCCTGCTGATATCAAGAACAATTTGTTCCTTAATCTGTTCATAAATAGGGGTTCTGGAATGATAATCAAGAAAAATATTCACGGTGTATCACCTCCTGTTCAACTGTACTAACTGTGCTATTTCAGTTAGCACAGTTTGATAATACATCATATTTTTTTGTTTGTCAACAGTTTTTTTTAATGAATTGTTGATTTTTTTCGCACTAATCTATATAATCAACTTATAAAGGGATTGCTGGAGGCTTCATTATGGAAAAGAAGAAGGTATATACGATTTCAAACGCTCATCTTGACACTATCTGGAGTTGGGATTTTGAAACAACAGTTGACAAATACATACGCCGAACTCTCACCGAAAATTTCAAGCATTTTGAGAAATATCCTGAATACAAATTCAATTTTGAGGGTTCATATCGCTATGAGCTTATGAAGGAATATTATCCTGAAATGTGGGAAAGGATGAAGGAACACATTGCAGAAGGCAGATGGAATGTGTGTGGTAGTGCTTTTGAAAATGGTGATGTAAATGTGCCGTCTCCTGAAGCACTTTTCAGAAATATTCTTATTGGTAATGAATATTTCGACAAAAATTTCGGCAAACGCAGTTGCGACATTTTCCTTCCTGACTGTTTCGGTTTCGGCTATGCCCTGCCGTCAATTATGAGTCACGCAAATCTTAAAGGTTTCACAACACAGAAGCTCACCTGGGGTTCTGCTTACGGAATACCTTTCGACCTTGGTAAATGGTATGGTGTTGACGGAAATTATGTTTATGGCAACACAAATCCCGGCTCATATGTTACTGTTCTTCTCAAAGTCCGTGACAAGAAATTCGTAAAAGACAAGTTAAAGGACAACGAGCAGTACGATTTACCAATGACAGCAATCTTCCATGGTGTTGGTGACCGAGGTGGTGCACCAAAAGAACCTTCTGTTAAGACTGTTTGTGATGAAATCGCAAAGAATGACACATGCGATATTGAAGTTTTATCTGCTCCTGCTGACCAGATTTTCCGTGATATTGACGCTTTACCGGAAGAAACAAAACAGAAGTTGCCTGTCTGGAACAACGAGCTTGTTATGACAAACCATGCAGTTGGTGGATACACTTCTCGTGCCATCGGTAAACGTTGGAACAGACGAAACGAAGAAATTGCAGATATGGCAGAACGTGCTTGTGTTACTGCTATGGTAACAAACGGCTATACATATCCACAGGAAACTCTCACAAAGGCATGGAAACGAGTTATTGCTCATCAATTCCATGACGATTTACCGGGCACATCTGTTCAACGTGCATACAGAAGAAGCTGGAATGACTATGCTATGTCACTTAACCAGTTCACAAACGAATATGAAGGCGCTGTAAAATCCATATCAGCAAAGCTTGATACTTCTTTTGCAAAAGGCACTGCAGTTGTTGTTAACAACCCTATGGAATACGAGCGTACCGGTGTTGTTTCCGTTAATATTCCGATTAAATCATTCACAAAGAATGTAACTGTTTATGATGCAGATGGAAATGAATATGCAGCACAGATTAAGAACGTCAAAAATGGTATTGCTACAATTCTTATGAATGTTACTGTACCTGCTATGGGTTACAGAGTTTTTGATGTAAGAAGCAAGAAACCAACAATCAAATCAAAGCTTTTCGCTTCAATTCAGATGCTTGAAAATGAAAAATACAGAGCAGGATTCAATAGTAATGGTGATATCTTCTCAATTTTCGATAAAGAATTGAAGAAGGAAATCCTTGAAAAACCAATTACTACAGGTATTTTTGATTACAACGGAAGCAGTAGTTGGCCTGCATGGGAATTAAACTTTGAAGAATTAAACCGCAAACCACAGAACAAGACTAAAATCAAGACAATCAAAGTTATTGAAAATGGCCCTTGCCGTGTCGCTCTTGAAATTATTAAAACCTTCGGCGACAGTACATTCACATCCATTGTCGCCCTTAGTCGTGGTGGCAAGGTTGTTGAAGTTTATACTGAAACTGAATGGCGTAGCAAACGTCACCTTGCAAAAGAGATTTTCACATTCACAGCGAAGAACCCTGTTGCGACCTATGACCTTGGTCTTGGTGCAATCAAGCGTGGCAATATGAATGACAAGCTCTTTGAAGTCCCTGCACAGAAATGGGCAGATATCACTGACAAAGATGAACCATTCGGTGTTTCTGTTATCAGTGAATGCAAATATGGTTGGGATAAATTTGACGACAATACTCTCCGTCTTACTCTTATGCATACACCATATAAAAACTACAAGGTTGACAGTATGCAGTCAATGATGGAGTTAGGTCTTAACAGATATTCTTATGCTATTTTCTCACATAAGGGAAATGTAGCACACGACACACAGACCGAGGCTCGAAACTTTGTTATGCCTATGGCATCATTTGTTGTTTCAAGTCACGAAGGTACAAATACTGAATATTCATTCGGCTCACTTTCAGGAAATGCAATTCTCAGAGCTATGAAAAAAGCTGAAAACTCTGACGAAATCATTATCCGTGTTGGTGAAGGTGAGAAGAAAGCACAGAAAGATATTACTTTTGCACTTGACTGTGAAATCGAATCTGCAAGAGAGATTTTCGCTTCAGAAGAGCATATTGCCGACTACCCTCTCACAGACGGAAAACTTGTTTTTGACCTTAAGCCTTATGAAATCAAATCATTTGCACTTAAAGTGAAGATAGCAGAGGCTGAAAACAATGCTCAGACTAACATTCCACTTCTTGGCAACATTGACGCCTTCTCCTCAAATGAAAATCCGAAAGGTAACTTGCCTGTTATCAACAAAACAATTCCTGCCGAAATCAAGCCTCTGTCAGTAATCTCCGGTGGTATCGAATTCACACTCCCTGAAAACAACAAGGGTATGCTCTGTGGTGGTCAGAGTCTTATGCTTCCTACCGATACAAAGAGAGCACATATCCTTATGGCATCCCTTAATGGTGACAAGCTTGTTAAAATCAATGACTATGCATATCAGGTAAACGATATCACTGAATATTATGCAGGTTGGGATTTATATGATTTCAAGGAAGTTGCTTTCACAAAACCCGGTAAATTAGGTTATGAATTTACTCACTCCCACACAGAAAATGGCGATGCACAATGCAAACAGTTATTCTTCTGGCATGTTATAGTTGATGTTAACGAAGAAACCACTCTTAACTTTCCTGTTGACAAGGATATTCTTGTGCTTTCTGTTGTTGCTGACACAGAAACCGAAACCTGTGAATTAGGCTGTGACCTTTATGATAAAATTGAAGGCCGTCAATTTACCTATAAAGAAAATCTCAAAGAAAAACTTACATATCTCAATAGTAAAAACTCATATCTTCTCAATGATAAGGGTGGCGCAATAAAACATAGAAACAAGGGAAGGAGACGCTGATTATGGCTGAAAATAAAGGCGACATCCGTTATGTGGGTGTCAAGGAAACAGTGATTTATGGTGTTGCAAACGCCGGTCAATGCTTTGGCTACAACATTATTGCAGGTAGTTATCTCTCACTTTTCTTCGTGAAAATTTTTGGTGTGCCATCTGAAATAGTTGGTACTATGATGCTCATTTTAGGCTTGTGGGATACATTCAATGACCCTCTTATGGGCTCAATTATAGACAGAACCAGAACACGTTATGGTAAACTTCGTCCATATCTTTTCATTGTTCCGATTCCTTTGGGACTTGCAACAATTATGCTTTTTGCCGGTCCTGAAATCCTTGGTGACAAAGCAGAGCTTACCGCAAAAGTTATTTATATGTTTATCTCATATTTTATATGGGAACTTTTCTACACCTTAGGTGACGTACCTTTCTGGGGTATGAGCGCTGCAATCAGCCCATCACCTTCTGACAGAACAAGGGTTATTTCATCTGCTCGTTTCGTTTCAGGTCTTCTTGGTGGTATCTCCACACCAATTCTCACAGTGCTTATGGACCTGAGTAACAATGGAACAATACCACTCTCTCTTTCTGAAGTTTTCTTGCTTATGGCTATAATTGCCGGCACATTCGGTATGGCTATTTTCTCACTTGCAGGTATTTGTACAAAAGAAAGAGTTGTGCAAACCATTAAAGAACCAAGTATTCTTGATGGATTCAAGACCCTTATCAAAAACAAGCCTTTGCTTTTAATCGTTATTGGTAATGTCTTGGGTGCTATTGGTGGTATAGGCGGATTCTTCCAGGCATACTACTATTCAGAAGTTGTTCAGATGAACTCACTTACAATTATCATTTCACTTCCCGGTACAATTTTAGGTTTTATTACATATCTTCTTATTCCAAAGGTTAAAAAGAAATTTGACAACAGACAAATTATATTCCTTAACGGATTTGTACGACTTGTTGTTGGTGCAATCGTATTCGTTGTTGGTATGAAGTGTTTTACAAATCTCTGGGTGGTAGTACCACTTCTCATGATACAGAATTTCCTTTTCAGCTTCTTCAACACAATTAACATGGTTATTCCAACTGAAATGATTGGTGACACAATTGACTATATGGAATGGAAAACTGGTGAGCGAAATGAAGGTGTTTCATTCTCTGTTCTCACATTCGTCGGCAAGCTTACAGGTTCAATCTCAGGTGCTCTTGGTGGTTGGTTGCTTCCTGTAATTGGTCTTACCTTTATGGAAGGTACAGGCGAAGCAATTAAAGCCTATGAGCAAACCGATTTCTATATCTGGGGTATGTTCACCTTAGCACCTGCTGTTTTAGGTCTTCTTCCACTTATTCCATATATCTGGTATGACCTTACAGGTGAAAAATTAAATAATGTACGTAAAGAAATGGCTGAACGCAGAGAAAAACTCTCCGCACAGGTTTCAGGAGGTGGAGAAAATGAGTAATAAATGTCCAAAGTGTGGCGAAAAGCTTTCTCCACTTTATATGAAACAAAACTGTCCTAAATGCAACACAAATCTTGTTTACTATGACCTTGATAAACGGCTTGAATCCGACCATATTCAGGCTATGAAAGAACAGGAAGCAGTTGACAGATTACTTAACAACATAAAAACATCTGCTTTTGGTGGAGCACCACAAATCATTCGTTTCATCCTGATGTTCTCCCCTCTCCTTTGGATGTGTTTGCCGATGTTCATAGCAAACGACGGTGGAAATGTTACGCTCATAAGTGTCATTATGGGAATAATCAATGGTGGTTTTGATTTTGGTAATCAGTCTTACTTATTCCCATTCATCACAATGGTGTGCATTATTGTTTTCTCATTGGCTGTGATTATTTCATCGCTCTTTTCAACAGGCAACAAGGCACTTGTCAGAAATATGATTTTCAGTGCACTCAATATAATCGTTTTAATTGCTTGTATTGCTCTTTCAACAACTTTTAAAGCAAGTATTTCATATGGTGCAATTATTGTAGTTGTTGTTTATGTGCTTGAATTTACTATGCATATCCTTGTAAACAAAAAAGTTAATAAATAATTAATTAAGGAGCAAGTTTTTGCTCCTTTTTTATTGCAATATTTTCAAAATATGGTAAAATGAAATCTCAAAGAAATTTAAGAGAAGGTGCAGATAAATGAATTTACATATTTTTGACAATGCAGAACAGATTGCAGTTGCAGTTGGTAATATGATTATTGAACAGGTTAACCAGAAACCTGACTCTGTTTTAGGCTTCGCAACAGGGGCTTCTCCTGTGCCAACTTACAACTATTTAGTAAAAAAATTCAACGAGGGCAAGGTTAGCTTTAAGGATATTACAACATTCAACCTTGACGAATATTGTAACCTTCCTGTTGAAGATAAAAACAGCTATTTCACATTTATGCACGAAAATCTTTTCAACCATATTGACGTAAACGAGGACAATGTGAATTTTCTTAATGGTAACGTTGTTGATGCGGAGGCTGAATGCCGTCGTTATGACAATCTTATTCTTGAAAAGAAGATTGATATTCAGCTTTTAGGTGTCGGCAGAAATGGTCATATCGGCTTTAATGAACCATCAAACAAATTTACAAAGGGTTCATTCAAGGTTCAGCTCACACAGAGCACTATTGATGCAAACTCAATTTATTTTGATGAAAACCCAATGCCACACTTTGCTCTCACAATGGGTACAGTTTCAATCATGAAGTCAAAACAGATAATTCTTATTGCAACAGGTAAAAGCAAATCTGACGCTATTTACGGACTTGTAAATGGTGACATTTCACCATCCTGTCCTGCATCTGTTTTACAGCTTCACCCTGATGTTCATATCTTTATGGATAAAGACGCCGCATCAAGATTATAATTTTAAAATTAATAGGCATAAAAATTCCACCTTACAACTTCGTAAGGTGGATATTTTTTATTTATTACTATCTTTAATTGTCTTTTTTCTATCCTTTTTAAGGAATGCGAGCATTGGAATGAAGATAAGTGTTGCAACGATTGCTGCATAAAGGAACATTGCCTCTGTTGGAAGAACCTTTGCTGCACCATTTTGCATAAATGTAACATCTGAATTCTTTGCTGCGATATTACCAAGTGTAGGACCAATAACCATTGGAATGAAAACCAGAAATATCATTCTGATACCCTGAAAAAGTCCCACTTTATCTTTTGGAATATTGTCACGGACAGTTGCACCAAACTGAATCATAATAATGATATAACCAATGAGTGTTGGAGCAACACCTATGATAATACCAACAATATTCTTTGTTGTTGAAAGGATAAAAAGACCTATGATTAAGCAGAGAACGCTTGGAATGAATGACGCTGCCTTGCTCTTTGGATATATCTTCATGAGCAGCAGAACACTTACAGCCACAGCGATAATTGCAATTATTGCCGGAATAATAACCTCTTTTGAAAGAAGATTAACTCCTTTGTTTGCAGGAATTACAACTGATTCTAAATAAATGAAGAGGTATGGGAAAAACACCTGATATGCAATATTGAAAAGACAACCGCACGAAAGAATCAGATAAAGATTACTGTTTTCTTTAACTGCACTTGGTCTGAATCCATAAAAAATGTCTGCCCAATAACTGGATTTTTCTTCTTCAACTGATTGGTTTATCTTTTTTGTCCTTTTTGCTCCGCTTAATTTCTTTAATTTTTTTGTTTCCTCTTCTTCCTTTGTCGGATTCTTGATAAGGAAAAAACCTGAAAAGCCCAAAATAATTGCAAGCACACCAAAAATGTCAAAAACTGAATTATATTCTAAAACTCTGGTTTCAGCACTCGTCACCAACACAGTAATAACACCCGTTGCGACAAAGCCCATAACTGTGAATATTATTTCAATTGTTGCAGATGTTTCGGGAGTTGAAATATCAGTAACCCATGAATTGAAAGCAGCATCACATGTTGTTGAACGCAAAAAAGCCAGAACAAGTGAGAATATAATAACGATTATCGCCGTAGCATTAATAATCTCATCAATGGCGTAAAGGGTGAAAAATCTTGACACAGTTGTGGTGTTTACCGAACTGAACAACAACATAACTGCACCCCAAAGTATGAAACCGATTGAGATGAATATCTTTCTGTTTTTCATTTTATCACTGAGAGCACCCATGATAAAAGTAGTAACACCTGCTACCACCGCCGTCAATGAAGTGATAAGATTAACTGTATCCGTCAATGTGAGTGATGCGCCCATACTACCATTCTCGAAAACTGTATTATTTAAAAACAACCCAAGAAAAATTGTTTCAACGCCCGCGACAATTGCACTGATAAGCATAAAAAGAGGTATCGCTACCCAGATGCGTGTTGAAAGGTTTCCTTTTTTATCACTCATATTTTCACCTCCGTGAATTTGCTTTAAATATCAAAAACGCCATTTTACAGGCGCTTTTGATGTTTGCTTTTATTCTGCTTTTTCTTTTTTCATATTTTTAATAAGTGCAACCATAGGGATAATAAGGAAGATTGCCACAATACCTGCGTAAAGGAAAATTGCCTTTGTAGGAAGAACATCCTCAGCACCTGAAGTGTTCTTTGTTGCAATATTACCAAGTGTAGGACCAACAACCATTGGAATAAGCACTGTGAATACCATTCTGATACCCTGGAAAAGACCTACATTATCTTGTGGAGTGTAGTCACGTGTTGATGCACCAAGTTGGATTGTAAGTACAAGGTAGCCGATAAGTACAGGAGCGATACCAACAATAATTGTCATAATATGAGTTGATGTTGACAGAATGAAAAGTCCTGCGATAAGAAGCACTGAGCTTGTAAGGAATGTAACAGACTTACTCTTCACTGCTACTTTCATAAGAATTACTATACCGGCAATAATCGATGCAACTGAAATAACTGCAGGAATAATAATACCTGCCGAGATAAAGTTTACATCTGCATTTGCAGGAAGAACAACTGAGCCTAAATAGATAATAAGGTATGGGAAGAATACCTGGAAAGCACAGTTAAAAATACAGAATGCTGAAAGAATCAGGTAAAGACTGCTGTTCTTTTTGATTACGCTTGGACGGAAGCCATAGAAAAGGTCAGCCCAGTAGCTTGTATTTTTCTTTTCAGCATTTTCAAACTTTTTAGGATTATCAATAAGGAATACACCGGCAACACCGACAATTGCAACAAATGCGCCCATTCCAACAAAGAATACACTATATGAAATTGTTCCACTCTGTGCAAGTGAGCCGACAACCATAATCACAGCCATTGCAAGGAATCCCATAAAAGTAGATGCTGTTTCCACCTTTGGTCGTGATTCAGGAGTTGTAACGTCAGTTACCCAAGCATTAAAAGCCGAGTCATTACTTGTTGAACCCATGAAAGTCATAATAACATCCATTACGATAACAACCCATGCAGTTGCAGTAATGATTTCACCGGGGTCAGAAAGACCGAATATTTTCGCAATGTTATCTTTGGTAATAAATCCGAAAAGTGCAGTAACGATACCCCATGCAATATAACCGAACGAAATAAATGCTTTACGGTTTCTGAGTTTTTCACTGAGAGTACCCATAATGAATGTTGTTACAACTGCTGTGATAGCAGAAAGTGTAACCATTATGTTAACTGCATCAGTAAGTGTTATAGATGCGCCTAAAATGCCATCGTTATAAACACAGTCATTTAAGAATGTGTTAAAATACATATTCTCAACGTTCCAGGCAAGCAAACCCATAAACATAAAGAGCAGGATTCCTGTCCAGACACGTTTTGTAAGTTGTCCTTTATTTTTTTCCATTGTTTTTACCTCTTATTTGAAATAGTATACACGAGCTTCGTAAGGTCTTGTTACGAAAGAGTTGTTTGTCACAGGGTTAAGACGATAGTTTGAAAGTACAAGTTCTCCCTTTGAAAGGTCATAACCTGCAGGAGCTTCAAAATTCACGCACTTTTCAGAGAATGAGCAGACAACAAGAACTTTTTCACCGTCAAGTGTTCTTTCATAAACAAAGAGTTTATCACTGTTTTCGTAATACTGTTTAAAGTCACCATAGATTACAACTTCGTGTTCCTTACGGAATTTAAGAAGCTTACGATAATAGTGAAGGATTGAATTCTGGTCAGCCTCAGCCTGTGCCACATTGATTTCTGTGTAGTTAGGGTTAAGATTAAACCAAGGCTCAACTGTTGAGAAACCGGCATATTCACTGTCATCCCACTGAACAGGAGTTCTTGAGTTTTCACGAGAACCTGCATTAGCCATCTTAAGGAATTTT
Organism: Candidatus Fimenecus sp.; assembly: GCA_045579305.1. Classification (GTDB taxonomy): domain Bacteria; phylum Bacillota; class Clostridia; order Oscillospirales; family Acutalibacteraceae; genus Fimenecus. The sequence goes on along the minus strand of JAZNLY010000075.1, from coordinate 9,040 downwards.
TCACCTTTAATACCTAATTTTGCAAAGGTCTTTTCATTGTTGAATGTCATCATATCCTTAAATTCATCAATTGAGTTAAGTTCGATATTTGTCATACCGATTTCCTGACCCTGATAAATAAAAGGAGTACCTCTCTGAAGATAACACATTGTTGCAAGCATCTTTGAACTTTCAATTCTGTATTTAAGACTACCATAACGGTCAACAATTCGTGGGTGGTCATGGTTTTCAAGATAAAGTGTATGCCAAGCCTTACCATTCATAGCATCGTACCATTTCTGATAGCATTTCTTCATCTTTTTGAGATTAAATGGAGTTTTAATCCAGTCTGTCATAAAGCAGTCTGCTTCAAGATGGTCAAAACTGAACATAGTTTTAAGAACCTGAGTTTCGTCTTCCTTAACAAAACGAAGAACCTTTTCAGGAGTGATAAGAGGACCTTCACCAACTGTGAAACAGTCATACTTTGAAAGAACATCGTCATGGAATTCTTTAAGATATTCATAAAGGTGAGGACCACAGTTATAGTGTTCCATACCTGCAGCTACCGGAATCGGAATAGCATTTGGAAGTCCTTCTCTTTTTGAAATGTATGTAATAACATCTTCACGGAATCCGTCAACACCCATATCAAGCCAGAATTTCATAACATTCTTAACTTCTTCTCTTACCTTTGGATTATCCATATTAAGGTCAGGCTGGCCTTTTGTGAAAACGTGAAGATAATACTCGTCAACTGATGGCACATATTCCCAGGCACCGCCTTCAAAAGTTGAAAGCCAGTTATTAGGTGGTTTTTTACCGTTCTTACCCTTACCTTTTCTCCAGATATAATAATCGTGGTATGGGTTATCAACGCTCTTACATGCTTCCTTGAACCATTCGTGTTCAGTTGATGTATGGTTAACAACAAGGTCCATAAACACCTTCATACCACGTTCGTGACAACCTGCAAGAACCTTTTTGAATGTTTCCATATCACCATATTCAGGGTTAATGTCCCTGTAATCAGCAATATCATAACCATAGTCAGCATTAGGTGACTTGAAAAGTGGTGAGAACCAGATAGCATCAACACCGATGCTCTTTACGTAGTCAAGTTTTTCATAAATACCCTCAAGGTCACCGATACCGTCACCGTTAGAGTCCTTGAAACTACGTGGCCAAATCTGGTAAACGACCATTTCCTTATACCAAGTTTTTTTCATAATAGTAACACCTCTATTATTAAAGAATATACACAAATTAAGTATATCATATATTTATCAGAAAAACAATTAAAAAAATAATATTTGACAAGAAAAATGCCATCCCGATTTTCACCGGAATGACATTTAAAGCTTTTTGATTTTTAATTATTTTACACCGACCTCAAAATTTTCAACAGTCGCAGTTTTGCCATCGTCAATATAGCTGATTGTAGCCTTGTATGTTGAGGTTTCATAATACAAAGTTGCTTTACAGAATGACAATTCATTACCCTGATATTTTTCCATAACGCTGATTCGTTTTGGTGAGCCAAGACTCTTAACCACTGTTTCATATGTTGAATCTGTCTTTACACTGTCACCTAATTTAAACTCTGCATATTCAATACTTTCAATGCTTTTTGCAATGCCAACCTCAATAACAACGCATTCACCAACGACAGCTGTAGCTGAAGTATTGTTTTTCGCCTTAAACTTCAATACTTTGCCTTCACTGTTTTTCATAAACAAAGTGATTTCTTTGCCGGCATCAGCAGTAGAATCTGCTTTGATTTTGCCACTATATTGCCAGCCCTGTGAAACAAGGTCTTTAACAAAGGTTTTATTAATAATAATCTCAGATGAGCCCGAAGTTATTTTATCAGAAATATCCTTTCCAGCTTCCTTTTTGATTTCATAATCCTTTTTGAGAGTTGTTACGCCTGATGACTGAGTAGTATTTGGGTCTGACGCTTTTAAATCATAATCCTCAACATTTACAACACTGAAAAGCTTTTCGGGTACAGTAAGATTAGGATTTTCAAAAACTATTTTATTAGTAATCTCTTCTTTATAATACTGTCTTTTAGTTGTGGTTTCTCCACCAAATCCACCCTTACATGCTGCAAAAGAGAACATAAGAGCAAATATTAACAATAAAGCTGAAAACTTTTTCATAACTAATCTCCTTTAAAATGATATGTTGACAATAATTATATCACAAAACTTCACCGAATACAAGAATTTACTTTGACAATAACATTACCGGGCTATTTGATTTTTAAAGTTGCCATTATCATATAATGGTCAGAAACATTAGTTTTAGCTCCTGTTTCAGTTACAACTGTATAAGAACTCACTGCAAATAAATCATTAATAAAAATATGGTCAATAGGTCTGCCCTCCGTCTGATTTGTCCAACCATTATATGTGAGCATATTGTCACCATTTTCCACTGTTGTGTTTGCATTAAGATATCCATTTTCTTCAAGTGCCACGCAACCCGGTGCATCACTGTACTGATTAAGGTCACCGGTTATAACAACAGGAATTTCACCATATCTTGATACAACTTTTTCTGCTCTTTCACTTACAAGATTTCCACCCAATTCCTGTGCAATTTCACTTACATGGTCAAAATGAGTGTTGAAATGAACAAAAATCTTCCCTGTTACCTTATTTTTCAGAACAACATACGAGCAAATTCTGTAACAAGCGGCATCAGGATGCTTTGACTCCACGTCAGGAGTTTCAGAGAGCCAGAATGTATCACTCTCAAGAAGCTCAAACTTTTCTCTGAGATAAAAAATACCGTTCATCTCTGACTGGTCTTCATTCTTGTCCCCGCCACGTTTTACACCATAATAAGCATATTGAGGTAAAAATTCTTCCATTTTACCAACCCAATTACTGTTTATTTCCTGAACGCCAAGCACATCGGGCATATTATCATTGATTTGCTGTCCGAAAAGCTTTGCACGTTTATTTGTGCCTGTGCCCTGTAAAATATTTCCCCATGGGGCAGCCGTGTTATATGATGCTACAATAATATTTTCATTATCCTTAAGTCTTTCATCTGTTGGCTTAATCACGATACCACCTCCGAAAATTGATGAAAAAAAGCTTGTAATCGCTGTAATAACGCTTAAAAACAATGCCACAATTTTTAACATAACATCACCTCTGTAAATAATTTATCACAAAAAAATGCATAGGTCAATTCTGTATTGTAAATTTTAATTTATTGTGATAGAATGTTATTTAGTATATTTTAATTTATTTAAAATCAGGAGAATTATATGAATATCGTAATTGTAGGTGACGGAAAAGTAGGTGCAACTCTTGTTGAACATCTCTCCATAGAAGGACATAACATTGTTGTTATTGACCGTGACCAGAAAATTGTTGAACAAATGGTAAATTCTTATGATGTTATGGGCATCTGCGGTAATGGTGCCAACTGTGAAGTGCAACTTGAAGCAGGTGTTGATTCCTGTGACCTTTTTGTTGCCGCAACATCATCTGACGAACTTAATATTCTCAGTTGCCTTATGGCTAAAAAAGCAGGTGCAGGTCACACAATCGCAAGAGTCCGTAATCCGGATTATCGCAACCAGCTTCCGTTTTTCAAGGATGCTCTCGGGCTCAGTATGGTTGTCAACCCTGAATACGATGCAGCAAATGAAATTGCGAAAGTTCTTCGTTTCCCAAACGCCATCAACATTGAAACATTCTATCGTGGACTTGTCGACCTTGTTGAACTTAAAATTGACGAGGGAAATCCACTCTGCAATATGCCACTTACTGATATTTTCAATAAATTTGGTCTTAAAATTCTCGTCTGTGCAGTACAAAGAAAAAATGAAGTTATTATCCCACGTGGTGACTTTGTTTTTAAATCAGGTGACCGAATCCATGTTACTGCTTCACGAAATATTCTTGTAGAATTTACAAAGAAGCTTAAGATTTATAAACACCGTACAAAGAACATTATGATTGTCGGTGGTGGTAAGATGGGTTATTATCTTGCAAATCAACTTTGTGAAACAGGCGGATACAATATTAAAATTATTGAAAACGACCTTGAACGATGCGAAAAACTCTGTGAAGTATTGTCGGTTGCAGACATTATTCATGGTGATGGTACTGACAGAGCAATTCTTCTTGAACAGGGAATAGAAAACCAGGATGCTTTTGTTGCACTTACCACTATTGATGAGGAAAATATTATTGCTTCAATGTATGCTTCTTCTCTTGGTGTGGGCAAAACAATTGCAAAAGTAAATCGTGTTTCATATGAAGTCCTTGAAAGCATCGGTATGGACAGTGCAATTTCATCAAAATCAATTGCAACTAACAGAATTATTGCTTATGTCCGTGCACTTGAAAATTCCGGTGAAGAATCAAGTGTTCAGACGCTCTATAAATTAGTCGGCGGTCGTGTTGAGGCTCTTGAATTCAAGATTGAATCCGATTTTTCTGAAATCCAGATTCCTCTTTGTGACCTTCGTATAAAAAATGATACGCTTATTGCTTGTATCATCCGAAACCACAAGGTTATTTATCCGGGTGGTAATGACTGTATCGAATTGAACGACAGAGTTGTTGTGGTAACAAAAAGTAATCACATCACCAGTATTAACGAAATTTTTGAGTAAGGCGAATTTAAATGAATTATAAAATGGTCTTAAGAACTGTGGGCAGACTTTTATGGGCTGAGGCTTTTTTCCTCCTTCTCCCAATGTTTGTTTCACTCTACTATAAAGAAAATCTTTTTCATATTTATTTAATAGTAATCGGACTTTTGTTGGGAGTAGGTGCAATACTTAATCTACCAAAACCCGAAAAACGCACCATATATGCTCGTGAAGGCTTTGTAATTGTAGCACTTTCCTGGATTTTGCTTTCGTTCTTCGGTGCTTTGCCCTTTGTCTTTTCAGGTGAAATCCCGTCAATGATTGACGCTATGTTTGAGGTTGTTTCCGGCTTTACCACAACAGGTGCAACAATACTTGAAAACATTGAAGGAATGTCAAAAAGCCTTCTTTTCTGGCGTGCCTTTACTCATTGGATTGGCGGTATGGGAATACTTATGTTTGTACTTGCATTTCTTCCGCAAAAGGATATGCAGTCAATGCACATTATGCGTGCCGAAGTACCGGGACCGAGTGTAGGTAAACTTGTTTCCAAAACAACAGTTACTGCACGAATTCTTTATATAATCTATGCTGTGTTTACATGTGCTGAAATTATCGCTCTGCTTTGTTGCGATATGCCGTTATTCGACAGCGTTACAACAGCCTTTGCAACTGCAGGTACAGGCGGGTTTTCCGTCAAAAACGCAAGTATTGCAGCATATAACAGCGTGCCGATTGAAATAGTATGTACACTCTTTATGCTTCTTTTCGGTATAAACTTCAATCTGTTTTACCTTGTTTTGATAAAGCAGTTCAGACGAGCTATTAAGAGTGAAGAGTTGTGGACATATCTTGGTATTATTGCAGTTGCAATCGGTGTAATCACACTAAATATCGCTCCGCTTGTAAATTCATTCGGAACAGCATTAAGACAAGCAGGTTTTCAGGTCGTTTCCGTTATCACAACAACGGGATTTGTCACAGCTGATTTTAACTCCTGGCCAATGCTTTCACAGATTATTCTTATAACCCTTATGTTCATTGGTGCTTGTGGCGGTTCAACAGGCGGTGGCTTAAAGGTAGGAAGAATTATTATTCTTTTCAAAGCCTGTGTAAGAGAGTTAAAACGCGCACTTAATCCAAGACGAGTAAAATGTATCCGCCTTGACAATGCAGTTCTTGAAAAAGAAACCGCTTCTGCTACTTGTGTATATTTCGTTGTTTATATGCTTGTTATAGCAATTTCCATATTACTTGTTTCAATCAACAACCACGATTTCACAACAACATTTTCATCAGTTATAACATGTATAAACAATGTAGGACCGGGTCTATCCCTTGTCGGTCCTGTTGAGAATTTCACGGTAATGTCATCACTTTCAAAAATTGTTCTGACTCTTGATATGCTTGTAGGACGACTTGAAGTTCTTCCTATGATGATATTATTTGTACCAACTACTTGGAAAAGAAACAGCTAAAGTCATATAAAAAGAGTTAACACCTTTATGGGTGCTAACTCTTTCTTTTTATCTCATTTTTTCAAGTTTTTGACGGTTTGCAACCACAATCAGCTTCATTGATGCTTCCAACGGTTTGTTAGGGTCAATCTCTGTCGTAACATCATTATTCTGCTGAATTGCAATCACATTTATTGAGTATTTCTTTCTTAAATTAAGGTCAACAAGTGTTTTGCCTACCCATTCAGGCTTCACATCAAATTCCACAAGTGAAATGTTGTTTGTCAATTCAAGAATATCAACAAAACCTGAGCTGAGAAGATTTTTCGCAAGACGGACACCTGATTCGTATTCAGGTAAAACCACTTTATCTGCACCGATTTTACTTAAAATCTTACAATGTCTTTCGTTGGAACATTTTACAATAACTGTTTTTACCCCTGCATCCTTACAAAGAGTTGTAGCCATAACACTTGTTTCAAGATTGCTTGCAACCGCAATAATTACAACATCAATATTAGATATTCCCAACTGTGCTATTGCATCTTCGTCTGTAATATCGGCACATTTGCAAAGTGGAAATTCATCCACTACATCATTTATTACATCTTCTCGCGAATCCACCACAAGAACCTCTGCACCCGTTTCAACAAGCTCTTTTGCAACTGCATATCCGTATCTGCCTAAACCAAGAACGGCATAAGAATTTTTTGTTTTCATAATATTCCTTTCCGGTTAAAATTAACCCACACTAATATCCTCATAAGGAGTTTTGACTATATTCTGTTTATCTTTTTTTGTGTTAAGTGCAATCGCCAGAGTGATAGGCCCGATTCGACCAAGATACATTGTCGTTATGATAATAAATTTACCCCATATATTAAGCGAGGAAGTAAGATTTCTTGTCAATCCCACCGTAGCAGTAGCACTTACAGTTTCATAAAGAATATCAATAACATCTGCATCCGTCACCAATGAAAGTAAAACTGTTGAAACGAACATAATCACAAATGATGTTCCCACAACTGCAATCGCCTTTTTTACTGCCTTTTGTGAAATTGCACGATTAAAAACAGTTATCTCATTTTTGTCCTTTACCATTGAATAAGCAGTTATAACCAAAACAGCAATAGTAACAGTCTTGACACCGCCTGCTGTACCAACAGGTGAACCACCCATAAACATAAGTAGTAGCGAAATAACAGCAGATGCATTCGTGAAATTTTCCTGCGGAATTGTAGCAAACCCTGCTGTTCTTGTGGTCACAGACTGAAACAAGGACAACTGAATTTTGTCAAACAAATTGTGATTACCCATTGTTAGCGGATTGTTATATTCAAAAATGAAAAACAATACTGCACCAAAAGTAATCAGCATTACAGTCATAAAAATGGCAATTTTACTGTGTAGTGTCATGAACTTAAAGCATTTTAATCCATGTGTTTTATAAAGCTTTATAACGCGGATAAAATCCCACCACACAACATATCCTATACCACCTGTCACAATAAGAAAAGATGTTACAACATTTATTACAGGATTTGTGGCATATTCGCACAGACTATTTTCAGATATAATGTCAATTCCTGCATTACAAAATGCCGAAATGGAATTAAAAACCGAAATCCATATACCCTTTGCACCATACTGAGGTATAAAAACCGTCATATACATAAGTGCACCGATACCTTCAACTATAAAAGTTCCTGCTATTACCTTTTTAACAAACCGAACAAGTCCCGAAAGTGTGTTAAGGTTAAAGGTATCCTGCAAAAGCAATCGGTCAGAAATGCCGATTTTTTTGTGAAGTGCAATCATAAACCATGACATCACCGTAATAACACCCAATCCGCCAAGCTGGATAAGACACAATATTACAACCTGTCCGAAAACGCTCCATGTGGTGACGGTCGGTAATGTGACAAGTCCTGTAACACAGGTTGCTGTTGTAGCGGTAAAAAGTGCATCGGTATAAGATACGGATTTTCCGTCAACAGTACTTATCGGTAATGACAGCAGAATACTTCCCACAAGTATTACAAGCAGAAAACTTATCATTATATAGTGTGTTGTTGATAAAGCAAGTCGCTTTTTCTTCATAAAATAAATTCCTCGTATTTTAAATTCGTTTTTAACTTGTTTTTATGAATAAAATCTATTATAATAAGGTTTATGCAATATTATATCATAAAAAAATCTCTATATCAATAAAATTAATCAGTACAGTATAAAGAGGAATCAACATATGATACCAAAAAGAGTTTATGCTAAAATAAATCTCGATAACATAAAAAAGAATATAAATGCAATCCGGACAAAATTCGGTGACAAGGTTTCTGTTATGGGTATTGTAAAAGCCAACGGATACGGTCACGGTGCTATTGAAGTTGCAAAAGCCATGTGCGAATCAGGTGTCAGTTATCTTGGTGTCGCTGCTATTGATGAAGCAATTGAGCTTCGTCAGAATGATATACAGTCCCCAATTCTGATTCTTGGTCAGATTTTCAAGCAGGATTTTGTTACTGCCATCGAAAACCATATTACCTGTGCCATAGTTGACCTTGATACTGCAAAAAGGCTTTCTGATACTGCGATTTCTATTGGTAAAAAGATAAAAGTTCATATTAAAATTGATACAGGAATGGGAAGAATTGGACTTAGTGATGATGAGAAGAATATCAGAGTTATAAAAAAGATTGCTAAATTAAGCAATATAGAAATAGAAGGTATATTTACACATTTTGCAAATGCTGACGAGAAGAATAAATTTAGAGCACATAATCAGTTATTTAAATTTAATGCTTTTTTAGAGCATTTGAAGGAGAATGGTATAGATATACCTATTAAACATATGTCAAATAGTGCAGCAACTATAGATATACCAGAGAGTAATATGGATATGGTTAGATGTGGGATTGCTGTGTATGGGCTATATCCATCTCAAGATATTAATAAAGATAATGTTAAATTAGAGCCAGCA
>JAZNLY010000074.1:0-25518 GCA_045579305.1 Candidatus Fimenecus sp. | reverse complement strand
GTAGTTGATGGAGTGTCTATTTCAAAGGTGAAATAATCAGGGTCAACAGCATCACATTCTGTGCACTCGCCCTCTTTGAAACTATGACCTATTGCATCAACATAATTATCAACATAGCTATCATTACAAGAGCAGGTATATTTTGTATACCCTTTTTCTGTACAGGTTGGTGCAGTAACCTCTGTTTCATAACTGTGACCTGTAGCTGATATTTCTTTGTATGTTGTATAATCGCATACTGAACAATATTCGTATGCATCATAACCAACTTCAGTACAAGTCGGTGCTTTTGCATCAACATTCACAAGAGTATGACCCGTTGCGGAAACTTCCTCTGTATATTCATCACCACAAACTGAACACGTGATTGTCTTAACACCTGTTTCTGTACATGTAGGTGCAGTTGTTACTTTTGATTTATATGCATGTGGAAGAGTATCAGTTGTCTTTGTTTCACGACTGATTTCAGAGTCACATACTGTACAATAAAACACCTCATCATAGCTACCAGGTGTACCACAAGTTGCATCAGATGTATTTTCAACAACTGCATCATCCGGTGTATGACCTGTGGCAGAAATTTTATCAGTAACATAAGTATCACCACAATTGCATGTATATGTTGTATAACCTTCCTCTACACACGTAGGTGCAGTGACTACTGTTTTATAACTGTGACCTGTGGCTGGTATTTCTTTGTATGTTGTATAATCACACACTGAACAATATTCGTATGCATCATAACCAATTTCAGTACAAGTCGGTGCTTTAGCTTCAACAGTTAAAAGAGTATGTCCTGTTGCAGAAATTTCATTATATGTTGTATATTCACAAACCGTACAATATTCATAAGCTTTCCAACCGATTGATGTACAAGTTGGTGCTTTGGCACTAACATTCACACATACATGTCCTTTTGCAGGTCTTTCCACATACGTTGTGTAATCGCATTCTGTACAGTATTCATACGCATACCAACCAATTTCTGTACATGTTGGAGCTTTTGCTTCATCGATAACTGTATTATGGCCAAGTGCAGGTGCATTTTTGTCTTCTTCAATAATTTCTGCACCACAGTAGAAACAGGTACCTTTCTTTGTACCGTTTTCTGTGCAAGTAGCGACTGTATGAGGCACAAAGTTTCTGACATCATGGCTGCCATTTCCGCAACGTGTAATCTGTCCTTCAATAAGTGTAAGAATGTCTTTTGCAGCAGTTGTTGCTTCGTCAACAATTTCCTGTTCACTCGCAATCAAATCTTTACGGAGATTACCATTTGCATCCATATTTGGATTACTTGAAGCATAATTCTGAATTAACTGAAGAATTTCTGTTTTACCTTCATTTGTAATATATGGATTATTTATATAACCTAAAATTTTGTTATATGCTGTATCAAATTCTGTATAATCAGCTCTACCGGCATCTTCTATTCTTGTATGAGTACCGTCTCTTTTACAGGTATATGTGTAATAACCATTTCCTGCTTCACCTGGTCTTGTGAGGACACCGCCGTCCCAGTCATGACCAAGTTCAGGAGTTTCCTCTGTATATGTGTCATCACAAACTGAACAAGTATATATTGTAAAGCCTTTATCTTCACAAGTTGGATATGTTACAATTGATGCGTAGTTGTGACCTGTTGCTGTAATTGTTTCAGTGTATTCATAACCACATTCTGAACATACAAACTTCTTAGTTCCATCCGTTGTACAGGAAACATCCGTTGAGTCAGTTATTGTGTATGCATGTTTACAACCAATTGTAAGTGAGTAAATAACTTTTTTGTACGAAGATGTTAGATTAATATCTGATGCTCCATCTGAAACATACAACTCACTTATATTCATGTCGATAGTTCCATCAACCTTAAGAACCTTGAATTTGAATAAAAAAACCGTGGTTATACTATCTTCAAGAGGGTTACTCCCTGCTATGGCAAATTTTACCTCTCCTGCAGTTTTAATGTTAAGCATACCCATCATTCCATCTGGGAATTCTCCCACTTCACCATTTGCGTAGGCATCTTTGTCATCTACAACTGCAAAGTAATCGGTATTATAATTTATTTTACCACCAAAGCTTACGATTTTTGAATCAGGTGTTGTTTCAACGATAACTGTGATAATATCTCCTACCGCAGCTATTTCACCATCTGATTTAAGAGAAATGGTAGGAACATTAACTGCACTTGCCCAAAAACATGAAAATGGCAACATTGTAAAAACCATCACCATTGCAAGCACTAAAGAAAGGTATCTATTTTTCATTTTCATATATATACGCCTCCTTGTATAATAATTTTATTTTATCACAATAAAGCACAAAAAACAAGCAGAACTGAAAAAACGGTTCTGCTTGTTCAATTAAATAAAAATCATTAATATTTGTATATTTTGGTTAATCCAAAAATTGAACGGAAGAAACCACTAATTCTATCAAAGAGACCTGCTTTTGAATTGATTTCTACCTGGTCAAATGCAATAACATTACCATCTTCATCCATTAACTGTGCTGTAAACATAGTAGCACCTTTGCCGTCTGAAATAACTGTAATTGTACCATCTTCATTTTCTTCTACAATAAAACTATCGTTATCCCACTCCCATTTCACTGTCATACCTTCAGCATCTGCATTTTCGAAATTAGTATGAAGTATAATACCATCTTTATAACGAATTGCTTTTCTGGATGGATTTATAATAGTAAAGAACAACTCCAGTCCCACATTAACAGTTTCGTACATTGAGCTTGGGTGAGTCAATTCATCATGGGCAACAAAAAAGTAATTGTCATTCATGTACCAATCTGATGTCCTGAAATCCTCATCAGAATCATCAAGCCATGTGACATCAAGCCAGAAAAATTCGCCATCCAAATTAATTATGTTCCAGATATGGTCCTTGCTTTTAATCTCGTACACAAGGATACCCGCTTCCTGCAACAGCACTGTTGCCAAAGCAGAATAATTTCGACAAACACCAATTCCTTCCAGAGCATATCCTAAAGCTCTTAAATTGTATGTCAAAGACAAATCCTCGTCTGTCTCAACTCTGGTGTCATAGGTCATCTTGTCAATAATATAACCTGTTGTAGCTTCTATAATTTCATCATCGGTCATGTAATAAGTAAAAAGTTCATCCGCAATCCCCTTTACTTCTCTCTGAATATTTTCCCATTCATCTGAAACACAATTATAAATTCTATTATCTTCAAGGAAATGACATAATTCCTGTGTATAAGCCATTTCACAATTGATAGAAATAAAAGATTCCAGCTTATCAAGTGTCATTACAGGTGTCAAATCACGAATTGACAATGTATTAGAAATGTCCAGGTGCTGAATTTTCATATCTTCAATTGGACTTAAATCCGTAACACAAGTATTATAAAGAATTAATTCTTCAAGATTATAGTTATATTTGATTTCTTCGATTGTTTCTATGCCGACATCTGCTAAATAAAGGTACTCAAGCTCTGACAAAGCCTGAATGCCATTTAATGACTTGATATGACAAGAATCAAGGTCGATATATGTAATTTCTCTATTCTCTGACAAAAATTGCAGGTCATACATATAACAATTAACCATTTTAACAAGGTCCAATTTTGCAAACGAACCTAACTCTTCCGTAAAAATTCTGCAGTCATTGAAGGAAATGGAAACTATTCTACCATTATCACAATCAATCGGGTCACACACGTCTGAATCATAAAATACCAATTCCTGAACAGAGTCTGGAACAACTATTTCCTCCGGATTATTATAAACATACAAATAAAATCCATCTTCCGAAAGTTGTGTATAACCACTTGAAGCATTTGATACTATTGAAGTTGCCGGAATTATACTTACAACAATCATCATCGCCATAATGAACGATAGTATTCTTTTTGCATTAATCATATTTTTCTTACTCATAAAACAACCCTCATTTTTTCTAAGATAGATTAATTATATATCTGCACAAAACAAAATTCAAGACAATGTATAAATGTATATGAATTATATTTGCATTTTTCAAAGTATTGGTGTATAGTAGATTTCAATATTTCTTGATTGGGGAATGTTTTATGGAAAATTTATCACAGAGAATTGCTGAAACACTCAAAAAAAAGATTATTGAAGAGCATAAATATAATTATGGTGAAAAATTGCCTAATGAAAATGAGCTTTCACAGGAATTAGGTGTAAGCCGTGCTACACTTCGCGAGGCTATCAAGACACTTATTTCACAAGGTGTACTTGTTGTTAAACGTGGCAAAGGTACTTACGTATCAGAACAGTTCGACCAGTATGCGCACGAAATCGATGTTAATGATTTTATGAAAAAACAAATTACTTTACGTGATTTGTACGAAACACGTTTGATTATCGAGCCTGAGGCAGCAGCGCTTGCTTGTAAACGTGCTACTGATGAAGAAATTGAAGAGATTCTTCGTCTTGGTGAAATCTGTCAACGTGAATTAAAAAATGACCCGGGTGGAGCAAAGAGAATTGAATCTGAAAGTGCTTTTCACGGTGCAATTCTCAAGGCATCTCATAATGAGTTTTTAGGGCACTTCCTCCCTATTCTCACCAAGACAATTCAAAAGACTATTGAACTCAACTATAACCTTGAGACAATTGCCGAAGAAGCTTATGAAGACCATATTATGATTATGAAATTCCTTAAAAACAGGGATTCAATTGGTATGAAAAGTGCTCTCACCATTCACCTTCACCATGCTGTTATTAACGAGCAGATATGTTTTGACTAAATTTTTAAAAAAAGTATTGACAATTTAATATTATCATATATAATATGTTGTATGACAACGCATACAAGATGTCAAACAACTCAAAATATTTATTTTATAGGAGATTAAAACTATGGCACAGAGAATGTTTTATCAGGAAGATTGTAATTTAGGTTTATTGGATGGCAAGACTATTGCGGTTATCGGTTACGGTAGCCAGGGTCACGCTCACGCTCTTAATGCTAAAGAGTCAGGTTGCAACGTTATTATCGGTCTTTACGAAGGTAGTAAATCATGGGCAAAGGCTGAAAAGCAGGGCTTTGAAGTTTTCACAGCTGCAGAGGCGGCAAAGAAAGCTGACATCATCATGATTCTTATCAATGATGAATTGCAGGCTGATATGTACAAGAAAGACATTGAACCAAACCTTAAAGATGGCGATATGCTTATGTTCGCTCACGGTTTCAACGTTCATTTCGGTTGTATCACTCCTCCATCATTCGTTGACGTTACTATGATTGCACCAAAGGGACCTGGTCATACAGTTCGTTCAGAATATCAGGCTGGCAAAGGTGTTCCTTGTCTTGTTGCTGTTCATCAGGACGCTTCAGGTAAAGCTCTTGACAAGGCTCTTGCTTATGCACTTGCTATTGGTGGCGCTCGTGCAGGTGTTCTTGAAACAGATTTTAGAACAGAAACAGAAACAGACCTTTTCGGTGAACAGGCAGTTCTTTGTGGTGGCGTTTGCGCTCTTATGCAGGCAGGTTTTGAAACACTTTGTGAAGCTGGTTATGACCCAAGAAACGCATACTTTGAATGCATCCACGAAATGAAGCTTATCGTTGACCTTATTTACCAGAGTGGTTTCGCAGGTATGAGATATTCAATTTCAAATACTGCTGAATACGGTGACTATATCACAGGTCCTAAGGTTATCACAGACGAAACAAAGAAAGCTATGAAGCAGATTCTTTCAGACATTCAGGACGGTTCATTCGCTAAGGAATTCTTGCTTGATATGTCTTCAGCAGGTCGTCAGGTTCACTTCAAGGCTATGAGAAAGCTTGCTGCTGAACATCCGGCAGAACAGGTTGGTGAAGAAGTTAGAAAGCTTTACAGCTGGAATAACGAAGAAGATAAGTTCATCAATAACTAATTTGTTACATATATATTTAAGAGTGTGGAAGTTAATTCCACACTCTTTTTTTGTTAGAATGTATTGTTTGATTAGTAATGTACTACACCACAAGCACATTCTTTATTCGAACCAAATTCCTGTGCAAGTAGGTGCAACATGGTTTTCTTCAATTGCATTTGCAGGTGTGTGACCATTTGCAGGGGGTTCTTTCTGTTCTGTGAGTATTTCAATAAATAGACCCTTCACTTCGTTCAGGGTGACATAACGCAGGCGTGGGAGCCTGCCACTACGCGGTCGCATACGCTCACAATGACCTATCAATTCAAATTACTTGTTTAAATGAAAACGGCGGGGTCAAGACCCCGCCCTACCGTATAATATTATGTTTTATTTTTTCTTGTTCTCACAGTCCATCGGACAAGTAGCGCAGTCGCCCATCATAATGTCGTTAACTGTTTTACCTGCCGGAATCATTGGAAGAACTCTTTCGTCCTTATCGATTGCACATTCAATCCATACAGGACCATCTGCTTTAAGTGCTTTTTCAAAAGCTGTTTTGAAATCAGCGATTGTATCTGCATAATATCCTGTTGCACCAAAAGCTTCTGCAAGTTTTACAAAGTTTGTCTTTCGATGTGGGTCAGTCTGTGAAAAACGTCTGCCATAGAAGCAAGTCTGCCACTGACGAACCATACCAAGCACCTGATTATTCATAATAACTGTAATAACAGGAAGATTGTAGCTAACTGCTGTACAACCTTCATTGAGATTCATATGGAATGAGCCGTCACCTGTGATATGTACAACCTTTTTACTGTCACCAAGACCAGCCTTTGCACCGATTGCAGCACCATATCCGTAACCCATTGTACCCAAGCCACCACTTGTAAGGAATCCTCTTGGATTAACATGGTGAACATATTGTGCAGCCCACATCTGGTGCTGACCAACGTCAGTTACAACAACAGTATCCTCCCCTGCCATATCGCAGGTTGCACCGATTAACTGATGAGGTAAAATCTGTGCATCATCGTCAACAGGTTTATAATCAACTGCTTTATAGTCTTCAAGAATCTTAACCCACTCTGTTCTTTCTTTCTTCTCAACAAGAGGTAAAAGATTTTCAAGAACAGTTTTAACATCACCGATTACATAATGGTCAACGGTAACATTCTTGTTGATTTCACTAAGGTCAATATCAATCTGAATAATTGTTGCTTTCTTTGCAAATTCGTTCGTATCAAGAGCAACACGGTCAGAGAAACGAGTACCAACTGCAATAAGCACATCAGCATCGTCAACTGCTTTATTAGTAACGTATCCACCGTGCATACCTAAAAGACCTAAATTAAGTGGGTTATTATAGCCGATAACACCTGCTGCCATAAGAGTATGACAAGATGGGATATTACCCTTTTCAACGAGTTCTAATGCTAATTCAGATGCATTTGATGAAACTACACCGCCACCAAACATTACAACAGGTTTTTTTGCATTATTAATAATGTCAGCAACTTTTTTAAGTTCGTCCATATCAACAACAGTTTCGTCTTTGATTTCTACTTTTGGTTTATTTTCGAACTCTGTAACTGCTGCAGTAACATCCTTTGTAACATCAATGAGGACAGGACCTTTTCTGCCTGTATTTGCAATACGGAATGCTTCACGGATTGTGTCAGCAAGTTCGTTTACATCCTGAACCATAAAGTTATGCTTTGTAATAGGCATTGTGATACCTGTGATGTAGACTTCCTGGAAAGCATCACGACCGATAAGACCTTTACCAACGTTACCTGTAATTACAACCATTGGAACGCTATCCATATATGCTGTTGCAATACCGGTTACAAGGTTAGTAGCCCCTGGACCACTTGTTGCGATACAAACACCAGTTTTACCAGTAGCTCTTGCATAACCGTCAGCAGCGTGAGATGCACCCTGCTCGTGTGCTGATAAAATGTGCTTAATCTTATCACTGTATTTATAGAGAGCATCATAAATATTGAGAACTGCACCACCCGGATAACCGAATACGGTGTCAACTCCCTGCTCTATCAAAACTTCAGTTAATATTTCTGAACCATTGAGTTTCATATCTTTTCACTCCACGAAATTGCTTTTTGTTTTTGCAAAAATATTAAATTTTATTTTATAATATTGTTAAAAAAAAATCAAGAGTTTATAAAGAAAAATGGCAACAGTTTTTGCTTTCTGTTGCCATTAATCTATTTAAACTTAATCATTTTCACTGTTTTCTGTTGTTTCTGTATTTCCAACAGCTTCTTCAGTGCTGATTTCTTCTTTAGTTTCAACTGTTTCTTCCACTTTCTCCTGTGGTAATGCACCAGTTGTCATAAGTGACTCAAACTGTTCTTTATCAATTTTTTCAAACTTAATAAGAGCTTCAGAAACAAGATGAAGCTGCTCAATATGGTCTGTGAGAATCTTTTCTGCTCTCTTATAACCACTATTGATAATCTTTTCAACCTCTTCATCAATTGCTGCTGCAACGGTTTCAGAATAGTTTCTTGTATGAGTGTAATTTTTACCAAGGAAAACCTCGTCATTATCTGAACCGAATGCGATAGGTCCAAGTTTTTCACTCATACCATATTTTGTAATCATATCTCTTGCAGTTGCAGTCGCACGCTGAATATCATTTGAAGCACCTGTTGAGATATCATTAAAGATAATCTGTTCAGCAACACGACCACCAAGAAGTGATACAATATCATCAAGCATTCTTGATTTAAGAAGATGGTCATTATCCTTTTCAGGTGTATAAAGTGTGAAGCCTGCTGCTCTGCCACGTGGTACAATTGATATATGAGTAACAGGGTCCTGACTTTCAAGATAATAGGATGAAATTGCGTGACCTGCTTCGTGGTATGCAGTAATTTTCTTATCCTTTTCAGAAATCTTACGTGATTTCTTTTCACTACCTACAACAACCTTCATTGTTGCTTCTTCTATTTCGTTCATTGTAATTGCCATTTTCTTGCGTTTTGCTGCAAGAAGTGCTGCTTCATTAAGAAGATTTTCAAGGTCAGCACCTGTAAAGCCAACTGTTGTTGCTGCAATCTGATGAAGTTTAACGTCAGGTCCCAATGGCTTATTTTTCGCGTGAACCTTAAGAATCTCTTCTCTGCCCTTAACATCCGGATATCCAACAGTAACCTGACGGTCAAATCTGCCCGGTCGCAACAACGCAGGGTCAAGAATGTCAGGACGGTTAGTTGCTGCAATAACAATTACGCCTTCATTTGCACCAAAACCATCCATTTCAACAAGTAACTGGTTAAGTGTCTGTTCACGTTCATCGTGACCGCCACCCATACCGGCACCTCTGTGACGACCTACGGCATCGATTTCATCAATAAAAATAATTGACGGTTGATTTTTCTTTGCTTCCTTAAACAAATCACGCACACGGGATGCACCCACACCAACGTACATTTCCACAAAGTCAGAACCTGAAATTGAGAAGAATGGTGCGTCTGCCTCACCTGCCACTGCACGTGCAAGAAGTGTTTTACCCGTACCTGGAGGGCCTACAAGAAGTACACCCTTGGGAATTCTTGCGCCAAGTTTTGAAAATTCAGTCGGATTCTTTAAAAATTCAACAATTTCTGTTAATTCTTCTTTTTCCTCATCGGCACCTGCAACATCTTTGAATGTTACCTTTTTTGTTTCGTCATCTGCTCGTTTTACTCGTGCTTTACCGAAATTCATAGCACGATTGTTTTCGCTTGTGATAGAAGTATTCATCTTTTTGAACATTACAACTATCATCACTACCAAGCCCAAAGTCAAGAAAAGTGATGGTAATATACTTACAATCCACGAACCTGATGTACCTGCTTTGTAGTCAAATTCAACGGGTTTATCAGGATTTGCTTTGTTATATTCTCGGAGTTGCTCGTGAACATCATTTACAAAAAGGTTAACATTCGGCACCGTATAGTTATAGACCTTATCATCACCCTTAAGCTTGAATGTCATTGCGCCACTGTTCATATTCAAATCAACTTCGGTAATCTGTCCGTTATCGAAGTATTCAACAACTTCATAGTATTTAAAATCTTTTTCAGTCATTTTTCCCATATACATATATATCATACCTATGCAAAGTGCAGGGATGATAATATATGGGATTAATGTTTTCCAATTAAACTTTTTCAATCTTATTTTCACTCCTGTGGTTTCTCGTATACTGCAGGTTTTAACGCACCTATAAACGGTAAGTTTCTATATTTTTCATCATAATCCAGACCGTAGCCAACAACGAATGCATCGGGAATCTGTGCGCCTGCATAATCTGCAAAAATATTTGCCTTTCTTCTTTCAGGTTTATCAAGTAAAGTACAGATTTTAATGCTGTTTGGATTTCTTGCAGAAAGAATTTTCATAAGATATTCAAGTGTTACACCACTATCAAGAATATCTTCAACAATAAGTAAATCTGCACCTTCAACAACATCCGAATCAAGGTCTTTTATAATTTTTACAACACCTGATGTTTTTGTTCCTGACCCATAACTTGAAACTGCCATAAAATCAATTGAACAAGGAATTTTGATTTCTCTCATCAGGTCTGCCATAAATATTACAGAGCCTTTAAGCACACTGACAAGAACAAGTTTTTTACCCTTATAGTCTTCTGTAATTTTTGTACCGAGTTTTTTTACGATTTCCTGTAATTGTTCTTCTGACAAAAGTACTCTTTCGATATCATTTAACATTTTATTATTCCCCCACCACTGAAATTCTGATACATTTTTCAGTATTATTTTTAATTTTACATCGTTCTGCAACACCAAAATATTCAGTCCAGACTATTCCACATTCATCTGTCAGAATATGCATTTTTGAACGTTCAAAAACTGAGATTTTTTCCTCATTGAAAAGCTTCTTCAGTTTTTTATTGGCTCTGTTTGCGGGCTGATAACTGTCACCATCAATTTTATTGCGAACTGACAGGTTACCAACAATTTTATCACAATCAACAAGCATTTGCTTGTCAGATTTTTTAAGATTTTGTAAATCATCTTTGAACAAATAATCTAAAACAACTCTGCCAACAGGCGTTTTAATCGTATTTGTCATATTTTTGATTTCAATTTCAAAATATTCAATATCTTCCATTTCACAAAAGCATAGTATTTTGCGGTCTGAAATGGCAGTTACTTTACCACCAAGACTTGCTTTACCACCAACTCTGATAATATGTGAAACAGCATCAATATATTTTCTTGTAATATCAGGCACATTCTGTTCCTTTAAAATCAAGGAAATAATCTGATTTTTTACTGCTATATGTACATTTTCAAAAGCTGTACAATCATATCCATTTTCACTTATCGATTTTTCAAGAAAATCACGTGCAGATTGCAAGATATAGTCATTTGCAAGTTTTATGGAATCAATTGAATTAAGAAATACATTATTAAACGATGGATTAAGTGAAAACAATTGTGGGATTATATTATGTCGAATTTTGTTTCTTGTATATTCATCACACAAATTGGTACTGTCAATAACATATTGCAGATTGTTTTCTTTTAAGTAATTCTCGATTTCATCCCTTGTACAATCAAGAAGTGGTCTGATATAAATATCCCTTACATAGGGGATGCCACATAGTCCTGAAAGAGATGCACCACGGGAAAGGTTGAAAATAAAGGTTTCAATATTATCATTAAGATTATGAGCCGTTGCTACTTTATCGCATCCTGATTTCTCAAAACACGAATATCGGACACGTCGTGCACACGCCTCAATGCTCTCCCCTGTTTTTTCGGCTTCTTCAGGAATATTCACACAATATGAAACAAATTCAATTCCGAATTTTTCGCAAAAATTACGACAAAATTCTAAATCACAGTCTGCCTCTTCACCACGAATACCATGATGAATATGTATTCCTTTAATTGTCTTTATTCCCAGCACATCTTTATTGGTAATCAAGATATGTGCAAGACATACAGAATCAGCACCTCCTGAGAGACCGACACCAAGAACACTGCAATCAGTTATCATTTTATGCTCTGAAATTGTTTTTAAAACCTTACTGGTCATTTTTTATCCTTTCAAGAGTAGAGAACATTGTAAATTCAGGATTCCACGCAACCTTGACTGTTTCGGTTGAGCCGTGTCTGTTCTTACCAACGATAACCTCTGCAATATTAGCAGATTCAGTATCCTCTTTTTCATCAGGATTATTGTTATAGTAATCCTCACGATGAAGCATAAGGACGATATCGGCATCCTGCTCGATAGTACCTGATTCACGAAGGTCAGTCATCTGTGGACGATGGTCACCGGAATTCTTTGCAACACCACGGGATAACTGTGAACAAGTTACAACAGGAATATCAAGGTCTTTTGCCATCATTTTAAGTGAACGTGTTATTTCTGAAACTTCAGCAACACGATTCTCTGTTCGTTTTGTACCTGACATCAACTGAAGGTAGTCGATAACAATACAGTCAACATCCTTCATACGAAGAGCACGGGCTTTCATTTCAGGCACATTTATGTTTGCTGTATCATCAAAATACAAATCACAATTCACAAGATTCTGTAAAGCAAGACCTAATTTTTCCCAGTCTGCATCACTGATTTCACCGGTTCTTAATTTATTACTTACAATTCGTGCTTCAGTTGAAATTATACGCTGTGCAAGCTGTTCCTTTGACATTTCCAATGAGAAGAAAAGAACTTTTCTGCCTTTCATAGCAATATTTCTTGCCACATTAAGAGCAAAGCTTGTCTTACCCATAGCAGGACGAGCACCTACAACAATAAAGTCAGAACGATGGAATCCACCACCAAGAACTTTGTCAAGGTATGAAAATCCTGTAGGAATACCTATGTATCTCTCTTTTTCTTTTGGGTCAGCACTACCAAGTTTTTTAAGGCGTTCAAAAACGTCGGACATAATAATGTCACTTACTCGTGCAGGACCTGTTGTGTTCTTTCCACGACGGATATCATAAATCTTCTGCTCTGCCAAATCAAGAAGTGAATCGGGAGAATCTGTACCATTATTCGTTGCATCAAGAATTTCTCTTGCTGTAACCATAAGAGTACGAAGATAGTACTTATCTATTATGATTTTAATATACGACTCAACATTTTTTGTTGATGGTACAGCATCGGCAATCTTCATAAGATATGTTTTACCGCCGATATCGTCATAGACGCCCTCTTTTTTTAGTTCCTCAAGGACAACAAGAGGGTCAATACGACCACCTATGGTATCAATATTGAGAATTGCTGTATATATAGCCTTATGCTGAGGCAGATATAAATGGTCAATCTTTAGCATATCGGACACTATAGGAAGACAGTCGGGTTCTTTGAGAATGGCACCCAGAACTGCCTGTTCAGCGTCAAGGCTATATGGCAAATTCAGATTTTCAGAAGCCATTAAATTGCTTTCCATTTTTATTCCCCTACCATAACTGTCATTTCAGCAGAAATGTTTGTGT
This sequence comes from Candidatus Fimenecus sp., assembly GCA_045579305.1. GTDB lineage: Bacteria > Bacillota > Clostridia > Oscillospirales > Acutalibacteraceae > Fimenecus. The sequence goes on along the minus strand of JAZNLY010000074.1, from coordinate 12,147 downwards.
ATAATTTAACTTCAACTTTGTATGAACCAAATGCTTTGATATCACTCATTGAAATCTTTCTCTTATCAACCTTAACTGCATACTGCTTTGCTATTTCAGCTGCAACTTCCTTTGATGTTACTGAACCAAAAAGTTTACCGTTACTACCTGCTTTTGCAGTGATTTTAATAACCTTACCCTGAAGCTTTGCTTTTGATTCGTTTGCAGCAGCTACTTCAACATCAATTTTATGCTGGTTTGACTGTTCGCGGTTACGAAGCTCAGTAAGACTCTGTGCATTTGCTTCAACTGCTAAACCTTTCGGAAAAAGGAAATTACGTGCATAGCCATCAGATGCCTTTACTTTTTCACCTTTTTTACCAAGACCTTTTACATCTGCTTTTAAAATTACATCCATATCTATAACCTCTTTTCATTTATCTTGTTTTATCAATTGCTTGTTTCAGAAGATTGAGTGCATTTTCAAATGTTTCATCCTCAAGCTGAGCAGCAGCCATTGTAAGATGACCTCCACCACCCAGATTTTCCATTACAAGCTGAACATTTATTTCACCATAAGAACGTGCAGAAATGTTAATCACATTCTCTGTTTCAAATAATACAAATGAGCCGTGAACACCGTCAACATTGAGAAGTTCATCAGCTGCCTGACTTGCAACAATACGCACATCATCGGACTGAAAATCCACAACTCCGATTGCGCAATCATTATACATAGCCGCATTTTTCACAACTTCACTCTTTGCTTGTTGGGTTTTCATACTATTGGAGAAAAGCTGTTTTACAGCTACAGTATCTGCGCCCAATGAACGAAGATATGCAGCCGCTTCAAATGTACGCACCCCTGTCTTCATTACAAAATTCTTTGTATCAAGAGTAATACCCGACATAAGTGCTTCAGCACACACCTTTGGCACATCAACATCTATATTGATATATTGTATCAGCTCCGTTATCATTTCTGAAGCAGAAGACGCATTTGGCTCGTGATAAAAAATAACTGCTTTATTTATATGGTCAACTGTCTTTCTATGGTGGTCTATAACAACAACCTTATTAACAGAATCAAACACTTCCGGACATTCAAGGAAGCTCTTTCGATGAGTATCAAGAATTACTAAAAGAGTATTCTTGTTCAGATATTCATCCACATCATCGGGCTCTATCAGAAGATGGTCCATACCATTCGAAATCATATGCTTTGCAAGTGGCATGGCAAGAGTTGTCTTTGAAGACATTACAATCTTTGCGTCCTTTTTAAGTGCCTTACATATCATTGCAAAGCCAACGGATGAGCCAAGTGAATCAAGGTCGGCAAATCTGTGTCCCATAATCAGCACATTTCCACTTGTTCTGATTGTTTCCATAATTGCAGATGCAATCATTCTTGTTCGGACTTTATTACGCTTCGCAATACCCTTTGAGACACCACCGAAGAATTCAAAGTCGGTATCAGGAGTTTTCACAACAACCTGGTCACCGCCTCTTCCCATTGCCATATCAAGGGATTTTCTTGCAATAGTTTCGCACTGAACAAGTTCTTTACCCACACCTACACCAATTGATAATGTTATTCCTATTACCTTATCTCTGTATGTATAGGAACGCACAGTAGATAAAACAGAAAACTTATCCTGTTTCATTTTTTCAAGATTATGTGCTTCAGCCAAAACTAAAAATCTGCCATTTGCCATTTTTCTGAAAATACAATTATAATTAGAAAACCACTTCTCAACTATGTTTTCCACATCGCCAAGCACTTCTGTCTGTTGACCTTCTCTGAAATCAGCGAAGATATCTTCGACACTATCAACACTGATAAACATCAGTACAGGACGTGATGCTATATATAAATCTTTATAACTTTTCAGCTCTGTATCTTCAATAAAATATAGAGAATAAACAGTTTCATTTTTATATTGCATTTTTCCTGAAAATGCCGTGTATTTTCTTTCGTTATACTCGCATTCAATGGAAACCTTATTACGTATAATATCCGCACCCTGACCTGATGTGAACTGCTTCACACCAACATTGTCATAGCGTAAATCAGAAATAAATTCACTGCGAAACAATGAATTGTACCATATTATTTTATCCGTACTGTCAAATAGCAGAACAGGTAACGGGAAATTCATGAGCTCCCCATTACTATCCGCTGACATTTTTTTATCTATTGCCAGAACAGAGTTTTCAATTTTTTTGAAATCAAGTCTATTTTTCGTTATACTGAATATCAGAATAAATACTATTGCAACAATTCCGCCAACAGCTATATATTTATTATAAATGAAAACAGCTAAAGACAGCACAGCACAAACAACAATTGCAAAAATTGTTGTCGGATACAGACTGAAATTACTTCTTTTCTTTTTTCTGTTACTGTCTGTCTTTTTCATAAATAAAGCACCTTTTTATACTGAACTTATTATTGGAAGTACCATAGGACTGCGTTTAGTTCTATCATAGAGAAGACGAGAAATATCATCTCTCATTCTGTTTCTTATCGTATTCCATTCAATAATTCCTTCATGGATACATTCATCAATCACAATCTGTGCAACAAGTTTTACCTCTGCTATCAGTTGTTCTGAATCACGTACATATACAAATCCACGTGACACAATATCAGGACCTGAAACAAGCATACCTGTATCTTTTTCGATAACGGCACTGATAATCATAAGTCCGTCTTCAGCAAGTCGTTTTCTCTCACGGATAACGGCACTCCCAACATCACCAACACCATATCCATCAACAAAAACTTTACCAGCAGGAACATCCGGTGCAACTGACATCTTTCTTTTTGAAAGCTCAACCTGTTTACCATTGTCTGCAATATAAATGTTGCCGGGTGCGATTCCCATGCTTTCAGCAATTGCTGCGTGACTTCTCAGGTGTTTTTGTTCACCGTGGACAGGGATAAAGAACTTAGGCTTAGCAAGACTCATTATAAGACGAAGCTCTTCCTGACAAGCGTGACCTGAAACGTGAACTTCATACATTCTTTCATATACTACTTCTGCACCACGTTTTAAAAGCTCATCAACAACCTTGCCAACAGTTTTTTCGTTACCTGGAATCGGCGTTGCCGAGATTATAACATAGTCACCTGTACCAATTTCAACACGTCTGTGTTCTGAAAATGCCATTCGGTAAAGTGCAGACATCGGTTCGCCCTGACTACCCGTTGTAATGATAACAAGCTTATCGTGAGGGTATCTTGAAACCGAATCAATATTTATAAGAATGCCTTCCGGTATATTGAGATAGCCAAGTCTTGACGCTGTTTCAACAACATTTTCGAGGCTTCTTCCTGAAAGAGCAACTTTTCTTCCTACTGATTTCGCAACATCAATAATTTGCTGAACCCTGTGAATATTTGAAGCAAATGTTGCAACAATAAGTCGCTTACCATCTGCTTTCTGGAAAAGACGAGCAAATGACTCACCTACTGTACGCTCACTTGCTGTGTATCCGGGTCTTTGAGCATTTGTTGAATCAGAAAGAAGACAAAGCACACCTTTTTCACCAAGTTTTGCAATCCTTGCAAGGTCAATAAACTCACCATCAATCGGTGTCGTATCGATTTTAAAGTCACCTGTCTGTAAAATAAGACCAGCTGGTGAACTGATTGCAAGCGCCAACGCATCAGGGATTGAGTGATTTACGTGGATTGCTTCAATCTCAAAGCATCCCAACGCTACCTTATCCTTAGGCTGAATAACATTGAGCTTAACCTTATCAAGCATCTTATGTTCTTTAAGTTTTCCTTCTATAAGACCGATTGTGAGTCTTGTTCCGTAAACAGGAATATTTACTCTCTGAAGAAGATATGCAAGTCCACCGATATGGTCCTCGTGACCATGTGTGATAAAAATACCTTTAATCTTATTTACATTCTGTTCAACATATGTGAAATCAGGAATAACAAGGTCAACACCAAGCATATCAGGTTCAGGGAATGCAAGACCACAGTCCACAAGAATCATATCATCCTGACATTCATAGAGTGTCATATTCTTTCCTACTTCATTAAGTCCACCGAGGAATGCAATTCGCACATTAACATCAGGTTTTTTAGGAGCTTTGTTCTTGCCCTTCTTCTGAGTCTTATCCTGTGGCTTTTTCGAAGAAGTATTTTTTTGTGTATGTTTTTTATTCAAAACGCTTTTTTTACTTTTAGCAGGCTTGTTTTTATTTATCTTTTTTCTCTTTTGTTCAGTTGGCTGTGTTGATTTATCTTTTTTGTCTTTTGCCATATTTTCCTCCTTTTGAAATTATTAAGATTTAATTTAGTTATATGTACCTGATACAGGTCAGCATCAAGGATAATTCAGATATTGTAAAATGAGTATAAAAACCCATACTATCTCAATATAGTTGTCATTATATAATACTATCTTTTAAGTACAATGTCAAGAAAAACGCCATTTCAAAATATGTATTGTGATTATTAAAAAATCGTGATAAAATTAGTTTGTTATAAAAAACTCTTATTTATTCATCGAGGTTATTTATGGAAAAACTGACTTATGTTGAAATGTTTACAGATGGTGCTTGCTCCGGCAATCCCGGACCAGGTGGTTGGGGTACAATTCTGCGTTGTAATGGTGTGGAAAAAGAGCTTTCAGGTGGTGAGAATGAAACCACAAATAACAGAATGGAGCTTTTAGCTGTAATAAATGGTCTTGAAGCACTTAATAGAAAATGCAAAGTGAAAATTTATTCAGATTCATCCTATGTTGTAAATGGAATTACAAAAGGATGGGCAGAAAGTTGGAAGGCAAACAATTGGAGAAAGGCAGACAAAAAGCCTGCGCTTAATCCTGATTTGTGGGATAAACTTTTATATCTTTTATCACAACACGAATATGAATTTGAATGGGTTAAAGGTCACGCGGGACATCCCGAAAATGAAAGATGTGATAAATTGGCGGTTGCATATTCATTAAAGTTTAAATAATTACATTATTTTTGTTTTTCTTGTTGATTATTATCTTGTTTTATGATATATTTTATTTATATATTGGATATATATGACTAACTTTAAAAAGGCGTGATTGAAAAGTGGAAAACAACAATGCAACCACAACTGTTGCCCAAGAAGTTAACGAAGTCTCTGCTGCTAACAGACGATATCTTCGTCCCAAGGAAATCGCAGCATATCTTCTTACTTCATTTGGTCAAAAAAACTTAAGCCAGTATGTTAATGCGTTCCGTCAGTTCTTTGCTATCAGCTTCCTGGGAATGTCAGGTAGTACATATGGTATTATTATGTTCATCGAATCAATTTACGATGCTGTTGACGACTCAATTTCAGGTCTTATTATTGACCGTACAAGAACCCGTTGGGGACGTCTTCGTCCATGGCTCGTAATTCCTACCCCATTCTGGGCAATTGCTATGGTAATGCTCTTTACAACACCATCTTTTCTTGTTCATGAATGGCAGAAGATTGTTTGGACTATTGTCGGCATCTTTGTATATAACCTTGGTATGTCATACTTTGGTGCCTGGACAATTATGCTTTACAATATTACACCTAACAACAATGAACGTGACAACTTGATTGCCACATCAAAGTTTGCTGACCTTTTCGGTGTATTCCTTCCATCTATTGCCTCAATGTTTGTTGGTTTCTTACCAAAAGCTACAAACAATGCTGTTGGTATGCAGGATATCTATACAGGCTTTGCAATGGTAATCGTTGTTATTGCTGCATTTACAGCATTTTTCGGATTCTCTGCAATGCGCGAAAGAGTTCCACTTGCATCTCGTGAACAGATGAAAGAAGTTGGAGTTATTGAATCATTTAAAAATGTTTTCAAGAACAGACCAATGTTTATTCTTGTTCTTTCAGGTTTCTTTGCAGGCTTTAAGTCAGTTGGTGTTGCAAGTGAAAGTTTCTACTGGATGCACAACTCAAAGAACGTTGCTCATGGTTCTATAGCAGGTCTTTTCACAGGTATTCCTAACTATATTATGGTACCACTTGCTCCTAAACTTATACGTAAATTCGGTGCTAAAAAAGTTGCTGTTGCATCCGGTATCTTTGCCGGTATTGCTTATGCAGGTACATTTGTTATCGGTATTTTTGGTAACAATGGTAAAGGTTTCCTTGTTGACTGGGAAGGTCATAACGCTGTGATTAACCTTGCTGTTTTGACACTTTGCCTTACAATCTGTGGTCTTCCAAATCAGCTTTTAAACGTTGCCGGTGCTGTTCTTCAGGGAGATGTTTACGACTACAGTGAATGGAAAACAGGTGTTAGAAACGAAGCTCTTGTTCAGACTGTTCAGAACTACTTTGGTAAAGCGGCCAACTCAATTACACAGCTCCTTTCAGGTGTTGTAATTTCAGCAGTTGGTTATGTTGCTCGTAAAGACGAATTCGGCAATATTGTTCCTGAATCAAACTACAAGACACTTCTTGGTTTCTGGGCTGTTTTCTGCTTACTCCCTGCAATTGCTCGTTTCCTTTACGGTGCAACTCTTATGTTTTTCAATGTTGACGGTAAATTCAAGGAACAGATGCTCCAAGAGCTTGAAGAAAGACGCCGCGAAAGAGTTGAAAATCTTGATATTAGTGATGAGAAATAAAAATTTGTTAAAACAAATGTAAACACTTATATGGGTACAAAATTTTCACAAGAAAACGCTGATGAATAAATAACATTTTTTAATCACAATATATGATATGCACCCCAGAAGTTAGATACTTTTGGGGTGCATTTATTATGGCAAAGAAAGGAACACAACAACAGAAATACAGTGCAGAATTTAAAATAGGTGTTATAATGGATATGCGATAACACCATTCAGGATATCGAGAAACAGTGCGAAAGTATTGGGATGTATGTAAGGGACAAGAACACAATATCACACTAATTCTTTCATAGATGAATTAAAACACTACATAGATTACTACAATAATCAATACCGAACTCATTCACTATCAATTTAATTTTTTATTTTGTCTAAACTTTTGGGTTCACTTCAGTTGCTACGGAGAATTTTTTGTGGTAAAATGTTAAAGGTGAATTTAAATGATTAAGAATGACAAAACTAAAGGAATTATATATATTATCATTTCCGCCTTTTTCTTTGCTCTTATGGGTCTTTTTGTGAAGTTGTCGGGAGATTTGCCCACAATTCAGAAAACCTTTTTCAGGAATGCTGTTGCCATGGTTTTCGCATTAGTAATTACTCTGAAAAAAGGTATTTTTGAAATTCCGAAAGGTAAAAATGCAATTTATTTGCTTATACGCTCAACTGCGGGTGTTTTAGGTGTACTTTGCAACTTCTATGCTCTCAGTAAAATAAACCTTGCAGATGCATCAATGTTAAACAAGCTCTCACCTTTTTTTGCTGTACTTTTTTCAATTGTAGTATTGAAGGAAAAGGCGAACTGGAAACAATTTCTGGCAATTTGTGTGGCTTTTGCAGGAGCATTATTTGTAATGAAACCATCATTTTCCTTTGATGGTCTTCCCGGAATATTGGGATTTTCAGGTGGTCTTATGGCAGGCCTTGCCTATACTTATGTCAGAAAGCTTACTGTAAACGGATTCAAGCCGACTCTGATTATTTTTTACTTTTCACTTTTCTCGTGCCTTGTGACTTTGCCATGGCTGATATTTGATTTTACACCTATGTCACCCTTACAATGGCTCTATCTTATCCTTGCAGGTCTTTCAGCCGGACTGGGTCAGGTTTTCATTACTACAGCTTATTCCAAAGCACCTGCAAAAGAAATTTCCATTTACGATTACTCACAGATTATTTTTACAACATTTATAAGTCTTATTGTATTTGGTGACTCACCTGATAAATTCAGTTTCCTGGGTTATGGTATTATTGTTTCTGCTGCCATTTTCAATGCATGGAACTCATTAAGGAAAAAGTCTGCTGATTGACTTTTAAATATCTTTTGATATAATATTTACAGTTTATTTTTCGAGGTATTTTAATGGAAAAACAGGAAAAGAAAAAAATAAAGCTTATTGAGATTTATCCCACAATAAAAGAAAAAATAGATAAAAACGGCTCAGTTCTGTTACCAATAACCGGCACAAGTATGCGACCATTACTTATCTTTGATAGAGACAGTGTTGAACTTGTTAAATGTGACAAACCTAAAAAAGGTGATATTATTTTTTATCGTCGTGATAATGGTCAGTTTGTTCTTCATCGCATTATAGGTACTGATGAAGATGGTTATATTCTTTGTGGTGACAATCAATGGTACAAAGAAAAAGGCATAAAAGACCATAATATCATTGCCGTTGTAAAATCTATCACACGAAGAGGAAAAACTTTTTCAGTAGAAAACATTTTTTACAGAATGTACAGCAGTTTCTGGATTTTTGTTCTTCCCGTTAGGAATTGGTTTCTTAACCCTCCACGAAAAATGAAATATCTTCTGAAAAAAATACTGGTTAAACTTAAAATAATGAAATGAAAAAAGACTCTCTGAACAGTATCAGAGAGTCTTTTACTTTAATCTTCTGTTTTTCTCCAGACCATTTTATCAACCACACCTGTATATGACTGAATCAATTTAACTACTTTATTTGAAACGATTTCGTCAACATAATCAGGTACAGGAATACCTAAATCTCCATTCTTATTCATATCAACAGCTGTATCCACAGCCTGAAGAAGTGACTTTTCACTGATACCTGCAAGTACAAAACAAGCCTTATCAAGCGCTTCAGGACGTTCTGTCGATGTACGTATACAAACTGCAGGGAAACTCTTTCCGATGGATGTAAAGAACGAGCTTTCTTCAGGTAATGTGCCACTGTCGGAAACAACTGCAAAAGCATTCATCTGTAAGCAATTGTAATCATGGAAACCAAGTGGCTCGTGCTGAATAACACGGCTGTCAAGCTTAAATTCACTCTGTTCAAGTCTTTTTTTGCTTCTTGGGTGACATGAATAAAGAATTGGCATATCATATTTTTCTGCCATTTTATTGATTGCATTGAAAAGTGAAAGGAAATTCTTTTCTGTATCAATATTTTCTTCTCTGTGAGCAGAAAGAAGAATGTATCTGCCTTTTTCAAGGCCCAATTTTGTATGGATGTCAGAATTTTCGATTTCTTCAAGGTTGTTACGGAGCACTTCTGCCATTGGTGAGCCGGTCACATACACTCTTTCCTTTGGAAGACCACATTCGTGAAGATACTTTCTTGCATGTTCAGAATAAGCAAGGTTAACATCTGAAATAATGTCAACAATTCTTCTGTTTGTTTCTTCAGGCAAACACTCATCCTTACAACGATTACCTGCTTCCATATGGAAAATTGGAATATGAAGTCTTTTTGCCGGAATTGCTGAAAGGCAGGAATTGGTATCGCCTAAAACAAGTAATGCATCAGGTTTTATTTCTGACATAAGCTTATATGAACAATTGATGATATTTCCAATTGTAGCACCGAGGTCGTCACCTACTGCATCCATATAAACTTCAGGGTCGGAAAGCTTCAAATCCTTGAAGAAAACGCCATTTAAGTTGTAGTCATAATTCTGTCCTGTATGAGCTAAAATACAGTCAAAATACTCACGGCACTTATTTATAACAGCAGCAAGACGAATGATTTCAGGGCGAGTACCCACGATAATCAAAAGCTTTAACTTACCATTATCTTTGAATCTGATGTCCGAATAATCTAATTTCATAATTTAGACCTCCAAAAAGTATGTATCGGGTTTTTCAGGATTGAAACATTCATTACACCACATAAATGTCACCATATCGGTATCACCAAGATTTTCAATATTATGAGTGTAACCTGTCGGAATATCAACAACTTCTAACTTATCACCTGAAACGAAATATTCAATCACTTCATCACTGTCGATTTTACGAAAACGGATTACTCCCTTTCCTGATACAACAAGGAATTTTTCATTTTTAGTATGATGCCAATGCTGACCTTTTGTGATTCCCGGTTTTGAAATATTTACCGAAAACTGACCATTGTTCACAGTTCTTAAAATCTCTGTAAAAGACCCTCTGTCATCAACATTCATTTTCAGCGGATATGAAAACCTATCCTTTGGAAGATATGAAAGATATGTACTGTAAAGTTTCTTCGAAAAACTACCCTCGGTCATATCGGGAACTTGTTTATTTTCACGACTTTCCTTGAATGAATAGATTAAATCCACAATTTCACCAAGTGTAATTTTATGTTCAACAGGTACTTTACAGAATTTTTCGTCCTTTGTTTCGTTGCCACATATAGCATTGATAATCTCATCAACAACATCGTCAATATAAACCAAAGTCATTGGATGATTTCTGTCATTCACCTGGATTGGCAAATCATTTGCAATATTATTGCAGAATGTTGCCACAGCACTATTATAATTTGGTCTGCACCATTTGCCGAAAACATTAGGAAAGCGATACACAAGCACCTTTGCACCGGTTTCTTCGGAATATTTAAAGAAAAGGTCCTCCCCTGCTTTTTTGCTTTGACCATAAGGGTTATCCAAGGATGCCTGAGTTGAAGATGAAAGTAAAACAGGACAAGTATTATTATGTTTTTTAAGGGTATCAAGCAATTCCGAGGCAAAACCGAAATTACCTTCCATAAACTCTTCAGTATTCTGTGGTCTGTTGACGCCAGCAAGGTTTACAACGAAATCACAACCATTACAGTATTCATCCAACAATGATTTATCTGTATCAACATCAAATTCGCATATTTCAAGGTCTGTGGATAAATCGATTGTTTTATTCTTACCCTCTTTGATTGTGTTTAGTGTTGCTACAAGATTTTTACCAACAAACCCCTTTGCACCTGTTATAAGAATTTTCATAACATTTCCTCAATTATTTATTCCAATTTGCAAGTTCGTTCTGAATATATGAAAGACTAAGAAGTTTTTCCTTAACTTCTTCAACAGTCATAAGTTTAGTGTTATTTGAGTCAAATTCACGAAGTGTGGTTCTTTTTTTGTCACCATCTTTGAAATATTTATCATAGTTAAGTCCACGCTTATCAGCCGGCACACGATAAAAATCACCCATATCCATAGCATTTGCACATTCTTCGTTTGTGAGAAGTGTTTCATACATTTTTTCACCATGACGGATACCAATAACTTTAATATCAGTTTCAGGTGCGAAAAGCTCTGTTACTGCTTTTGCAAGAACTTCAATTGTGCAAGCAGGTGCTTTCTGAACAAGAATATCACCACTTTCGCCATTCTCAAATGCGAAAAGAACAAGGTCAACTGCTTCTTCAAGGCTCATTACAAATCTTGTCATTGATGGCTCTGTAATAGTGATTGGTTTACCTTCACGAATCTGGTCAATCCAAAGTGGTACAACTGAGCCACGTGAGCAAAGAACATTACCATAACGAGTACAACAAATCTTTGTCTTTTCGGGGCTGACTGTTCTTGATTTTGCAACAACAACTTTTTCCATCATTGCTTTTGATGTACCCATAGCATTTACAGGATATGCAGCCTTGTCTGTTGAAAGACAGATTACACACTTAACACCCTCTTCAATCGCCGCTGTAAGCACATTATCAGTACCAAGAACATTGGTTTTAACTGCTTCAACAGGGAAAAATTCGCAAGATGGAACCTGCTTGAGTGCTGCGGCATGGAAAATATAGTCAACTCCATGCATAGCATTCTTAACAGACTGTAAATCCCTTACATCACCAATATAGAACTTAAGTTTATCTGCTACATCAGGATATTTCTGCTGAAACTCGTGACGCATATCGTCCTGCTTTTTCTCATCACGAGAAAATACACGAATCTCTCCAATATCTGTTTCTAAAAATCTTCTGAGAACTGTGTTACCGAATGAGCCTGTACCACCGGTAATCATTAATGTCTTTCCTTTAAACATATATGTATCTCCTTTTACGTATATAAAGTGCTTATTTTACTAATTTAAGTTTTTTAAATATCTTTTTAATTGTTCCGAAAATAAGATTTTTTTCATATTTGTTCATAACAAATACTACCATCATCAATGCGAAAACCGCAACAAAAGCTACGCCATTTACAAAAAATCTTATTAGCGGTGATGGAATAGGATTAAAATGCTCAAGCCCGAGACCTATAGCCATTGAAACTAACAAAAATGGTGTAATTTTAAAGTATGTT
>JAZNLY010000073.1:0-7529 GCA_045579305.1 Candidatus Fimenecus sp. | reverse complement strand
ATGTTCTTTGGATGCTGTTAATGTGTTCTTTAAAAGCATTGTAATTGTCATTGGTCCTACGCCGCCCGGTACAGGTGTGATGAATGAACACTTATCCTTAACATTCTCAAAGTCAACGTCACCACAGAGTTTACCTTCCTGGTTTCTATTCATACCAACATCAATTACCACAGCACCATCTTTTACCATATCTTCTTTTACAAAATATGCAATGCCCACTGCAGCAACAAGAATGTCTGCTCTCTTTGTAACTTCTGCAAGGTCTTTTGTACGTGAATGACAGATTGTAACTGTACCATTCTGTCCTAAAAGCAACATTGCCATTGGTTTACCCACGATATTACTTCTGCCGATTACTACACATTCTTTGCCTTCAACAGAAATATCATAATATCTGAGCATTTCCATAATTCCTGCCGGTGTACAAGGTAAAAATGAATGGTCACCAATCAAAATATGGCCTGTATTTACAGGATGGAATGCGTCAACATCCTTGTGTGGTACGATTGCATTAAGTACCTTTTTCTCATCAATCTGCTTTGGTAACGGCAACTGACAAAGAATTCCGTCAACATTATCGTCATTATTGAGTTTTTCAACTAATCCGAGTAACTCCTCGGTTGTGGTTTCTTCAGGAAGAGCATATTCAAACGACTCCATTCCCACTTCTTCACAACCTTTTTTCTTGTTGTTTACATATACTCGTGAAGCAGGATTATTACCCACAATTACAACTGCAAGGCCTGTTTTTTTGCCCTCTGCTTTAAGCCCTTCAACCTCTGCTTTAATTTCATTTCTTACAGATGCTGAAACCTCTTTACCGTCAATAATCTTATACATTCTCCTGCACCTCCTGTGTTTTCTTTTGTTTATGGAGTTGTATGAATTTGTAAACTGTAATAATTGTGCATACAATTACAAGTATCAATGAAACAAGCTGTGACACACGAAGATTTGTGTTGCCGATATAAAGGCTGTCTATACGAAGCCCTTCAACAACCGTTCTTTCAAGGCCGTAAATAATTCCGTAACCGAGAATAAGTTGTCCGTCAAATTTATAGAATTTCTGGCATACAATAAAGAGAATTACAAACCCTAACAAGCACCATACAGATTCATAAAGGAAGGTTGGATGTACAGGAAGATTAGGGTCCATTTCAATTCCGTTGGATGCAAATTCCTGTTGATGACTGTTTATGTAGTCAACAATTTTGTCACTTGTCATACCAAATGCACTTGTTGTATTTACACCAAATGCCTCCTGATTTGTAAAGTTTCCCCAACGGCCGATACCCTGACCGATAGGAAGAGCCATACCAATCAAATCAAGGAGCTTAAGAAATGGCATTTTTCTCTTTCTGCAGACAAAATATGCCGCAATAATGCCACCGATAATACCGCCATAAATAGCAAGACCACCTTCCCATATTTTAAATATGGAAGATAAATCATTTTTGTAATAATCCCACTGGAAAATAACATAATATAATCTTGCACCGATAACTGCACCAATGATACCATAAATAAGCACATCAACCATATGGTCAAGACTCAGCTTCCATACATATGCCTTTCTTCCGCCAAAAAGAGCTGCAAGGATAAAGCCGATTGCAATTATCAATCCATAAAATTTTATTGTAATAGTATCTCCACCAAATGGAATTTCAAGAAAATTTTCATAAACATCAAAAGAAATTCCAAGATTCGGAAAATGTACCTGACAATAATCTGACAAAAATCTCATACTATTACCTCCTTATTTCTGTTTGATAACGGACATTGATGAGTTTTCAATGTTTATTGCACTTCTTATTCGCTCATTCACATCTTCAATAGTGATGCTTTCAAGAACCTGAAGCTGGTCAAAAAGACCTTCACCATTGAAATATGCACCGATAAGAGAATTGGAAATTGAATCAATATCATTGAAATTCATTATGAAATTACCATAGTGTTTTTTCTTGATTCTTTCGAAATCTTCTTGATTTACACCATCTCGGATAACTCTTGTAAGTTCTTCGTTGATATGCTTTCTCACTTTTTCATACTCGTGACTTTCACCTGTGAAAAGATGCGCAGAATAACCATAACCCTCAAAATACTCCGTATCAAAGGTTGTGTTTATAAGTCCTTTATTCAAAAGATTTTCATAAAGAGAAGATGTTTTACCCGCAATTATATCAAGTAAAAGATTACTTACCAGCAATTCCTTGAGTGTGCGACAAGGTGTTTTGATATCTTCCTTAAACCCAATTGCAAAAATAGGCATAGCAACACTTAAGTTTTTAACTGCTGTTTTTTCAACCACTGTTGCGGGTTCGTCCATAAATTTTCTTTCGATTTCTTTACACTCTTTTGGTCTGAGCATTTTGTCTGCAACTTTAAGCACTTGTTCTACACTTACATTACCTGCTACAGCAAGCGCCATATTTGCAGGATTATAGAAAGTATTATAACATTCATAAAGCAAATCCGCAGTTATATGACTGATTGAATCAACTGTACCTGCAATATCAATTCTTACAGGATGATTATGATACATTGCCCGAAGAAGTACAAAAAGAGATTCCCAACCGGGTTCATCCTCATACATTCTGATTTCCTGACCGATAATACCCTGTTCCTTCTGTACAGTTTGCTCTGTAAAATACGGATTCTGAACAAAGTCAAAAAGAATTTCAAGAGATTCTTCAAAATTGTCCGTACAAGAGAAAAGATAGCAGGTCTTGTCGAAAGATGTATAAGCGTTTGCAGATGCACCTGTCTTTGCATATCTTGCAAAGGCATCAAGCTCTTCACTTTCAAAAAGCTTATGCTCTAAAAAGTGGGCGATACCCTCAGGTACTTCTGTAAAATTCTCCTGGCCTTCAACTTTAAAACAAGTGTCAATTGAACCATATTTAGTTCCGAAAATAGCATAGGATGATGAATAGTTTTCTTTAGGATAAACAAAGATTTTAACACCTGATGAGTGGTCAATCTCATAATAACTATCCTTGAGCAACTCATTTCTGATTTCTTTAATATTACTCATTGTTATCACTCTCCCCTGCAAGTAAATATACAGAGTCAACACTGACTTTCTTTGCACATTCTGTTACTTGTTCTCGTGTTACCTGAGAAATTTTTTCAGCAAAGTCTTTACCATTTATAAGCTCATCGTCAAATACCTGTGAGCTATAAAAAGAGCAAACTGCAACAGGTGAATCCTCAACACCTTTAAACGCATCTGAAAGTGCTTTTATAGAGGAATCAAAATCCTCTTTGGTAAATTCACCTTTTTTCATAATATCAAGCTGATTAAGAATTTCATTTAAAGCTTTTTTATAATTTTCTTCTTCAATACCGCTCTGGATAAAGATTATTCCCTTTTCGCGAAGAAGTCTCGCACCACAATAATAGCAAAGACTCATTTTTTCACGGACATTAAGAAAAAGTCGTGAATATGGTCCGCCACCAAAAATATCTGTCATAACCCGGAATGGGAAATAACTGTCATTTTCATTTTTCATACCTGTACGAAGTCCGATTACAAGCTTTGCCTGATTAACATCCATTTCATCCTTAAAATATCGGATTTCGTCTGCTTTGGTTATAAAAACTGTTTCAAGTTTCAAAGGATTTCTTTCAGGAATTGATTCTGCAAAATCGGAAAATATATTTCCGAGCATTTCTTTGTCAAGATTTCCGCAAGCAGTAATAATAATTGTAGATGTTTCAAGCATATCCTTATATGCCTGATAAAGCTTTTTACCATCAAGATTCCTTACATCTTCTTCAAGCTTTTCACGGTCGATTCCATAAGGTTCACCCTGACACATAAGCTGACGAAGTCGTGACACTGCATAAGAGCGTTTATCATTCTTTTCTGCTTCAATATTCTCGAGAGTAAATCGAACTTCTCTCTCTGTGGCAGCCTTATCAAATTCACCGTTTTCACAATGAGGATTTCTGATAATATCAACAAGAAATTCCACAGTTTCCTTTATAATTGATTTGCCGTCAAATGAAAATCTGTCGTCCGGCACTTCTGCAGAAAATCTGATTCTGACCTTTTCACCTATTGTGGCAATAGCTGTTTCAAAATCTGCACCATAAAGGCTTTCCACCTTGCTGTTAAATGCCTTGAAAGTGTTATATTTATAAGATGTGTGTCCCATAAGGGAAGTCAGCACATTCTGAGCAGCAAGATATCCGCTGATAGGGAGATAAAAATCTACCATTACACAATTTGTCTTGAATTTATTGTTATTTACACAAAGAAGTTTTATTCCTTTTGCAATTTCAATGTAAGAATTGTTCATCTTTACATCACCTTTGTTCAGTATTAAATTTAAGTATACCATATTTTACCGATTTTTGCTACTATTTTCTTTGTTTTGGACACTATTTTATTAGGTTTTCTGTTTATTCTGCCCGTTTTCAGAGCAAAATAAACATAGGCAAAATAATTTAAATAAAAGAGTTTCAAACCATTGACTTTATCGTCATTTTGCAATAAAATAAAATGAGTATCGAATTTTGATAGAATTTAATGAAAGGAAGCATTATGAAGTTAGTTTACAAGATGCAGAAGGCCGGTTTAGGTATCGCCCTTGACCGTTTGCTCAGATATGTTGACAAAGACCCACAAGCTAATATTGTAAAACTGTCAGAGAAAATTGAGCCAATCTTCAACAAGATTTTCCCTCCTGAGAATTTCAAAAAGTTTCAGGAAGTTGCTCGTGATAAAGACAATGTATGGACTCAGTTTGCCATGAGCATCATTAACGATGTTGACAGAAATGTTGTAAAGCAGATGCTTCTTTCATTTGGTATTGACGCAGGTCTTTATGGCACAAAGGCTGTCCGTGAAAATCGTGAAAAGTACAAGTGCAATATTCCATTCAATATTCTTTTTGACCCTACAAGTGCATGTAACCTTAACTGTAAGGGCTGTTGGGCTGCTGAATATGGTCACAAACAGAATCTTTCTCTCGAAGAAATGCAAAGCATTGTATCTCAGGGTAAAGAATTAGGATGTCACTTCTACTGGCTCACAGGTGGCGAACCTTTAATCAAGAAAAAGGAAGTGCTTCAGATTTGTGAAAATAATAAGGATTGCATTTTCCTTATTTTTACAAACGCCACTCTTGTTGACCAGGCTTTCTGTGACGAGATGAATCGTCTTGGAAATATCTCTCTTGCATTAAGCCTCGAGGGTGACCAGGAGTCAAATGACTGGCGTCGTGGTGAAGGTGCATACCAGACAACACTCAAGGCTATGGATTTACTTAAAAAGAACAAGTGTCTTTTTGGCGTTTCTGTATGCTACACAAGAAAAAATCTCCCTACTGTTACAAGTGACGAGTTTATTGATTTTGTTATCGGTAAAGGTGCAAAATATATGCTCAACTTCAACTATATGCCTGTCGGTCATGGTGCAGATAAAGAACTTATTCCTACTCCTGAGCAGAGAAAAGAACTTTATTTCTGGAACAAAAAAATGCGTAACGGAAAATCAGGCAGGCCAATTTTCATTATGGACTTCCAGAATGACGGTGAATATGTTGGCGGTTGTATCGCAGGTGGGCGAAATTATTTTCACATCAACTCTGCAGGTGATATTGAGCCTTGTGTTTTCATTCACTTCTCTGACTCAAACATCCGTACTCACACACTTTTGGAGGCATTACAGCGTCCTCTGTTTATGACATACTATAAAAACCAGCCATTTAATGACAATCATCTTCGTCCTTGTCCTATGCTTGAAAATCCTGAAAAACTTCGTGAAATTATCAAACAGACAGGTGCAAAGTCATCTGACTTGCAACGTCAGGAGACTGCCGACGAGCTTTGTAGTAAATGTGACGAATATGCAAAGGATTGGGCTCCGGTTGCTGAGGAAATCTGGAACAACACAAAGCACAGAGAAACTCACACACAGTATTATCGTGATACTGACGAGGGCAAAGCCCAGTTTGGTGGTTGCACAGGAGATTGCTCAACCTGTAATGCTCATAAAAATTAAAATACAAAAACAAAAAAGCCACTCTTTAGAGTGGCTTAATTTTTTTATTAGTCGTTTGTGTAAGGCATGAGAGCAATCTGACGAGCTCTTTTGATAGCTGTTGTAAGCTCTCTCTGGTGATATGCACAAGTACCTGTTACACGGCGAGGAAGAATCTTCGCTCTGTCTGATGTGTAACGACGAAGCTTTGCTGTATCTTTATAGTCAATCTTTTCGATTTTTTCTACACAAAATGCACAAACTTTTTTACGACCTTTTCTGTTAGGTCTTGCATTCTTATCGTATGCCATTATAGTTTCCTCCTATTACTTCTTAGAATGGGAGTCCCTCGTCATCATCTGCGCCGAATGGGAATCCTTGGTTGTCATCGGGTAAAACTGAGAAACTGCCTGCATCTGCACTCTGGTAAGAAACAGCAGGTGCTGAATCCTGTCTTGGTGCTCCGAAGCTGTTACCTTCACTCTTGCTGCCACAGAAAGATACGTTATCAGCAATAACGTCATAAGCTGTGCGCTTGTTACCGTTCTTGTCTTCATAGTTGCGAACCTGAAGTGAACCCTGAACAGCAATCATTTGTCCCTTTTTGAAAAATCTAGTTACAAAATCTGCTGTGCCACGCCATGCCACAACGCTGATAAAGTCTGTCTGTCTTTCGTCACCAGTCTTGTAGTTACGGTCAACAGCAACTGTGAATGAAGTAACGGATAACCCGTTAGTTGTTGTACGAAGCTCGGGGTCTGCAGTGAGTCTGCCCATAATGATTACGCTATTTAACATAATTCTTTACCTCCGATTACTTCTTAACGATTAATGTTCTGAGAACACCGTCAGTGATTTTTGCAACACGGTCAAGCTCTGCTGGGAAACCTGCTTCTGCTTCATAGTTGAAGAGAACATAGTAACCTTCAGCCTCGTCATTGATAAGGTAAGCAAGTCTTCTCTTGCCCCATTCATCAACGCTTTCAAGAGTGCCGTTTGATTCCATAAGAGCCTTGAATTTTTCCATAAGCTCTTTTGCAGCTTCTTCACCCTTTTTGAGTGAGAAAACCATAACTGTCTCGTATTTTGACATTCTTTTACACCTCCTTGTGGACTTTGCCCCTCACCTCTCGTGAGAGGAAGGATATGGATTTAAACAAAATTATCCATAGCAAATATGAATTTTATCAAAAAAAGACTTGAATGTCAAGCCTTTTTTAAATCTTTTAAAATTATATTATTTAATTTGGATTTTCTCTTGAAATTCACCGTCATCACATTTTTCAACAATCACCATAAACAATGTTACAAGCATTAAATAGGGCAAGGGACAAAGGATTCCGGGGTTTACAAGGGACATCATTTCAAGGCTTATATATGACAAGAAAATCGTCATATTGAAAAGTGTTGCCTTTTTCCACATAAGCATATTTCTGCGAATAAACTGATACACAAACGCGATTATACCCAACGAGCCAAAGCTCGCAGCAATCTGAATAGGCTCACAATGGTACCAGCAAAGTGCAAATTCTTTTGAAGG
>JAZNLY010000072.1:0-3476 GCA_045579305.1 Candidatus Fimenecus sp. | reverse complement strand
TGCTGCAGCACCATTAAGACAAATGCAACCACTACCTTCTTCACCAGCGATTATGTATGTTTCAAATCTGTTTCCGTTATCAATATCGGCTATCTGTACTTTTTCGTATTCAAGCAAACCAGCAGCATCCATCAATGCTTTGTCAATTGTAATGCTACCTACATAATTAAGCTCGGATTGAGTTACAGTTGCACGATGAATTTTGCTTTTTAACATTGTAAGATACATTTAAAAACCTCTTTACAAAAACAAAAGACACTATTATAAAGTGCCGTTTTGCACAAATTTCTACAATATTATTATAACATAGCATTTTGATAAAAACAAGAGTTATCTTTAATGTGAGAAATAAGCATGAAACTCTTTATTCTGACGAGAAATGACGAACAAAAATGGGAATATTATTATACTATATTAATGCATTTTTTTATTGAATTAAAGCGAATGGTATGGTATACTGATTGTGTATAACGAAATTAAGGAGATAACATTATGAAAAACAAAATTTATCCGTACTATGAATCACCTATGTTTTACGACTTGAAAGAGCCAGTTGAATATTGTGCAAAAACATACGGAAACAAAATAGCATTTCATTGGTTGGAAAACAAGGTTGAAAAATCCAAAACATACAACGAAGTTAAGGACGATATAACAGCTTTAGGTGAATATTTCATCAATGAGGGATATAGTGGAAAACACATAGCTGTAATTGGGGAAAATAGTTATAATTGGATAATTACTTATTTTGCAACAGTTAATAGTGGCAATGTGATTGTACCAATTGACAAAGAGTGTACCAAAGAAGATATAAAATACTTTATTGAACAAAGTGATGCGGAGATATTTATTCATTCTGATGATTATACGGAAGAGGCAGAGTTTTCTAATTGCTCTGTACTTATCAATATGAAAAATTTTGATGAGATTTTAGAGAAAGGCAGAGAATTACTGGCATCCGGAAAAAAAGAGTTTCAAAAAGTGGAAATTAACAGAGATAAAATGTGTACCCTTGTATTCACTTCTGGTACAACAGCAGAACCCAAAGGTGTTATGCTCAGCCACAGAAACATTGGTACAAATGCAATTAGCGTTATTAGAAGTGTTAAACTTCCAGATACAGCACTTCTTATGTTGCCTTTAAATCACACTTACGGTTTTATTGCAACAATCAGTGCTATGATTGTGGGATGTAAGATATTTATTAATAGCAGTTTAAGACGACTGGCTGAAGATGTAAAATATGCAAAGCCAAAATATATTCCTACAGTACCTCTTGTGGGTGAAGTTTTTTACAAGAATATTTGGTCTGCAATCAGAGCAAGTGGAAAGGAAAATCTTATAAAGAAAATGATTCCAATCAGTGATGGATTAAGAAAAATAGGAATCGACATCAGAAGAAAGATTTTCAAACAAATTATTGACGGTTTGGGTGGTGAGCTTGAACTTATTGTTACTGGTGGTGCACCAAATCACGAGGAAAGTGTTGCAGGCTTAACAAGTTTTGGCATTCAGGTAGTTACTTGTTACGGTATCAGTGAATGTTCACCAAGTGTTTCATCAATGAGAAATGAACACTATGACCCTGCCAGTGTGGGTAATGCACTTTATAATGTTGAGATTAAACTCAGCGAAGAAAACGAAATAATGGTTAAGGGAACAGGTGTTTTCTTAGGTTATTATAAAAACGAAGAAGCAACCAAGGCAGTAATGGAAGATTGTTGGTTCAAGACCGGTGATATAGGTGAAATGAAGGATGGTTTTCTTTATATAACGGGTAGAGTGAAGAATTTAATTGTTCTTTCAAATGGTAAAAATGTTTCGCCGGAAGAATTGGAAAAAGAAATCATAAAGAGTGTTTCTAACATAAATGAAGTTATCGTTTATGCGAACGGTGACGAAATCGCAGCTGAAATCTATGCAGAAAATGCAAGTGATGAAATAAAGGAAAATATTAAAAATGATATTTTCGCTCTCAACAGAAGCTTGCCAACATACAAGCGTATTGCAAATGTTATTTTTAGAAATAGTGAATTTGAAAAAACAACAACAAAGAAAATCAAAAGAACGAAAAGGGGATAATTATGCTAGAGAAAATAAGAGAATTATTTTATAAAGTTGTTGAAGATGATACACAAATGATAAATGAGGATACATTGATACATAAAGATTTGAAAATCAACTCCTTGGACATAATAACACTTATATGTGCTGTTGAAGATGAATTTGATATCAGTATTTCTGATAAAGAGGTAAAGTCTCTTGTAACAGTTGCAGATGTTATTAAATGCATTGAAGATAAGATGAATCAATAAAAAAGTAAAACCTGGTGATGATATGAAGTTAACTAAAGCACAGATACAAGTATATGATATGGAAAAAATCATAGGTGAAAGCATTGGAAACACCTGTGGTATTATGCTTGTAAATGAGCCTCAGGAAGCAGAAGTACTTAAAAAAGCTGTAAATGTTTTATATGAAAAGAATGATACATTGAGAACAAAGCTGTATGTTAAAGACGGTGAAGTATCTCAGTGTGTTCAGTCATATGCTCCAGTAGAAGTTGAGGTTTTAACTTTTGAAAACAAAGAGCAGGTACATGAGTATGCAAATGCTTTTGCGAGAGTGCCTTTGGACATTAACAATAATGAGCTGGTCGAGATTAAAGGTTTTCGTTCAAAAGATTTTTGTGGACTTCTTTTTAAACTTCATCATATTATCTCCGATGGTTGGACAGCATCTGTTTTATCAACACAATTCTACAAGTTTTTACAAGGTGAAGATTTTAAAGCATATAGTTATAGCGAATTTGTTGAGTCTGAAAAAAAATACCTCGAAAGTAAAAGATATTCTAAGGACATTGAGTATTTCACATCCCTTTATGACGAAAAGGGTAATGTAGTCTTATTTGATGAGAAAGAGGCAATATCAAAGGAAGCAAAGAGAAAAACATATATTTTAAATAAAGACTTTGCTGATAGAATAACAAGTTTCGCAAGCGAACATAGCCTTACTCCATATTCAGTATTTTTAACTACAATTTCAATTGTTTATAGTAAGTTAAAATATAATGCAGAAAACTTTTATATCGGAACACCTGTCTTGAATAGAACCGGTGTTGCAGAGCGAAATACTGTTGGTATGTTTGTAAATACCGTTCCATTTTTGGTGGACTTGAAATACAATGAATCTTTCATTAAAAATGCAGACAAGACCACAGAAGATGTATTTTCTATATTGAGGCATCAAAAATGCAATTATGTAGATATATTAAATGATATAAGAGATGCAAACGTTGCGAAAAAATGGTTTGATGTTATTTTTAGTTTTCAGGTATCAGCAATTAAGGGTGAAAACTTTGAAAGTGAATGGTATTGTAACGGAACGCAGGCTGAAACACTTCAAATTCATGTTGACGACTATGATTGTAATGGTGTCTTTCGTTTGCATTATGATTATCAAACAGAAAAATTTAC
>JAZNLY010000071.1:0-3397 GCA_045579305.1 Candidatus Fimenecus sp. | reverse complement strand
ATCAACGATAATTTCATAGTGAACACCCTTGAATGTAACTGATGTTACAGTACCCTGAAGCATTCCCTTTTCCGGCTCAACAACGTCAATATCCTCAGGACGGATAACAACGTCAACTGGCTCGTTATGTTTAAAGCCCTTGTCAACACACTGGAATTTAATTCCGTGGAACTCAACAGTAAAGTCCTCTTTCATAATACCGTCAAGAATGTTACTTTCACCGATAAAGTCAGCAACAAAGGCATTCTTTGGCTCATTATAAATATCAAGAGGTGTACCAATCTGCTGAATAACCCCTTCGTTCATAACGACAACCGTATCTGACATTGAAAGAGCCTCTTCCTGGTCATGAGTAACATAGATAAATGTAATACCAAGCTTCTGCTGAATATTTTTAAGTTCAAGTTGCATATCCTTACGAAGTTTAAGGTCCAGAGCACCCAAAGGCTCATCAAGGAGCACAACCCGAGGATTCACGGCAAGTGCACGAGCAATAGCCACACGCTGTTGCTGACCACCTGAAAGTGAATCGATTTTACGAGGACCGAAGCCCTTTAAGTTTACAAGAGTAAGCATTTCGCTTACCTTTTCTTTAATATCCTTTTCCTTCCACTTCTTCTGACGAAGACCGAATGCAATATTTTCATATACATTCAGATGTGGAAAAAGGGCATAACGCTGAAAAACGGTGTTCACCTGACGTTTATACGCAGGAACACCATTGATATTTTTTCCTCCAAAAATAACATCTCCACTATCCTGCTGCAAAAATCCCGCAATTATACGCAGGGTTGTCGTTTTACCGCACCCCGAAGGACCCAGTAATGTGATAAACTCACCATCACGGATATAAAGGTTGATATTATCGAGAATTTTATGGTCGTCAAAGCTGACGCCTATGTTTTTGAGGTCAATAATAACTGGTTTGTTTTTCAATTATGCAGCCCCTTTCCAACCGATAGATATAGTTGGAGCAGTCAGTTAAGACTGCTCCTATTTGGTATGAGTTAAATATAATCTTAATTTCACAAAAAGTCAATAATTTTTACAAATTTCGATTAAAATTTTTACTTGAATTTTTTTACAATTTTACTTAATTTATCAGGTTTTCTCGTAGTAATGTTATCAGGCGAATACAAGAGTATTTTTTGCATTCTGAATTTACTGTTTACTGTCCAGATTGAAACAAGAAGCTCATTCTCGTGGAAAGTGTCAACAAGCTTTTTTGATGCACTTGTATGCTTGAAATTAATACCGATGGCACCTGCTTTTTTCACTTTTTCAACAAGTGATAACAAATATGATTCATCCTTGTTTTTTGACTTGTTCACAGACACGTTAAGAAAATATTTCACCTGTGGACTGTTTGTACTTACGGGTCCGACAAATTCATCCTTGACGCCTGTATAGAATATTCTGTTTTCCATTCCGTATTTTTGCGCCGTTGGATAAACTTTTTCTAATGCATCACAAGTCTTTACATCAATATTCACCCTGATGTTCTTAAAATCAGAAAGATACTGAAATGCTTCATCAAGTGTTACTTCTCCACCAACAGGCTTGTTGTGAGAAAGGACAGGTGCTCCATCTTCTGTGAAGTACAAGTCAAACTCCACAATTTCAGCACCATTTTCTGCACCCATTTTAAATGACTCAAGGCTGTTTTCCTTTGTTTTCATACAACCGGTATGTGCTGTTATTGTAAAACCTTTTGGCAACTCTTTATATTTTCTCATTTTAGTATCCCCTACTTTCCGCTTCTATTTTAATATTATTTCGCTCATAATTCAAGTTGATTTTGATGCTGTTTTATGATAAAATTTCAAAAGTAAAGGTTCAATATGTCGGGGAATCAGGTGAAAATCCTGAACGAGTCCGTCGCCGTAAGCAGAAAAGGATTTTTTGCTCCTTGCCGCAAAAGGAGAAAACCATTGAACAATATGTTTGAGAAGGTGAAAAGTCTCAGATTCTGCAAGTCGGAATACCCGGTATTGAAATTTTTCTTGTCACGGCTACTGATATAAGAAAAAGCCTTTACAGAAAAATATAATATCCCAAAAGGAGAGAAACAGCATGAAAGAAATTATTAAAAAATATTTCCGTTCTGTTCTTTCATTGGTACTTGTTGCGGCTATGGTACTTATGTTTGCAGGTTGCGGACAAAATCAGGATGAAGAAACACCGGGAACCTCATTGAATCAACAGGAAACTGTGGAAAAAGTGTTCACTTTTGAAGTGATTGAACTTGACGGTACAAAGAAAGAATTTGAAGTCAAGTATGACAGTGAAAAAACCGTCGGTGAAGCACTTGTCAACCAGAATCTTATTTCTGGTGAAAAAGGTCAGTATGGTCTTATGGTTAACACAGTAAATGGTCAGAAATATGACTATAACGAAGATGGTGCATACTGGGCATTTTACATCGATGGGGAATATGCTATGTCCGGTGTTGATACAACATCCATCGAAGATGGAAAAGTTTATTGTTTTAAGGCTGAAAAAGCATCATGAAAAAGAAAAAACTTGTTGAACTGACTGTTTTTGCTTTGTTAGGCGTTATAATGTTCGTATCAAAATACCTGACGGATGCACTGCCCAATGTCCATTTCCTTGGAATGCTTACTATTGTATACACCATTGTATATCGCAAAAAAGCGCTTATTCCAATATGTGTTTTTGTGCTTTTAATAGGACTTTTCAATGGATTCAATATGTGGTGGATTCCATATCTTTATATCTGGACAATACTTTGGGCAATTACAATGCTTTTACCGAAAAATATGAGCAAAAAAGTGGCGATTCCCGTTTATTCTGTAGTCTGTGCATTACACGGACTTTGCTATGGAATGCTCTATGCCCCGGCACAAGCTCTGATGTTCGGACTTGATTTTAAAGGAATGCTCACATGGATTGCAGCAGGTTTTTATTTTGATATTATTCATTGTATCGGCAATTTTGCCCTAGGATTTTTGATTATCCCACTTGCCGAAACACTTCGTAAAGCGCACAAAACGGCAGAAAAGGGAAATTGAACAAACAATATAAAAAAGCAGAGAAGACAAAAAATCTTCTCTGCTGATTTTATTTACTTATCATAAATTTTTGTTGTACCAAACAGGCTGCGGAAGAAACCACCAATTTTATCAAACAGACCTGATTTTGAATACATTTCAACAGTATCCTTACCGATAATTTTACCATCTGCATCGTAAAGAGTTGCTGTGAATGTAGTCCATCCCTTATTCTTTGCAATGATTTCTAACTTGCCATCGCCTAAATCATCTGTGTCAAAGTTCCTGTTGTTTGATGACCATACTACATATGAATCTTCGGGAGCATCTTCCATTTTCATATGAAGAATGATACCATCCTTGTTACGGATTTCAGTACGTGATGG
>JAZNLY010000070.1:0-35184 GCA_045579305.1 Candidatus Fimenecus sp. | reverse complement strand
AGCAGCAGCCTGGTCGATTTTCTTAACAGCAAACTTTACAAGCTCGTTTTTGTCAGCTGCATTAGTTTCAATAGCAACATTAGCCTTCTTGATAGCTGTCTTAAGAGCTGAGTTTGTTGACTTGTTACGCTGTGCCTTTGTCTTGTTAACGAGAACACGCTTTTTAGCTGATTTAATGTTTGGCATATTCGTTACACCTCCTTCGTATTTACAGATACATATATTAACACGAAACAAAATAAAAATCAAGTTATTTTTTTTAATTTGATTGTTATTTTTTTAAAACAATAATTCAAAAGGAGAAATATAGTGAGTATAAGAACAGATATTGCCTATGAAAGGCATGAAATGATTAACGAAACAAGCAAAAAAGGTGTAAAAGTTGACCGATGGGAAAAAGAAAATGTTGAGATTGTAAAGGTGGAAATCATAAGTGAAGAAGGCTCAAAACAAATGGAAAAACCTATGGGTAAATACTTTACATTGGATTTGCCTGAATTTTCTCACGAAAGTGAATTACTTGATTTTCGTCTTAAGATTATTACTGAGATTATAGGTGAACTACTTCCTGAAAATGCAAAAACATTTCTTGTATCCGGATTAGGTAATGAAAATATAACTCCTGATGCTTTGGGACCATTATGTGCAAAAAGAATTTTTTCAACAAGGCACTTTGAAAATTTTGCAGAAATAAATCAACATCTTCCTGACCTTAATCCCGTGGCATCTATTTCCACCGGTGTTTTAGCACAGACAGGAATCGAAACTTCAGAATATATAAAAGGAATAGTTGAATTCGTCAAACCTGATGCAGTTATAATTATTGATGCTCTCGCATCCTCAAAGGTTGAAACATTAGGTAAAACAGTTCAGTTATCAGATACGGGGATAACACCCGGGTCAGGAGTAGGTAATTATCGTAAAAGAATTGATGAATCCGTACTTGGTGTTCCTGTTGTTTCAATAGGTGTTCCGACCGTTGTTGGTCTTGATACAGAGAACAATATGCTCGTTACACCAAAGGAAATTGATACAATTGTGAGTCGTGCAGCAAATCTTCTTGCTTTGAGCATAAACTGTGCAATACAGCCCACTCTTGAGCCTGAAATGTTTCTTGCGTTATCATAAAATTAAAGCTCACCACATAAGATTGATTAAGACTTTAGTGGAAAAGAGCTGATAATTTGAAAAACAGGACAAACAATCAAAATTCAATTTCTGATTATATTCTTATTCTGATTTTGCCATCAATTTTATTGATTTTTATATTTTTGAATGGAATTGAAAATTCATTTGAAAAAATTCTTTATGCAGGTGCTTATATGTCAAATCCCGAAATTATCTTTACAAAAAGTGACAATATAAATTCGGATAGTCTTGATGAGATGGTTGTTTCAGATAAAATCGAGGAGAAAACGATTCAGACTGTTTCATCTATACCGGACGATGTGTTACAACTTATGAAAAAGGCTGAAACAGAATATAAAAATTCGTCAAACGATGGTAAAATTATAGAGAAGGATTACAGCACTCTTAATGCTACTTCGGAATATAACGGCATTTATGTTAAAAACACAACATCAAATCATAAAATTGATATTTCGTCACAGTTGAAAAAAACAATTCATCCCATAGAGGATAAAAATAAACCATCCGTGCTTATTTTTCATACACATACCTCTGAAACCTATGAATTGCTTGATAGAGGATTTTATACAAAAGAGCGAGGTCCAAGAAGTAATAATCCAAAGGAAAATATGATTAGAGTTGGTGAAGAAATATGCAGGATATTAGAAAAAAACGGAATCAAGACGATTCACGATAAAACTGTTTACGACGGTATATATAACGGTGCTTACGGAAGGTCTCGTGAAGGTATAAGTAAAATTTTACGTGAAAATCCATCAATAAAAGTTGTTCTTGATGTGCATCGTGATGCTATGTATCAGAAGGATGGTACAAGAATTAAACCTGTTACAGAAATAGATGGTAAAAAAGCAGCACAGATAATGATTCTGACAGGTTGTGAAGACGGAAATATCACAGATTTCCCCAATTGGGAGGAGAATTTAGCCTTTGCTGTACAATTACACAACAGAGTCATCAGTGATAATCCGAAATTATTACGACCACTGATGTTTTGCAGCAGAAGATATAATATGCACCTGACACCTTGTTCGTTACTTATTGAATTCGGTACGGATGCTAATACATTGGCTGAAGCAGTGTATTCAGCAGAATTGTTTGCAGAATCATTAGCAGGACTTTTAAAGGAGTAGATTTAATATGACAGAATTATCAAAATTACTGAAAAATTATTTGTTATGCGTAATAATTACAGTTCTTACAACTCTTTTAGTTAGTTCAATTTTCATTGTAAATACAAATACTAATATGATGCTTTTTGGATAAAATCAGTTGCAATAAATACTATTTTTGTGTATAATTAAAGTGTAAAATAATGAAAGGATTATACACATTGAGTGTTTCTATTTAACTATGAATTTTAAAGAAATTGGTAATAATGGTCTTGTTGAAGGCTTTGCAATTATTAAACAGTGCGAAAAGAAGATGGCAAAAAACGGAAGTTTTTATCTTGACCTTGTTTTGTCAGATAAAGATGGTGAAATCTTTGCGAAACTCTGGAGCTATAACGAAGAATCCCATGGTCAATATGATACAGATAGCTTTGTTAAGATACGAGGAACAATATCTCAGTATAATGGTCACGACCAATTGAGAATTGATCGAATCCGTTCTGTTATTGAAAGTGATAATGTTGATGTTTCTGACTTTGTAAAATCAGCAGATTATACAGGTGAAGATATGTTTAATCACATTGTCTCACTTGTGAATTCTTTTAAGGATAATGATTTGAAACAGATTGTTCTTTATCTTTTTGAGGGTAATAAAGAGAAGTTGCTTTATTTCCCAGCTGCATTCCGTTTGCACCACGCAATCCGTTCAGGTCTTTTAATGCATACTGCATCAATTGTTAAATTATGTGAAAGTATCTGTAAAGTTTATCCTTTTGTTAATCGTGAATTGTTACTTTCAGGTGCAATTCTTCACGATATAGCAAAAACAGTGGAATTTGAAGTTAAAGAAACAGGAATAGCATCCGGGTATACTGTTGAAGGAAATCTTTTAGGACATCTTGTAATGGGTGCTATGATGGTAAAAGAAGCAGGAGAAAAACTTGGAATTGATAAAGAAAAATCAATGCTTTTACAGCATATGATTATTTCTCATCATGGTGAACCTGAGTTTGGTGCTGCCGTCAGACCATTGTTCCTTGAAGCAGAACTTCTTTCACAGCTCGACTTGATGGATGCCCGTGTTTATGAGATTATGGATGCAGTAAACGGAGTCGAAAAAGGTGAATTTACAAATCGACTCTGGGCACTGGAAGACAGAAAATTCTATAAATACAACGACGCAAAATTGGAAGTTGATTTATTATAATTACTTGTTTCGAATAATATAAAAAATGCACTTGACTAAATTAAAGTCAGGTGCATTTTGCTATTTTTATTGTTGGTCTGCCCAATTGTAATTTCTTAATTCTCCACTTTCAAGTAACTGTGGGTAGTCCCATTGTCTGAGTGTTTCATAAACACCGATTGCAACTGCATTTGAAAGATTAAGGCTTCTTGCTTCGTCAATCATTGGTATTCTTACACATTTATCAGCATTTTCAAAAAGCAGTTTTTCAGGAAGACCGGCAGTTTCTTTACCAAAAACAAGGTATGTATTGTCAGGATATGAAACATCAGAATGCCTTTTTTGAGCTTTTGTTGAAAAATAGAAGAAATTTCCACCCTGGTTTTTCTCAAAAAATTCTTCCATTGTGTCGTAGTATGTAATATCGAGTAAATACCAATAATCAAGTCCTGCTCTTTTAAGCTTTTTATCATCGGGGGTAAATCCCATTTTTCCAACAAGATGAAGTCTTGCACCGGTTGCCGCACAAGTTCGGGCAACATTACCGGTGTTTTGTGGGATTTCCGGCTCAACCATTACAATATTAAGTGTCATTTTATCACCTTAATTTTAAAAGATATAATTTCAAAAAATATAATAACATTTTTAGAAATAATTTTAAACACTATTTGATAATTTTTTTTACTTTCTTTCAAAAAATATTATTGCTCATTAAAAATTATATAAGAGCAAATATGAAAGAAAGGGGAACAAAATAATGGATAAAAAGCAAGTTGGTAAAGTTGTAGGTGCAGGTATGCTTGCAGGTACAGCTGCGATGGCTATGACAGGAACTATGTCAGATAAATCAACAAAGAAAAAGATGAAAAAAACAGCAAAAAAAGCAATGAATACTGTAAATGATGTTGTTGATAGTGTTAACAAGATGATGAACTAAGGTAATCATAGATGAAAACTATTACAAGAATTATTTGTGCAGCAATTATTGTCAGTTTACTAACATCATGCAATACGATAAATGATGATATAGAAACTGCAACAACAGATACAACAAGTCAAACTAAGAATATACCTGAAACATCTGTTGAGCCTGAGCCTATGGCACAGAATTCCCATGAGAAAAAATCTCATAGCTATGGAGTTGCAAAGAACGGAAAACCAAACGAAATTTCAATAAACACACAGAGATATTTTGAAGAGAATAGTTTTAATGCATTTTGCCTTGATATGAAATCAAAAGACAAGGTTTTATATCTGACTTTTGACTGTGGATATGAAAACGGATATACTGAAAGAATTCTTGATGTATTAAAAGAAAAGAAAGTAAATGCAGCATTTTTCTGTACTTTACCACAGGTTAAAGAGAATCCGGATTTAATTAAGAGAATGATAAATGAAGGACATATAGTGGGAAATCATTCAGTGACTCATCCTTCATTTGCAGAAATTTCTACAACACAGATAACAGAAGAAATCAAAGGAATGGAAAAATATTTAAAATATACTTTTAATTATAGTGAGCCATTTTTCAGATTTCCCAAAGGGGAATATACCGAAAATGCATTAACATTTGTTGATTCCCTTGGATATACAAGTGTATTCTGGTCTTTAGCTTATGCTGATTGGGATTTGGATAATCAAAAAGGGGAACAATACGCCTTTGAAAAGGTAGTTTCAAGACTTCATCCGGGTGCAGTTATACTTTTGCATTCCGTTTCTCCCGATAATGCAAATGCCCTTGATGATATAATAGAAGAAGCAAGAAAACAAGGATATAAATTTATGTCATTAAGAGATTATATGTCGAATTAACAAAAATTTTCAATTATAAAAGCATTTGAATAGTTCATAATACTATTGCAAACGCAATTGATATAAAACTTTAATTGATAAGGGGTGTATTCAGATGTCAAGAGGTAATAAGAACGTAGTACCTGAAGCTCGTGAAGCTCTCGACCGTTTCAAGATGGAAGCAGCTTCTGAAGTTGGCGTAAACCTTAAGCAGGGCTATAACGGTGACCTTACTTCAAAGCAGGCAGGTTCTGTCGGCGGTCAGATGGTTAAAAAGATGATTAAGTCATACGAAGAAAATATGAAATAACCTAATTTCGTGTATTAAAAGAACCCGATGGGAAATATCCTGTCGGGTTTGATATTTATTAAATTTTTTATAAAAAACTATTGGAAAATCTGTGATAATGTTATATAATAATTTAAATATATACTTATAAAGGGGAGATAGGCGCTTTGGCATCTAAATATTCCGTAACATTAGAGAAAATTATTAATGAATTTGGTCTTGAAACAATATATTTACCTTGTGATGCATCAGACATTTCAATAACGTCTCAGGAAGTTAACAGACCGGGACTTTTGCTTGCAGGTAATGACAAATATTTTGACCCCGACCGTGTTCAGTATCTCGGTTTTTCTGAATTTGAATTTGTCAAATCTTTCAGTAGAGAGCAACAGCTTGAATGTATGGAGAGACTTTTCAGCCGAAAGCCATCCGTTGTTAT
This sequence comes from Candidatus Fimenecus sp., assembly GCA_045579305.1. Lineage (GTDB taxonomy): Bacteria > Bacillota > Clostridia > Oscillospirales > Acutalibacteraceae > Fimenecus. Next base: position 29,221 of record JAZNLY010000070.1, on the reverse strand, counting down.
TATTACAAGAAGTCTCGAGCCTCTTGAAGGAATGGTTGAAGCAGCTCAAAAATATAAAGTACCTATTATAAGAACTGCAGAGGCAACATCTGCGAGTATGTCAACACTTATCTATTTCCTTGGTACTGCATTGGCACCTCGTATTACTCGTCATGGTGTACTTGTTGAGGTATATGGTGAAGGTGTTCTTATAGTTGGTGATAGTGGTGTTGGTAAGAGTGAAACTGCAATAGAACTTATCAAACGTGGTCACCGTCTTATTGCCGATGATGCTGTTGAAATAAGAAAAGCATCCGCAAAGACACTTGTTGGCTCCGCACCTGATAATATCCGTCATTTTATTGAATTACGAGGAATAGGTATTATCAATGCACGTCGTTTGTTTGGTATGGGTGCAGTTAAACTTACTGAAAAAATCAATATGGTTATTCAGCTCGAACCTTGGGACAGTTCAAAGGTATATGATCGTATGGGACTTGATAACGAATACATAAATATTATGGATGTTAAAATCCCACTTACTGTTGTTCCTGTTAAACCCGGTCGAAACCTTGCCGTAATCATAGAATGTGCTGCTATGAATAACAGACAGAAGAAAATGGGTTATAACGCAGCTCGAGAGCTTCTTCATCAGCTTGGTATGGATGATGGCTATGAGCCACAGTCAAAGGAAATTGACATTTGGCAAAATTATTAAATTAAATTTACAGAAAGAAGGATAAATAGTGTATAAAGAAATTGCATTATTTGCTGAAAATATTGGTGCGACAGTTGAATGGGATGCACCTATGAAAAAATATACAACATTCAAATGTGGTGGTAATGCAAGACTTTTCATTACACCTGATTCAGTTGAGTCACTTGAAAAGATAATTTCTTTCTGTTACACAAAGGATATAAAACCTTTAATAATCGGTAATGGCTCAAACCTTCTTGTCAGTGATAAGGGTATTGATGGTGTTGTAATTAAAGTTGGCTCACAGATGTCTGAAATTAAACTGCTTGATGAAACGACAATTTTTTGTGAAGCAGGTTCATCACTCAAATCTCTTTGTATGTTTGCTCTTGAAAACTCACTTTCAGGACTCGAATTCGCTTTCGGTATTCCAGGTAATGTTGGTGGCGCCGTTTATATGAACGCAGGTGCTTATGGTGGAGAAATGAAGGATGTTCTTTATTCTGTAAACCATATTGATAATGAAGGAAATCAAGGTGAGTTGTTAAAAGATAATCTTGATTTAGGATATCGTCATAGTGCTTATACCAAAAATGGTTATACAATTACATCTGCAGTTTTTAAACTTACAAAAGCAGATAGAACAGATATAAAGGCTGCGATGGATGATAAATTGCAGAGAAGAAAAGATAAACAACCTTTGGAATATCCAAGCGCAGGTAGTACATTTAAAAGACCTGAGGGGTATTTTGCTGGAGCTTTGATTCAGGATAGCGGATTAAAGGGCTACACAGTTGGTGGAGCACAGGTCAGTGAAAAACATGCTGGATTTGTAATTAACAAAGGTGGCGCAACTACTACCGATGTTATTACACTTATCAGTGATGTTCAAAGAATTGTAAAGGAAAAATTCGGAGTTAATCTTGAAACAGAAGTGAAAATAATAGGGGAATAAGGGGGAAATAAGATGCAACTTGTAATTGTTACAGGTATGTCAGGTGCAGGAAAATCAAGAGCTATGGACAGTCTTGAAGATATTGGTTTTTTCTGTGTTGATAATATGACGCCAAAGCTCATACCTACATTTGTGCAGATTCTTAACGATTCTGCTGAAATCAGAGAAAAAGTTGCTATTGCAGCCGATGTAAGACTTGGTGAGTCCTTTTCCCAGCTTTTTTCAGCTCTTGACGAGTTGAAAGGGATGAATTGCGAATACAAAGTTCTTTTTATGGATGCAGATAATGATGTTCTTTTGCGTAGATATCAGGAAACTCGCAGAAAACATCCACTTTCAGTTTTTGATTCTTCAAAATCTCTTCAGGATATTATTGCGGAAGAACGCGTAATGCTAAAAAAAGCACGTGATATTGCTGATTTTATTATTGATTCATCTCATATGTCAACATCCAAACTAAAGGAACGTATTGCAAAATTATTTGTTGATGATGTTATTGGAACAATGAAAATTACAGTTGTATCTTTTGGTTTCAAATATGGTTCGCCAAAAGATTCAGACCTTGTATTTGATGTTCGTTGTCTTCCTAATCCGTTTTATATTCCTGAGCTTAAAAATCAGACCGGATTGGATGCTTCTGTACGAGATTATGTTATGAATTTTGATGAGGCTAAGAATCTTCAGCCAAAGCTTACAGACCTTGTTACATATCTTGTTCCTTTGTATATCAGCGAAGGTAAAAGTCAGCTGACTATTTCAGTTGGTTGTACTGGTGGTAAACATCGTTCAGTTGTATTTGCTGAAATGCTTTATAATGCAATTAAAGAAAAAGGATTTAAAGCTTCCGTATATCATAGAGATATTCAGAGATAAGGATTTTTAATATGTCATTTTCAGCTAATGTAAAAAATGAAATATTATGTTCAGAAATAGAAAATAAGTGCTGTCTTCATGCCTTTGCATATGGTATGATGCTCTTCTCAAGGGCTTTTTCGTATTATGATATTTATCTTCTTACAGAACACGAAGGTGTTGCAGAAAAATATGCAGAAATGTTGACCAAAGTTTGTAATGTGAAGCCTAAAATAACAAAATCAGATGCTGGGAAATATAAAGTTGAAGTTACAAAAAAAGAAGATAGATTAAAGGTTATTGAAACATTTGGATATGATAAAAAGAATGGCACTTCAAGACTTAATTGGAGTAATATTTCTGATGAATGTTGCAAAACTTCATTTTTAAAAGGTGCATTTTTAACTTGCGGTACAATAAATGACCCCAATAAAAATTATCACCTTGAATTTGTAGTTCCGTATCTTAATTTGAGTCGAGACTTAAAACTTTTTATAATAGATAATGATGAATTAACAATCGAACCGAAAAGTATAACGAGAAATGGAAATTATGTTATATATTTTAAAGATAGTGAATCCATTGAAGATATTCTTACTATAATGGGTGCATTCAATTCCTCATTAGAAATTATGGGTGTTAAAATGTATAAGGATATGCGAAATAACGTAAACAGAAAACTGAACTTTGAAAACGCTAACCTGGATAAGACGATTGACGCAGCAAACAAACAAGTTAATGCAATATTAAAAATAAAGAATACAGTTGGACTTTCTTATCTTTCAGATGACCTCAAAGAGTTAGCTGAGATAAGAATTGAAAATCCCGGTATGTCTTTACGTGAGTTAGGTCAACAATTAAGTACGCCTATTTCACGTTCAGGTGTCAACCATAGATTAATAAGAATTTGCGAAATAGCAAAAGAAATCAAATAGGTGATATTATGAAAAGAGAAAAAAATGTAACAATTGAAACGGAAAACAAAACTGATAGTTTTGAAGAAAATACTATTGAAACAACTGAAAGCACTTCTGATTTAAAGATGAAAAAAGGCTTTTGGGGAGTAATTTACGAGTGGTTGGATTCTTTTGTTTTTGCAATTATAATGATATTGGTAATATTTATTTTTGCAGTCAGAGTTGTCGGTGTTGACGGTGATTCAATGAATCCGACATTGAACAATGGTGATTGGTTGACAGTTAGTGCTATCAATACAAATATTGAAAGAGGAGATATTGTTGTTATCACACAACCTAATACTCTCAATGAGCCATTGATTAAAAGAGTAATTGCAGTTGGTGGAGATACAATTGACATTGATTTTAATACACACAAAGTTTTTATCAATGGAGAAGCAATCGACGAACCATATATTTTTGCTCCAACTGTAAGCCGTGGCGATTTCCACGAGCCTGTTAAGATTCCTGAGGGTTATCTTTTCGTTATGGGTGATAACCGTAATAATTCATTAGATAGCCGATTCAATACAGTTGGTCTTATAGATGAAAGATATATTCTCGGTGTTGCAAATGCTCGTCTTTTTCCTTTTGGTGAATGGAGGATTAAATAAATGCAGGAAAGCATAAAGAATGAAGATAATGTTAATGTAAGAGGAAACTCAGACAAAAAATATGAATCAGTTCATGATATGGTTTCTGTTGTTATTTCTTCTATTTTAATGGTTTGTGTTATTTTCACATTCTTTTTTAAGATATCAACTGTATCAGGTTCATCAATGGAAAACACTTTGTATGATGGTGATAAATTGATTATCAGTGCTATTACAAAAGATGTTAAATATGGTGATGTTGTTGTAACATCACAGCCAAATGATTATGGTAAAGTTTTAATTAAAAGGGTAATAGCTGTTGGCGGACAAACTCTTTGGTTTGATGAAAATACTAACAAAGTAGTTGTTGACGGTAAGACACTGGATGAACCATATATAAAGGAAGAAATGGATTTTCTTTACTCAATGACAAATCTTTATAGAGTTCCTGCCGGTAAGGTATTCGTTATGGGTGATAATCGTAATGATTCTGCGGATAGTCGTGAATCACATATCGGTATGATAGACGAAAGATATATTCTAGGAAAAGTTGTATACAGAATTGGTGATTCACATCTTTTCAATTCTGATTTTAAGGAGTCATAAAATGGCAGATAATCAAAAACAGATTGTTCAATGGTTTCCCGGTCATATGGCAAAAACACGTCGTTTGATTAAAGAGAGTCTGTCTCTTGTTGATGGTGTTACAGAAATTATTGATGCAAGAATTCCCAATAGTAGTTCAAATCCTGAATTAGAAGAAATGATAAATGGTAAGCCAAGAATAGTTCTTCTTAATAAATGTGACCTTGCCGACAAGAACACAACAAATCAGTGGGTGGAATTCTATAAGAAAAAAGGTGTCCGTGCAATTCCTGTTGATTGTCGCACAGGAAAAGGGCTTAATAATTATATTATTGCTGTTCGTGAGGTCTTGAAGGATGTTATCAAAAAAAATGAAGATAGGGGCATGCCCGGTAAAGCCTTGCGTATAATGGTTGTCGGTATTCCAAATACAGGTAAATCATCTTTTATTAACAGAATGGCTGGTAGCGCTAAGGCAAAAGTTGCTGATAAAGCAGGTGTCACAAGGCATAATCAGTGGTTTCCAATTGGAAATGGTATCGAGCTTCTTGATACACCGGGTGTTTTGTGGCCAAAATTTGATGACCCTAAAGTCGGGGATAGACTTGCTTTTATTGGCTCTGTGAAGGATGCAATTCTTGACGCTGAAACTCTCGCTATAAGATTGTTAGAAACAATGAAATCGGATTATCCCGACAGACTTGCCGAAAGATATAAAATTGACGATTTCACTGATAAGGAAGCTTGGGAAGTCCTTGAAATGATTGGTAAAAAACGTGGAATGATGATAAAGGGTGGAGAAATAGACTATGAAAGAGCATCTGTGATGCTTCTTGATGAATATCGTGGTGGTAAACTTGGTTTGATTTCTCTTGAAAAACCGGAGTAAAGTATGGATTATTCATTTGAAGAAAAAGTAATTGAGGCAGGTTATAAAGTTGTATGTGGCATTGATGAAGCAGGGAGAGGTCCACTTGCAGGTCCTGTATATGCCGCTGCTGTAATTCTACCACTTGGACTTGAAATAGATGGACTTAATGACTCGAAAAAAATAAGTGAGAAAAAAAGAGAACAACTTTTTGATGTTATTTGTGAAAAGGCAATTGCTTATTCAATCGGAATTGCAACTGAAAAGGAAATTGATGAAATTAATATTTTAAATGCAACTTTTCTTGCTATGCACAGAGCAGTAGAAGGCTTAATTATTAAACCTGATTACGCTTTGATTGATGGCAATCAGTATCCTAAAATTCCATTTGTTACTGAAGAAACTGTTGTTAAGGGTGATGCAAAAAGTATGTCAATTGCAGCTGCATCAATTCTTGCTAAGGTCAGCCGTGACAGATTTATGCTGGAAAAGGCCAAAGAATATCCTCAGTATCAGTTCGAAAAGCATAAGGGATATGGGACTAAGCTTCATTACGAAATGATTAAGGAATTCGGAGCCTCTCCAATTCACAGGGTGACTTTTTTAAAGAAATTCTATGGTGAAAAGTAATGGAAACACAATTATTAGGAAGATATGGTGAAATTGTTGCATCAAGGTATCTGCGATATCAAGGATATGAAATTATTTCTGCACATTATCAGAATAGATTAGGCGAAATTGACCTTATAGCTGAAGACGAAAAATATATTTGTTTCGTTGAGGTTAAAACCCGAAGTGAAAATATGATATCCAATCCTGCTGACGCAGTTGATTTTTCTAAACGAAGTAAAATCATATCTACATCTCAGATTTTTATTAAAGAATATAAAATTGAAAAACAATTTCGTTATGATATAGTTGAAGTGTTTTTTGAAAATGATGAGCCTGTTAAGATTAATCATATAAAAAATGCTTTTGATTCAGACGGACGATAAAAAATATTGTTGAAAAACTATTTTTAATATGTTAAAATACCACACGAAAAGGATGTGTTTTAAATGTTTTATACAAGTACAAGAGATAAGTCTGTACGCGTAACTGCTGCAGAAGCTATTGCAAAAGGAATTTCATCAGAGGGTGGACTTTTTGTTCCTACAGAAATCCCTGAAATTTCTGCTGAGTTTATTTTAAAACTTGTTCCAATGTCATACATAGAAAGAGCAAAAGAGGTTCTTCGTCTTTATCTTACAGATTTCACTGAAGACGAACTTTCAATGTGTGTTGAAGGTGCTTATAAGGCTGGTAAATTCAGTTCAGATAAGGTTGCACCTTTATATAAATTATCAGATAAAGCAAATGTTCTTGAGCTTTGGAGAGGCCCTACTTGTGCATTCAAGGATATGGCTCTCCAGTTATTGCCATACCTTCTGACAGTATCAGCAGGAAAGACTGTTAAAGATACTGAAATTGTAATTCTTGTTGCAACATCAGGTGATACAGGTAAAGCAGCTCTTGAAGGTTTTGCTGATGTTCCAAACACAAAAATTCTTGTTTTCTATCCTGTTGATGGTGTCAGCCCAATGCAGAAACTCCAGATGACAACTCAGGAAGGCTCAAATGTTAGTGTTTGCGCGATTGAGGGCAACTTTGACGATGCACAGTCAGGCGTTAAAAAGATTTTTACTGATAAAGATATTGAAAAGAAATTCAAGGAAAACGGACTTGCTTTCTCATCAGCTAACTCAATTAACTGGGGACGTCTTGTACCACAGATTGTTTACTATGTATCAGCATATTGCGATATGATAGAAAATGGTGAGCTTAAAAATGGTGAGGAAATGAACGTTGTTGTACCGACAGGTAACTTCGGTAACATTCTTGCTGCATATTATGCAAAGAGAATGGGTGTGCCTGTAAAGACACTTATCTGTGCTTCAAATGCTAACAATGTTCTCACAGATTTCCTTACAAGTGGTACTTACGATAAGAATAGAGATTTTTATTGCACAACTTCTCCATCAATGGATATCCTCATTTCAAGTAACCTTGAAAGACTTCTTTTCCACCTTTGTGGTGAAAATGATGTTCAGGTTGCCCAGTGGATGTCAGCGCTTAATAATGATGGTAAATATACTGTTTCTGCAGACGTTGCAGATAAGGTTAAATCACTATTTGCTGCAGGATGCTGTGATGATGCTCAGACAAAAGAAACAATCGGTAAAGTTTTTGAAGTTAAGAATTATCTCTGTGATACTCATACAGCTGTTGCAGTTAAAGTGTATGATGATTATGTAGCAAAAACAGGGGATATAACTCCTACTGTTATTGCTTCAACAGCTAATCCATATAAATTCTCTGCAAGTGTTCTTGCTGCGATTACTGATGAAATCAAAGCGGAAAATGAATTCGATATGGTTGACGAATTATTTGAGAAATCAAATGAACCGGTTCCACAGCAACTTGCAACTCTTAAAGGTAAAGAACCTCGTTTTACACGTGTAAGCAAAAAAGAAGATATGAAACAAGTTGTGTTTGATATGTTAGGTATCTGAAATATTAATATTGCGGAAACCTGATGGAGTTTCGGGTTTCCGCTTTAAATTTATCTTATTCTACGTCTGACATCTTCAATTTAAAGGTTGCACATCTTGTATCATCGCAAGAACAAGCATTGTGTGTGCCTACCTTAATTCCATCTGCTGTGCAATTCATATGACCATCATTGAATGTACAATGACAAGCGTCACATGTAATATTCTTATTTTTATCCATTTTTTATTCCTCCTTTCATATTTATTTTTTGAAGGAGAAATACAATTATTCATAGGAGAAATTTCTTTATGTCCGTTTATGCTATTGGTGATACTCATTTATCATTTTCTGTTGATAAGCCCATGGATATTTTCAAGGGTTGGGATGATTATGCCCAAAGAATAGAAAACAACTGGCAGAAGCTTGTAAATGAAGATGACACTGTTGTAATAAATGGAGACATTTCCTGGGCTATGAGTCTTGAAGAGGCAGAAAAGGATTTTGAGTTTTTGCACAAACTGAAAGGCAAAAAGATTATTTCAAAAGGCAATCACGATTATTGGTGGAATACTGTCACGAAAATGGAGAAATTTTGTCAGGAGAAAGGATTTGATTCAATTAAATTTCTTCACAACAATGCATATAAAATAGGTGACATATCAATTGCCGGTACTCGTGGTTGGTTTTATGATGCTGAGAGTGAAAATATTGATAAGGTTATGGCTCGTGAATGTGCCCGACTTCAACGTTCGATTGATGAAGCAAAAAAATTAAGTGATAGTGTTATTGTTTTTCTTCATTATCCACCAACAAGTATTATTCGTGATTGTGAGCCAATTATGAATGTGCTTAGAGAAAACGAAATAAAAAAATGCTTTTATGGTCATCTTCATGGTGGAGCAATAAAAAGTGCATTAAATGGAGAAAAAGATGGAATTAATTTTCGTTTGATATCAGCAGATTATCTTGATTTTTGCCCTTTATTTATCAGCAAATAATATAATTTGCAAAAAAACAACGTATTTTTATTGAAATATTAAGAAAAACTTTTGGAAAATGTTGTAATTGTATTTTTTTTATGATATAATATTACGAATTTTGCGGTATTTAATAATACAGTAAACAATAATATTCAGGAGGAATATTTGATGTTAAAGTCAACAAACAATGTAGAAAAGAATGTCTACGAACTTGAAATCGCAATTGATGGTGAAAAATTTGAGGCTGCTGTTCAGAAGGCATATCTCAAAGAAAGAAAGAATATCACTATTAAGGGCTTCAGAAAGGGTAAGGCACCGAGAGCATTTATTGAAAAGATGTATGGCGAAGGCGTTTTCTATGAAGATGCACTTGAACTTGTATATCCTGAAGCAGTAAGTGAAGCTATTATTGAATCAAAACTTGATGTTGTAGGTTCGCCTTACGACCTCGAAGTACCAGAAATCGGTAAAGATGGTGTTGTTTTGAAGCTTAAGGTTGCTGTTAAACCAGAAGTTAAACTTGGTGAGTATAAGGGTATCAAAGCAACAAGACCTGTTTGTAAAGTAGCTGCTGATGAAGTTAAGGCTGAACTTGCTAAAATGCAGGAACAGAACTCAAGAATGGTAAGCGTTGAAAAGAGAGCTGTTAAGAAGAATGATATTGCAGTTATCGACTTCGAAGGCTTTGTTGATGGCGTAGCATTTGACGGCGGTAAAGCTGAAATGTATGAACTCGCAATCGGTAGCGGTTCGTTTATCCCGGGCTTTGAAGACCAGATTATCGGTCACAAAGTTGGTGAAGAATTTGATGTAAATGTTACATTCCCAGAAGAATATCAGGAAGACCTTGCATCAAAGGATGCTGTTTTCAAGATTAAGCTCCACGAAATCAAAGTTAAAGAACTCCCTGCACTTGATGATGAATTCGCTAAGGATGTCAGTGAATTTGATACACTTGATGAACTCAAGAAGAGCGTAAAAGCTCAGCTTGAAGAAGCTAAGAAAGCAGATGCTGACAATAAAGTAGTTAATGACCTTCTTGAAGAAGTTGTAAAGGGTATCGAAGTTGACATTCCTGCTGTTATGATTGAAGCAGAAATCGACAACATCGTTGATAATTTCAACTACAGACTTCAGTCACAGGGTCTTGACCTTAACACATACCTTTCATATACAGGTATGGAAATGGAAAAATTCAGAGAAGGCTATAAAGAAAATGCTGAAGCTCAGGTTAAACTCAACCTTGCTATTGAAGCAATTGTTAAGGCTGAAGGCATCGAAGCTACTGAAGACGAAGTTAATGCTGAATATGAAAACCTTGCAAAGACATATAATATGGATGTTGAAGCTGTTAAGAAGGCAATTCCTGCAGATTCACTTGCAGGTGATATCAAGTCTAAGAAAGCAATTGATTTCGTAAAGGATAATGCAAAAATAACTGACGAAAAAGCTACTGCTAAAAAGACAACAAAGAAAGCAGAAGACGATGCAGAAAAGCCTGCAAAAAAACCAGCAGCTAAGAAAACAACAAAGAAAGCTGCGGAAGCTGAATAATTAAATATGTGTATAAGCCTTGAAGAATTGTCCAATACTCAAAAGGACAATTCTTTAATGCTATTGATAGGGTGACAGAAATAATCTAAATCTGCCTTTAAACGGCTATTTTTAAGTCTTTTTGGCAATTCGGATTTGAAAGGCGACAGCCTTCCTGCATCCTCAATACCAAAAATCCAATAAAAATATCTCGTTTTAAGGTCGAAGATTTTTTACAGTGAGGATTTTTGGCAAGACAAGGCATAAAACGCAGCAAATCCTTTGTGGATTTGCGAGTATTTTAACAATGGATTGACGGAAATCAGCCTGTAAAAAACAGGTTTGGATTATTTCTGTCACCCTAAATGGAGGTAATATTATGGCACTTGTACCATACGTTGTTGAACAGACAAACAGAGGGGAAAGACAATACGATATTTTTTCAAGACTTTTGAATGACAGAATTATCGTTTTGTCAGATGAGGTAAACGACGCAACCGCATCTTTGGTTGTTGCTCAGTTGCTTTATCTTGAGGGACAGGATAGCGAAAAAGATATTAGCCTTTATATTAACAGTCCTGGTGGGTCAGTTTCTGCCGGACTTGCAATTTACGATACAATGCAGTACATCAAATGTGATGTTTCTACAATTTGTATGGGTATGGCTGCAAGTATGGGTGCGTTTTTGCTCTCATCAGGTGCAAAGGGTAAAAGATTTGCACTTCCTAACAGTGAAATTATGATTCATCAGCCTTTGGGCGGCGCACAGGGTCAGGCAACAGATATTAAAATTGCTGCCGAACATATTCTCAGAACAAGAGAAAAGCTTAATAAAATTCTTGCAGAGAATACAGGTAAACCAATTGAACAAATTGCGCTTGATACTGAACGTGATAATTGGCTTTCAGCACAGGAAGCAATGGATTACGGCATTGTAGATAAAGTTTTCTATAAGAGATAAGGAGCTAATTTATGGCTAGAGAAAACGATAAAGACAGAAATGTCAGATGTTCCTTCTGTGGCAAAACACAGGAACAGGTAGATAAACTTATTGCAGGTCCGGGTGTATATATCTGTGATGAATGTATCGAGTTATGCATGGGTATTATTGACGAGAGTGATTCATCAATTCATAGTAACCGGGGTAAAAAGGTTAAGCTTGAAGAAAAAGTTCTCCCTAAACCACAAGAGATTAAGGCTAAACTTGATGAATATGTTGTTGGTCAGGAAGAAGCTAAAAAAGCTTTGAGTGTTGCCGTTTATAATCATTACAAGAGAATATACTGTGGAACAGAAAATGACGTTGAAATTCAAAAGAGTAACGTTGTACTTTTAGGACCTACAGGCGTTGGTAAAACTGTACTTGCTCAGACTCTTGCCAAGATAATCGATGTACCGTTTGCTATTGCAGATGCAACAACACTTACTGAGGCAGGATATGTTGGTGAAGACGTTGAAAATATCCTTTTAAGACTTATTCAGGCAGCTGATTTTGACATTGAAAAAGCTGAATGCGGCATTATTTATGTTGATGAAATTGATAAGATTGCACGTAAGAGTGAAAATCCGTCAATCACTCGCGACGTAAGTGGTGAAGGTGTTCAACAGGCACTTCTCAAAATTCTTGAAGGTACTGTTTCAAATGTTCCTCCACAAGGTGGCAGAAAACATCCTCAACAGGAGTTTATCCAGATTGACACTTCCAATATACTTTTCATTTGTGGTGGTGCTTTTGATGGAATTGAAAAAATCGTCGAAAAGCGTGCAGGTAATAATGGTTTAGGTTTTGGAGCAGAAATTAAGAATAAAGCACAATTTCAGGAAGAGGATATTTATTCAAAAGTGATTGCACAGGACCTTGTCAAGTTCGGTCTTATTCCTGAACTTGTTGGTCGTGTTCCTGTCATTTCAGCATTACAACAACTTTCAAAAGAAGATTTAATCAGAATTCTTTCTGAGCCTAAAAATGCTCTTCTCAAACAGTTTAAAGCATTGTTTAATATGGATGATGTTGAACTTGAATTTACTGACGATGCATTGGTTGCTATTGCAGAAAAAACAATTGAAAAGAAAACTGGTGCACGTGGTCTTCGTGGAATTATGGAAAATGTTCTTATGAATATAATGTATGAAACTCCTTCTGACCATACAATTTCAAAGATTATCATTACAAAAGAATGTGTTACAGACAATGTTAATCCTGAAATTATAAGAGATGAAAAAAGAAAACCCGGTGTTCTTACATCAAAGAAGTTAAATAAGCTTAATTCTAAGAAAGCTATATGATTTTAAATAAGCCACGGGAAACCGTGGCTTATAGTTTATGGTGATATAATGAAATCAAAAATTAAATCTACAATTTTACTTTTTCTTACAGCGATAATATGGGGATTTGCCTTTGTAGCACAAAGAGTAGGTGCTGATTTCGTCGGCGCATTTACTTATAATGGTGTTAGATTTATGTTGGGAACAATTTCACTTATCCCGGTTATTTTATTATTTGAAAGAGAAAAAATTGATAAAAAAGTAATAAAGAATAATTTATTACCGGGTATTCTTGCCGGTGTTGTATTATTTGTCGCATCAACTTTACAGCAATATGGAGTTGAAATTACTCAGAGTGCAGGAAAAGCCGGATTTCTCACAGGATTATATACAGTTTTGGTTCCTCTTATAAGGTTCGTTATGGGCAAAAAAACAAGCGTTTTAACCTTCGTTGGTGCAATTTTTGCTGTTACAGGACTATTTTTCCTTTGTATGACAGGGGATGATATTACATTTGGTATAGGTGACATTGTACTTATTATTGGTGCATTTTTCTGGGCAGGACACATTCTTGTGGTTGATAAGTTTGTACATAATACAAGTCCTCTTAAATTCAGCTTAGTTCAGTTTGTAGTTTGTGGTGTATTAAGTTTGTTATTTGCATTTATATTGGAAGATATAGAGCTTACAGCAATCAAGAGTGCAGGTATTCCTATTCTCTATGGTGGTATAATGTCTGTTGGTGTTGCATATACTTGTCAGATATTAGGACAAAAAGAATCTGACCCTACATTCGCATCAATTGTTTTTTCAACTGAATCGGTTTTCAGTGCAATTGGTGGCGCTTTGTTGCTTAATGAAATTATGTCTGGTCGTGGATATTTAGGCTGTGTCCTTATATTTATAGGAATTGTTCTTTCACAGCTTAATATAACAGAGTTAAAAATGAAGTTTAAAAAGCAAAAATGACACTTTTATTACATTTAGTGTATAATAGTTGACTTAATATACTATATACAGTAAAATTGTTGTAGTCTTTATATTTGTGGAGGCTTTATATGAGCATATTACAAAAAGCACAAAGAACAATAATTTTCTTTATAAAATCATTGATGTATGCAATGATTATCGGAACGTTCTTTGTCGTTTTCGGTACTGAATATTCATGGTTGTTACATCTTTCAAGAACAACAGGCGTTACTTTTGTTACATTTTGTGTGCTTGAACTTGCTTTGGTTTCTGTCTATGGCGGATATGCTATTGGCAGATTAAAAAGCAAACCGATTATAACATCATTATCTTTGGCAACAATTGTTACAGACCTGGTTACACATCTGCAGCTGTGCATCATGAATGTTAATGAAAACAATAACGACCATTTTGTTTATGAATCACCACAATTACTTATATTGGTGTTTGTTATTCAGTTTTCTCTTATTGTCTTATTTACTTATTTTGGGCAGATAGTTTATTTTTCAATAAATAAACCTGAAAAATGTTGTGTTATTACAAATTCAGAAATTGCCCTTAATAATGTTATGCCAAAAATCAATAGATATAAAAAACAGTATAATGTTACTGATATGGTTCATTTTACATCACCTAATATATATGATATTATGAGTAAATGTGATACTGTTTTTATATATGACATTCCTACAAAACAAAAAGTCCTTTTCACAGAATTCTGTTATGCTAACGGTAAAAACGTTTATTCAAGTTTCGAAATTTCTGATGTTGTTCTTATGGGTGGAAAATCAATTATTCTTGATGATAAACCTTTGGTTTCATCAGTCATTCGGGATTTGACTTTTGAACAACGTTTTGTTAAAAGATTAATGGACATTGTGATTTCATTAATTGGAATTATTGTTTTTGGTCCTATTATGTTGTTTGCAGCAATTCTTATTAAGGTGGAAGATGGCGGAAGTATTTTATTCCGTCAGAAAAGAGCAACAAAGGGTGGAAAGCTCTTCAATGTTTTAAAATTCCGTACTATGACAGAAACAAACAGTAAAAATGTTTCTGCTGAAGAGGGCGATAAAAGAATTACCAGAGTCGGTAAATATTTAAGAAAATTCCGTATCGACGAAATGCCACAATTTTTTAATATTCTTATCGGTGATATGAGTGTTGTTGGCCCACGTCCTGAAATGGTTGAAAATGTAAGTCGTTATACTGCTGAATTACCTGAATTTTCATATAGATTAAAGGTTAAAGGCGGACTTACAGGCTATGCTCAGATTGTTGGTAAATACAGTACGTCTCCAAAAGATAAGTTAGTGCTTGATTTGATGTATATCGAAAAGTACAGCTTGTGGCTTGACCTTAAATTAATTTTACAGACGGTAACTGTCATTTTCAAAGCAAGTGACAGTACAAAGGGTTTTGAAAAAACTCAAAAAGAATATACTTTCACAGAATAAAAGAGTTTCATTTGAAACTCTTTTTCTTATTGTTTATATGATAATTTTATGATATAATAAATTTAATTTGATTTTTGAATATCAACTGCATAAAGGAGAGAATGAATGAAAAAGAAAATTTTATATATTTTTTCAATAATTCTTTGTTGTGTTTTAGTTGTTTCAGGTTCTGAAATCAGAAGTTTTGTAAATGAAAAAAGAATTGACACAAGAATAAAAAATGAAAAACCATCTCATCAAGAGATGGAAGTCTTTCAAAAGCAAATTGAAGAGGATACTTGTTATTATTACAATAAGTTGAATGATAAAGAAAAAGAAGCCTATATGACAATGTACATTTCTTTGATGAATTTTCGGGAATCCTTTTACCTTGATATATCAAAAGATAATTTGAAAGAACTTTTCATGGCGGTTTTATATGATAACGCTCATATTTTTTGGGTGAAAAGTACGTATACATATACTGACTACGACGATGCAGTAATGTTTTGTCCTGAGTACAGACATTCTGTTTCTGAAGTTGAAAAATTAAACATTCAATTGAACAACAAAATTGAAGAAATATTATCGCAGGTTAATTTGTTACCATCAGAATATGAAAAAGAGTTATATATTCATAATTATGTGTGTGAAAATACAGAATATGTTAAGGATTCAGAAAGCTTTACAGATACCGCATACGAAGCTCTGCTAAATGGCATAGCAGTTTGCGAAGGCTATTCAAGAGCTATTCAGATTCTGCTCGATGCTGCTGATATAGATAATTATCTGATTGTTGGAAACGGGATTACTGATGAAAAAACAGAGCCACATATGTGGAATATTGTAAAGATTGATAATATAAATTACCACCTTGATGCAACGTGGAATGATTCAAGTGTGACAGATATGGTTTCATACTTTTATTTTAATGTTACCGATTCGTTTATTTCAAAGGACCATAAAGACTTTAATACGTCAGATACTATGTGTATATCAGATATTGCAAATTATTTTGTAATGGAAAATGCATTTGTTAAGTCTTATAACGGTTTTGCAGAGCACGTTAATAGAAGTGCTTCCACGTTAAGGAAGGGTAATAATCGTATTGAGTTTTATTTTACAAATCCTGAAGACTTAGATAAAGCAGTTAAAGATATTAAATCAGATAATAATTTCTTTAATTACATTTCTTCTGCCGTATATCAAAGTGGAAGAAATCTGAATTCCAAAGAAATTGAATATTATTCAGTTGATAAATATAATTATCTATGTATTGTTTTAGAAGAGAGATGAAAATATGGATAAACAAAGAATTGAAAATGCATTTCGCGAAATCTTACTTGCAATAGGTGAGGACCCTGACAGGGAAGGACTTCAGGAAACTCCTAAAAGAGTAGCGAATATGTATGAAGAAATCTTTTCAGGTCTTTCTGAAAATCCTGAAAAACACCTTAAAATGTTCCGCGAGGGTCAGAGTGATGAAATAGTTATTGTTCGTGATATACCTATGTATTCAATGTGTGAACATCATTTTTTACCTTTTGTTGGTAAAGCTCATATTGCATATATTCCAAATGATGACGGACTTGTTATTGGTCTTTCAAAACTTGCAAGAATTGTAAATACATATGCGCGTCGTCCTCAGTTACAGGAAAGACTTACTGCACAGATTGCAGATTTTATCCAGAAAGAAATGGACCCTAAGGGTGTTGCTGTAGTTGTTGAAGCAGAACATCTTTGCATGACAATGCGTGGTATAAAAGCAGCCGGTTCACAGACACAGACATCGGCTATCAGAGGAACAATGCGAAAGGATGCAAGAACAAGAGCCGAAGTTATGACTCTTTTGGGAATAAGATGATTTTTTCAGGTAAGGATTTTAACTTTGAATTAGGAAAAAAGACATATGTTATGGGTATTCTCAATGTTACCGACGACTCCTTTTTTGATGGTGGGAAATATAATACACCAGAAAAAGCAGTTGAACATACAATTAGAATGCTCTCTGAAGGTGCTGATATTATTGATATAGGCGCTCATTCAACGCGTCCGGACCATACTGTTTTAACTCCCGACGAAGAACTTGAAATAATCAAAAAATATTTACCATTAATTCATAATGAAACAAATGCGATTATTTCAATTG
Source organism: Candidatus Fimenecus sp. (assembly GCA_045579305.1). Lineage (GTDB taxonomy): Bacteria > Bacillota > Clostridia > Oscillospirales > Acutalibacteraceae > Fimenecus. The sequence goes on along the minus strand of JAZNLY010000070.1, from coordinate 11,872 downwards.
ATACATTTTACCCTGTTGTTGCTAAATATGCACTTGAAAATGGAGCATCAATAATTAACGATGTCAGTGGTCTTTTTAATACTGAAATGGCTCAATTAGTTAAAGAATATAATTGTGGCTGGGTTATTATGCACACAGGCGGAGGCGATTCCTCAAATGTTGTTAAATACAAAAATGATATAGTTGATGAAGTAAATAGTTTCTTCTTTGATATGAAAGTCAAATGTGAAAAAATTGGAATCAATTTAAATCAATTATGTTTTGATGTTGGTATTGGTTTCGGAAAATCTTATGAAGATAATATAAAATTATTGAAAGAGTTAAGTAAAGTTAAAACAGACGATGTGGCATTATTAATGGCACTTTCTTCAAAAAGGGTTGTTTCTGTTTCAACGAATGCTGAAAGTGTTGATTTGATATATGGTACTATTTCCGGCAATACTATTGCAATTTCTGGTGGTGCTGATATAATCAGAGTTCATAATGTAAAAGAAAATGTTTTGTCTGCAAAAATGACGGATGCAATTATGAGAGGGTAGTATGGATAAAATTATTGTTAAAGATTTAAAATTATTCTGTTATCATGGTGTTAATCCTGAAGAAAAAATTGATGGACAGAATTTTATATTTGATATTGACGCTTCAGTTGATTTGTCAGCACCTTGTATGAGTGACAATGTTGAAGATACAGTCAGCTATGCCAAGATAATTAAAACAGTGCGCAGAGTTACTCAAAGTGAAAAAAATGATTTGCTTGAACGAGTTGCTCAGAGAATTGTTGATGAGTTATTTTACGAGTTTGATAAGATTAATTCATTAGTTGTTACTGTTAAAAAACCTGAAGCACCAATTAAAGCTGATTTTGACTATGTAGCTGTTACAATAGAGAGGTCAAGACAATGAAAGCATATTTAGGTATAGGCACAAATATTGGTGATAGAATAAGAAATCTTCAGGATGCTATTGCAGCTTTGAAACTCTTACCAATGACTCGTGTAACGGATGTCTCCAATGTATATGAAACCGACCCTGTCGGATATGAAAACCAGGATGATTTTCTCAATATTGTTGTTGAGATTGAAACTGAACTTAATTCAGATAATCTTTTAGGAGCTTGTTTAGGTATTGAAGCAGGTCTTGGAAGAATCAGGACAATAAAAAATGGTCCTCGAGTTATTGATATTGACCTTTTGATATTTGGCGATGAAGTTAAAAATACAAATACATTGATTTTACCTCATCCTCGTATGATGGAACGAAATTTTGTGCTTAAACCATTACTTGACATTGATATTAATTGTGCAATTATTAATAAAGAAGATGTGTTGAAAACAATCACAGAAGATGGTGTAAGATTTTTTTGTTCTTCCAATAAGTTGATGTTAAATATATAGATTTCAGGTGTGTTATGAATTATATAATTATGGATTTGGAGTGGAATAACTCATTTAATAAAGCAACTCAGAAGTTTGTGAATGAAATTATCGAAATTGGTGCGGTAAAACTTGATGAACAACTTAATGAAATCAGCACATTTTCTGAGTTGATAAAACCGGTTATTTCAAAAAAACTTCGTTCAAGAATTAAAAATCTAACTAATATTACAAATGATGATGTTCGTTCAGGAAAACCTTTTGCAGATGTAATAAACGATTTTAAAGATTGGGTAGGGGACGATGTAGTAGTTATGTCCTGGGGTGATACCGATATCCGAACACTTCTTACAAATTACAAGTATTTTTTGAAAAAAGAGAGCATTGATTTTATAAAAGAATATGCTGATTTACAGAAATACTGTCAGTGCTTCATTAATATGGAAAACGTTCAACAGGCGGGTCTATCATATGCTGCAGAATGTCTTGAAATTGACCCTGAAAAATATCCTCATCACAGAGCGTTGGATGATAGTTTGTTAAGTACAGAGTGTTTTAAAAAGGTATTTGACAGAGAAAAATTCAATGAATTTATAAAATATTGCGATAACGATTTTTATAGCAGATTATTATTCCATCCATATGTAATTAAGAATAAAAATGACCCACTATTGGACAAGAATATATTCAATTGTTATTGCGATATATGTGGTGGAAAAGTTGAAATAATTAAAAAATGGAAATTTACGAATCAATCATTCAGGGGAGTTTTCTATTGTGAAAACTGCAACAGGGAATTCAGGGTTAATCTCCGTGTTAAAAAGTTTTATGATTACATAGATATAAAACGGAATTATTGTGAAATTATCCGTACCCCGATTGAAAAAAATCAGGATAGTAATTGAAAATAATGTATTATTAAATCATCTGTAATTAGAGAATTTTTACAGATGATTTTTTAATTGTAAAAAAAATGATTATATGCTGAAAAATTTTGTAAAAATGAAGATTTTACTATTGCAATAATATGAAAATAATATTATAATTAATCCAATGTGAAATTTTGTCGAAAATGGTGAGTTAATGTGGAAAAAAGAGTTATAAGTATTGCAATTATTTTATGTTTATTGTTCACTTGTGTTTTTACAAGTTGTAAAAAATCAGATGATGATATATCAGCTAATTCTTCAACTTCCTCGGTTGAGACACAAGCTCCAACAACAGAAGAACCAACAACTATAGATTTATCCGACCCTGAAGCTGTCAGAGAAGCAGCAAGCGGATATTTTAATGACGTTGCTTTTATTGGCGACTCAATCAGTGTTGGTTTAAGTATCCGAGCTCCATATGTGAAACGCTTAGAGGGTGCTACATATCTTGTAAGAGGTTCATATGGTTCAAGACATGCTGTTGATGGTAGTATGCTTCTTACATATAAGGGAACTCAAATGTCACCGGAAAATGCAGTTAAAGCATCTGGTTGCAAAAAGATTTTCATTATGCTCGGTATGAATGACCTTAATATGTACTCAAAGCTTGATACGACTGTTAATAATATGCGAACTATGATTACTCGTATTCAGGATAAAAATCCTGATGTTAAGATTTTCATACAGTCAATGACTCCAATTGTTATTGGTTCAGAAAAAAAACCATTTCTTAATAATACATCCATTGATGAATACAATGAATTACTTAAGAAACTTGCTACAGAATTAAATTGTGAATATGTTAATGTTGCAACTCCACTTAAAAATGCAGCAAATGGTCTTGACCCTAAGTATAGTTCTGACCAGTATGTTCACCTTAATCCAAAAGGACTTGACGTGTGGATTTCTTCACTCGAAATGTTTGCAGCTACAAGAAATCCTAATCCTAAACCTACTAAACCAGCAGATGATGCTGAGTCTACAACAGCTGATACTGCTACAACTAAACCTACAGGTACAACAACTACAAAACCTGCAAGTACTACTACAACTACAAAACCCGCAGGTACTACAACCACTACAACCACTACAACCACTACAACTACTACAACTACGACTACAACAACCACTACAACTACTACAACTACTACCACACCACCATCAGGCGGTTCAGGCGGTGGAGCAGGCGGTTCAGGCGGTGGACCTGGTGGTTCAGGTGGAGGACCGGGTGGTTCAGGTGGAGGACCTGGTGTTCCTCAACCAGCTGTATAATTAATTGATACACATTGTATAGATTAAGGAGATTCTGGATTATGTTAAAAAAAGTTTTAGCAATTTTATTATGTGTGACAACACTTTTAACTCTTTGTGCTTGTGGTCCAAAGGATGATGTAAACGAACCAAGCACAGATGAGGTTAATCAGGTAGCTGATAGTGATTCAGATAATGCAACTGTTGATTTAAAAAAGATTTTTGATGATTGTGTTGCATTAATGCCTGAAATGTATCCTCTTGACTCGGATAAGATGTACAATTCATATGGTGTTAATCCTGAAGATTATGTTGAGTGTTACGCAGCAATCTCTGCTGATGGCATGCTTGCAGATGAAATCTGGATTATCAAGGCAAAAGATGCTGATGCTTTAAAGAGAATTCAAGATGCTGCTAAAAACAGAATTCAGGCAAAAGATGAAGAGAGTATTACATATTCACCAGAACAGAACAAGATTGTTAAAGCTTCAGAAACAATAACAATCGGTGAGTATTTTGCTTTTATCTGTTCACCTGATGTTGACAAAATTGTAAAAGTTTGCAACGATGCAGCAAATAGTTTCTAAAATAAGTTCAATGCTGAATCAGATTAATGATTCAGCATTTTATTAAAATATAAGGGTGATATCATTGCTTTTTTCAAGTAATGTATTTTTATTTTTTTTCTTACCAATTGTACTTTTACTATACTATATTCTTCCTCGTCCATTCAGAATTCCTGTTTTGCTGATTTCCAGCCTTTTCTTCTATGGATGGGGAGAACCTGTTTACCTTGTTTTGATGATTATAACCATTATTATTGACTATATTTTTGGCTTGTTGATTCATTCAAGACAAAGTAAAAATAAGTCAGCAAAAGCAGTTCTTGTTATTGCTGTCATATTAAATCTCTTAATACTTGGTTTCTTTAAATATGCAGGGTTTGTTGTTGAACAGTTGAGAATTATTCCTGCATTATATGAAATTCCTACACCGGAAATAACTCTTCCTATTGGTATTTCTTTCTACATTTTCCAATCAATGAGCTATGTTATTGATGTTTATCGAAATGATGCACCTGTTCAGAAAGACCCATTAAAGCTTGGTACATATGTAACTTTGTTCCCACAACTTATTGCCGGACCAATTGTGCGATATGGTGATGTTGCTGAACAATTAAGTTCCCGTAAAGAAAATCTTAAGGATTTTTCATCAGGTGTAATGTTGTTTATCTTTGGTCTTGCAAAAAAAGTTCTTCTTGCAAATCCAATGGGTAATTTATGGAATATGCTTCAGGCTGAAGAGGGGACAGCAGTTGCATGGATGGGTATTTGTGCTTATTCATTACAGATTTATTTTGACTTTTCAGGTTATTCTGATATGGCTCGTGGTCTTGGCAGAATGTTCGGCTTTGAATTCCTTGAAAACTTCAAATATCCATATATTTCAAAGAATATAACTGAATTTTGGAGACGCTGGCACATTAGTCTTTCAACCTGGTTCAAGGAATATGTATACATACCATTAGGCGGCAATAGAAGAGGAATTGCGCGTCAGATTATCAATATTCTTGTTGTTTGGTCTTTGACTGGCTTATGGCATGGAGCAAGCTGGAATTTTGTTTTATGGGGAATGTATTACGGATTTATTCTTATACTCGAAAAAATATTCTTATTGAAACTACTTAAAAAATTGCCAGCTGCGATTGGTCATATATATTCTATTTTCCTTGTAATGCTTGGTTGGGTACTCTTCTTCTTTGAAGATGTGACAGCACTCGGTAATTTTTTTGTTAAGTTGTTTACCCCTGTAGCTTCGAGTAGTGCAGGCAACACAATTATGATTGCATATTTACCGATTTTATTGATTGGTATTTTCGCTTCAACACCAATACTCAAAAACTTCTTTGATAAGAGAAAAGAAAATAATTTGGTACGTTATGGCCAGGTGGTTGTTGGTGGTGTGCTTTTGCTTCTCTGTGTTGCATCTCTCGCAAATCAGAGTTACAACCCATTCATATACTTCAGATTCTGAGGAGATGACCATGAAAACTAAAAAAGAACATATAATTATAGTGAGTTTTTTCTGTTCTTTTCTTGCAATTATGTTTTTTCTGTATATCTTTTTACCAAAAACTGATTTTTCAGAGCTTGAAAAAAGATATCTGAACGAATTTCCTGAAATAACTAAGGATACAGTTGCCAGTGGAGAATTTGGAAATAATTTAGAATCGTATATGGCAGACCATATGCCATTCAGAGATTTTTTTGTTGGTACAAATTCATATTTTGAACTTTACACAGGAAGAAGACTTACATCGGATATATATCTAACAAAAGACAATGCACTTGTTGAAGCTCCTGTTGAAATGAAACTTGATAAAACGGAAAAGGATATGAAAGCTATTAACGCCTTTGCTGAAAAAATAGATGTGAAGGTTGATTTTATGGTTGTTCCATCCTCTGGTTGGGCATCAAGAGACAGAGTTTCTAAATTTGGATACAGTTTTCCTGACTACGAACAGATTTCAACACTTTATTCGTTAGCAGATTCATCAATTAATAAAATTGATGTAAGAGTAATATTTGATAATCCATCATTATATTACAAAACTGACCATCATTGGAATAGTCTTGGTGCATATACTGCGTATGAGACATATATGAACAATATCAATAAAAACTATAGAGCTCAGAGTGAGTTTACAATTGAAAAGATTGATGGTTTTTGTGGCTCAAATTATTCAAGAGCTGCATTGTGGTTAACTCCTTCAGATAGTCTTGAGTTATGGACAGGCTCAAAAAATATAACTGTTACAAATAATGAGAGTAAAGAAGTTAATAGTGGAGTTTTTTATCGTGACAGGTTAAATGAAACAGATAAATATACGGTTTATCTTGACGGTAACCATTCTCTTGTAAAAATTCATAATCCTGATGCTAAAACAAAAGATACAATTGTTGTTGTAAGGGATTCTTATTCCAACTGTCTTGGTGGTTTTTTATGTGAATCTTATGAAAATGTAATTCTTGTTGACTTGCGTTATTATAAACAACCGGTTTCTGAACTTTGCAAAACAGAAGGAGCAGATAATGTTCTTATTTGTTACAGTTTGCATAATTTCCTTACGGATACCAATATTACTTGGTTAGAATAAAAAATAGCTCGTAATGTGCAATACATTACGAGCTTATTTTTTTGTTTAAAAACTTATTTAATAACTCTGATTCGGATAATTCCGTTAATCTTCTTTAATGCTTCAATTGCTTCAGGTGATGCCTTTGTATCAGAATCAATTACTGTATAAGCATATTCACCCTTTGACTTGTTAACCATATTGTCGATGTTAACATCTTCATTAGCAAAAGCTGATGTAATCTTATTTACAATACCTGAAATGTTTTTGTGCATTATTGTAATTCTATGTTTCTCATTTGTAGTGAGTTTAACAGCAGGGTAGTTAACAGAGTTAACAATCGAACCATTTTCAAGATAATCAGCAATCTGGTCAACCGCCATCATAGCACAGTTGTCTTCTGATTCAGGTGTTGAAGCACCAAGATGAGGAATAGCAATGACACCGGTAGCACCGATAACAGCATCGTTAGGGAAGTCAGTTACATAAGCAGCTACTTTACCATTTTCAAGGGCAGTAAGTATACTGTCTGTATCAACAAGTTCGCCGCGTGCAAAGTTAAGAATTCTGACTTCATCCTTCATTGTAGTGATTGTATCTGCATTGATAAGACCCCTTGTTGAATCATTAAGAGGTAAGTGGAGAGTGATATAATCACTTTCAGCATAAATCACATTAAGTTCATCAGTAAGCTTTACATGGTGGTTAAGAGTAATACTCTGAGCAACAGAAAGGTAAGGGTCATAACCGATAACATTCATACCAAGTGCTGCTGCAGCGTTTGCAACAAGAATACCAATAGCACCAAGACCGATAACACCAAGTGTTTTACCCTTGATTTCAGGACCTGCAAATGCACTCTTGCCTTTTTCAACGTCCTTTGGTACTGTGTCACCATTTCCTTTTAGTGTTTTAGCCCATTCAATAGCAGGAATAACTTTTCTTGATGAAAGGAAAAGACCTGTGAGAACAAGCTCTTTAACAGCATTTGCATTAGCACCGGGAGTATTGAAAACTACAATGCCTGCTTCACTGCACTTGTCAATCGGAATATTGTTAACACCAGCACCTGCACGTGCGATAGCAAGTGTATTTGTTTCAAATTCCATATCGTGCATTGATGCTGAACGAACGAGAATTGCATCAGGATTAGCCATTTCAGTTGAGCAAGTATATTCAGCACTAAAACGGCAAAGACCTGTTTCAGAAATTTTATTTAAAGTTAAAATGTTATACATACTGTTTTCTCCTTATGAGTTAACTTTTTCAAATTCAGCCATGAATTCAACAAGTTTCTGAACACCTTCAACAGGCATAGCGTTGTAGATTGAAGCTCTCATACCACCAACTGAACGGTGACCCTTGAGATTTACAAAACCTGCTTCAGTTGCTTCTTTAATGAATTTAGCATTGAGCTCTTCACTATCAGTAACGAAAGGAACGTTCATAAGTGAACGGTCTTCAGGAACAACTGTACCTCTGAACATCTTGCTGTTATCAAGGAAATCATAAAGAATTTTTGCTTTCTTTTCGTTTCTTTCCTTAATAGCCTCAAGTCCACCCATTTCTTTAAGCCATTCAAGAACAAGTTTGCAAATGTAAATTGTATAGCAAGGTGGTGTGTTATAAAGAGAATCGTTATCAGCCATAATCTGATAGTTAAGCATTGTTGGAGTAATATCTCTTGCATTTCCGAGCATATCTTCACGAATGATACATATTGTAAGACCTGCAGGAGCAACGTTCTTCTGTGCACCGCCATATACCATTGCAAATTTTGAAACATCAATAGGTTCTGAAAGGAAGCACGAAGAAATGTCTGCAATAAGTGGAACATCACCTGTATCAGGAAGTTCGTGATATACTGTACCATAGATTGTATTATTCATACAAATATAAAAATAGTCAGCATCTTTTGTAAACTCGTTCTTATCAAGTTTAGGGATATAAGAGAATGTTTTGTCAGCTGAAGATGCAACTGCTTTACATTCACCATATTTCTGTGCTTCCTGATAAGCTTTCTTTGCCCACTGACCGGTGATAACGAAGTCAGCTTTACCATTCTTATTCATAAAGTTAAGGGGGATAGCAGCAAACTGTGTTGAAGCACCACCTTGTAAGAATAATACCTTATAATTATCAGGAATATTCATAAGTTCACGAAGAAGCTGTTCAGCTCCTTTAATAATTGAGTCATAAACCTTTGAACGATGACTCATTTCCATAACTGACTGTCCGCTACCTTCATAATCAAGCATTTCTGCAGCTGCCTTTTTCAAAACTTCTTCAGGAAGCATTGAAGGACCTGCTGAAAAATTATAAACTCTTGCCATAATAATTACCTCCAAAAAGTAAAAATATAAAATTATTTTGTTAAAAACCAAAATATTGTATAAATTATATCAAAAACATAATGTAAAAGTCAATGGATTGACAAAAAAATATCAAAGTAATTTATAAAAATTTTAAAAATATTGCAAAACTTGTTGATGTTTTTAACAATCTATGCTTTTCTAATAAAAATTAAAAAAATTCACAGTATTTCTTGAAGTAATTTGTATTTTATTATATAATATAAGTTCATAATAGGAGTGATATATACAAAAATGGAAAATACTAATAATATATTTAACGAATTCAAAGAAAAATCTTTTTCAATGCCTATGGTTGCCTTGCGCGGACTTGTTGTTTTTCCTGAAATGACATTACATTTTGATGTTGGGAGACCTAAGTCTGTAAAAGCAGTCAGAAGTGCTATGGAAAAGAAAACAAATATTTTTCTTTCTGCACAAATGGACCTTGAATGTGATGAACCAAGATATGATGATGTTTATCGTTCAGGTGTTGTTTGTGAAATTAAGCAGGTTATGAAATTACCGGGAACAGACACTCTTCGTGTTGTTGTAAATGGACTCTATCGTGCAGAACTTATAAGTATCAATTCGGCAAATCCGTTTTTATCGGCTATTGTTCGTCGAATTGAAACTGAACAGGTAAACCCTGAAAATGTAAAATATGAGGAAGCACTTGTTCGCAGTCTTGTTGCTATTTTTGAGGATTATGCATATTATGTGCCGAAGCTTCCATCGGACATCATTATCGGTGTTTCTGTACGAAAAGAAGCAGGAGAGATAACAGACTACATTCTCTCTAATATTCCGTTGGACTATGCCATTAAACAAAGCCTTCTTGAAGAACTTAATCCGTTAAAGAGAGCAGAATCTCTTTGTCTTATTCTCAAAAGAGAAATTGAACTTTTAGCTATTGAAGAAGAAATAAATGATAAAGTTCAGGAGCAGATGGAAGCAAATCAACGTGAATATTACCTTCGTGAACAAATCAAAGCAATTTCAGAAGAGCTTAACGAAGGTGACGGAGCAATTTCCGAAGCTGAAGAGTACAAAGAACAGATTCGTGCAATCGGATTTACAGAAGATATTGAAAGAAAGCTTATCCGTGAATGTGACAGACTAATGAAAATGCAATCTTCAAGCCCTGAGTCTGCAGTTATAAGAAATTATCTTGATAAAATAATTTCGCTTCCTTGGGGATATTGCACAGAAGAAAATCTCAGTATCGAACATGCTGAAGAAGTTCTTAATGATGACCACTATGGTCTTATGGATGTTAAGGAAAGAATTATTGAATTTCTTGCAGTCCGAAAAATCAATCCTGATGTTAAGGGACAGATAATTTGTCTTGCAGGACCTCCGGGTGTTGGTAAAACATCAATTGCTCGTTCACTTGCCAATGCAATTGGCAGAAGTTATGCAAGAATTTCTCTCGGTGGTGTACGTGACGAGGCTGATATAAGAGGTCACAGAAAAACATATATCGGTTCAATGCCTGGCAGAATAATTGAGGCAATTGAAAATGCAAAAAGTTCAAATCCTCTTATTCTTCTTGACGAGGTGGACAAGTTAGGCTCTGACCATCGTGGTGACCCGTCATCAGCACTTCTTGAAGTCCTTGACGCAGAACAGAATAATTCATTTGTTGACCATTATCTTGAAATTCCATACGATTTGAGCAAGGTTTTATTTATTACAACAGCAAATGATAAGAGCAGAATTCCTGCACCATTGCTTGACAGAATGGAAATAATTGATATTCCGGGTTATACATACGAGGAAAAATTCAATATTGCAAAAAAACACCTTGTTCCAAAACAAATTGTTGCAAATGGTCTTAAAAAATCTTATGTCAAGTTTACTGATAAAGCTTTAAAAGCAATTATCAGTGGATATACAAAAGAAGCAGGTGTGCGTGTTCTTGAAAGAACAATTGCAAAGGTTTTAAGAAAAATTGCAGTTGAATATGCAAAGGGCTTTAATGGTAAAATTACAGTTAAGGACACAGAGTTAGAAACATATCTTGGTCCTGTTAAATTCAAACCTGACGAAAGTTCAAAGTTTGACCAGATTGGTGTTGTTAACGGTCTTGCATATACATCTGTTGGCGGAACAATGCTTACAGTTGAAGTTGCTGTTATGGATGGTAAGGGAAATCTTGAACTTACAGGCTCACTAGGTGATGTTATCAAAGAATCAGCAAAAGCAGCAATCAGTTATATAAGAACAAACGCTGATAAATACAGAATTGATAAGGATTTTCATCAGAATAAGGATATTCATATTCATTTCCCTGAAGGTGCTGTGCCTAAGGATGGCCCATCAGCAGGTGTAACAATTTTTACAGCCCTCGTTTCAGCATTATCAGGCTGTAAAGTAAAGTCAAGTGTTGCTATGACAGGTGAAATCACTGTTACAGGCAGAGTTCTTCCGATTGGTGGACTTCGTGAAAAAACAATGGCAGCTTATGTTGAAGGAATTAAAACTGTTGTTGTTCCTGAGGCAAACCGAAGCGACCTTGATAAGATAGACGAAAAAGTAAAAGATAAAATTAACTTTGTTTTCGCAAAAACAGGTGACGATGTGCTTAAAGTCGCACTTATTTAAAAGAGGTAGTATATGAGATACGATAAAGCAGAATTTAAAGCAGCTTATGGCACATTCGGACAGTTGCCCGACTCCGATTTGCCCGAAATTGCTTTTGCAGGACGCTCAAATGTTGGTAAAAGTTCATTACTTAACAGATTGTTCCAAAGAAAAAATCTTGCAAGAGTAAGTTCTGTACCGGGAAAAACAATCACAATCAATTTTTATCAGGTTGATGAGTATAAT
>JAZNLY010000069.1:0-2967 GCA_045579305.1 Candidatus Fimenecus sp. | reverse complement strand
GAATGGCTTGGTAATGAACTTGATGCTGATAATAAGGCATATCTTAAAGACTTTGGTGCTGCTTGTGCATCAAATGGTGCTGTTGGTCTTTTCCATATTGCCGGTCTTACACCTGAAGCAGTTGAATTGGGTGACTCTCTCGTTGTAGAAAATGCACAGGTTTATGTTATTGATGATGCTGAACTTGAAAGAGTAAAGAAATCATATCCGGTTATGTGGAAAAACCCTGATGCAACTCCAAAACTTTGCTTCGTTGGTTGTCCACATATGACAATGGCTCAGCTTAAAGAGTGGACAACTGACGTTTATGAAGGACTTAAGAAGAACGGCAGAACTAAAGTTTCAATTCCTACTGTTTTCACAGCTCCTCCTGCCGTTTGTGATGAGTTTAAAAAGACGGATTTGTATGCAATGCTTCAGTCAACAGGTGTTGTTCTCAGTTACATTTGTCCTCTTATGTATATGAATAACCCACTTGCTAAAAAGATGCCTGTAATTACAAACTCAAATAAACTTCGTACATATACAACTTCACGTTACTATACTAGCGAAGAGATTCTTGATATTATCACAAAGCAGGCAAAATAAAATGAAAACATTTAAAGGTCGTCCCGTAGTTCCGGGCAAAGCAACAGCAACAGCTCTTGTATCTCACGGTGGTTTCAATACTCTTGCTTCTTTCCAGGGTGCCCTTCAGTTTGGTGATAAACAGGCAAAATGTGGTGACCAAAACAATACTGACATTTATGAAAAACCAATGGTAGGTACAGCACTTTGTCTTCCACAGACAATCGGTTCAACAACAGGAGGTCTTGTTCTTTACTGTGCAAAGGTTATGGAAAGATGTCCTGCTTGTATGCTTTTCTCAGAGCATATTGACTCTCTTGCAGCAGCAGGTGCCATTATCGGTTCAGTTTGGACTGACACACCAATGCCTACAGTTGACTGTCTTGGTGAAGAATTCCTCAACACAGTTAAAACAGGTGATAAAATCACTGTTTATGAAGATGGTACAGTAACTATTGAATAATTAGTAAAGGAAAAGAGCCTATCAATTGATAGGCTCTTTTTTTGCCGGAGAGCAAGGGATTCGAATTATAGATTCACAATGCGAATTAAAAACTCGCATTGTGCTCCTCGCTAAAAACAGTCCACAGGACTGTTTTTCTAACGCTCAGACCCTGCGGGTTCGAATCACATAATAAAAAAAGAAACACAACCAACTTATGATTGTGTTTCTCGTTCTTGGCGGAGAGCAAGGGATTCGAACCCTCGAAACCGTTTTAGCAGTTTACACGATTTCCAATCGTGCTCCTTCGACCAGCTCGGACAACTCTCCGTGTCAACAGTACTGTATTATATATTAAAATAAATGTAAAATCAATACTTTTCCATAATAAAATCATAAATTAACTCTCCACATATAATGTAAGGGGTGTTTTTATGCGAAGTTTTGAATATAACAGAAATAATGCTGTCCAATATGCTAAACAATGGGCATTATCAAGAAATCCACAATACTACGATTTTCACGATATAGGAGGGGACTGTACTAATTTTGCATCACAATGTATTTATGCAGGTGCAGGAGTAATGAACTATACAAAGGATTATGGTTGGTATTATATCTCTCCTGATGACCGTTCAGCAGCATGGTCAGGAGTAGAATATTTATACAGATTTCTTACAACGAATGAAAGTGTAGGACCTGTCGGCAGAGATGCAGAATTAAGTGAAATTCAACTTGGTGATGTAATCTTTTTAAGTAACGGTCAAAGACTTTATCATACTCTTGTCGTAACAGGATTTGACACAGATGGTGAAATTCTTATTTGTGCACATACAGTTGACTCATATATGCGACGACTTGATAGTTACAGATACAATTCATTAAGTCCTGTGCATATTGAAAAAGTTAATACTTGGTAAATAAAAAGGATTGGAGTCATTTCCAATCCTTTTGTGCTATATCTGTTCCAAAATATATTGTATTACATCTTCTAATTTGCTTTCTTTCCATTTACCTTCATCAGCCATTTCAGCTAATGGGCAGATAATGTAAAAATCAAGTGTTTCACCGGGTACACGACCTGTTCTTAATGGTTCGGCAAAATGCTCTTTCCATTTTTCTTCACTTGCACCTTTAAATTCTTCGGGTTTCAAATATGTCATTTGTCGTTTTGTTGCAGAAACAAGCATTTTAGCCGATAATGGTGCTAAAAGGTTGTATTCGTCCTCTTGAACATCAACAAATATTCGTGGTAATTTGTCTTTTACAATTTTTTCTTCTCCACGAACAATTCTAAGTCCCATAGGCTCATATGTGAATTCAGTTTCAGTAAAATTCAGTTTGATAAGTAATCCGATATCAGTATTGAACTGTGAGCGTTGATAATCAGTATCAAAAATGAAATTTCCAAGTGAATAGAAAATGATTTTATCACCGACAGTTTCATAATTCATCGGTACATGTGGGTGATGTGCAACAACAATGTCAGCACCCATTTCTAAATATTTGTGATATCTTTCACGAGTGTATGGAGAGGGGAGCGGAGTAAATTCTTCACCTGCGTGAGCAACTACAATACACCAACGGCATGTCTTTTTTATTTCATCAATTGACTTTTGAATTTCGTCAAGGTCGCTCCAACTGTAACAACCGGGTTTATCAACATCAGCTTTACGACAAGCACGCTGATATCCAACACCAAACATACCGATTCCGCCTGCTTCGTTCAGGATAACAGGTTTTCTTGCTTCACGGATATCCATACCTGCACCGATTGTCTGAACTCCCGTACTTTCTGCGATTTCAAGAGTGCTTCTGATGCCGTATTCACCTGCATCCATAATGTGGTTGTTGCAGATGTTCCAGATGTCAGCTCCCATTTTTTTGAGAACCTTTACTGCCTCAGGGTCAATGGTGTGGAGTAACTGCTGAACTCCGTCTTTGGTTGTGTTGGTTTC
>JAZNLY010000068.1:0-6224 GCA_045579305.1 Candidatus Fimenecus sp. | reverse complement strand
GCAACGCAGTTCCATAATTCTGAATTCTGCATTCAATCGATAAACTCCGATTTGTTTGATAATTCCGAATTACAAATCATCCGCATCCTGTTCAGGAACAATTTCATTCTGTGGGTTTCCGGTATACCATCCGTTTGCATCAAATTGCTTTGTGTCATCCCTGCTGTTCCAGATTTCAGAAATTTCTGTGCTTATTCTTTTTATTTCTTTTCTGATTTTATCTTTCTTTTCCTTGTCTTTCTTTTTGCCGAAAATCAACTTTTATACCTCCTGTATTTTTTATGCTTTCCATTAAATATAATTAGCAAATGGACAAACTTTATACTCGGATTAATAAAAAATATTTATTTACTTGACAAGCGATGAAAATGTTGCTACAATAATAATTGCAAGGCGAACAAATGTTCGGATGAAACGTGTATATGAAAATATATGCGTTTTTCTTTTTTGTTAAAGTAGTTGAAAATCGTAACCGGATTTATCGAACGATTACTGGAAAGGAGAGGTTTTATGCTTTACGAAAACGAACAAATACAAAGAATATCAACAGAGGAGTATTTTTATCTCACGGAAAATTTCGAATTTGTTGATGCCGGAGAATTAAAAGAATACGTCAGGTATCTCATGTACAACAAAAAGAAAATGCTTTTGGATACCGTCAAAGTCGTAATGGAAAACGAGCTGAGTGAAACTGAACGGGATATGGCAATTGATTATTGGTATAACAAAATGTCAATCGGTGATATTGCCAGAAAGTATCATATATCCCGTTCAACCTTTTACAGAGTACTTGATGTAATCAAGAAAAAATTAAATACGTCATTAAAGTATGTGCTTGTGTACAGCGATGCTATAAAACCTCCGGCAAAGGAGGATTTTTTGACTCAGATTAAAATGGGATTATTTACGGGGGAACAAATTGAAAACTGATAAAATAAGTCTTTATGAACTTGGAGAAGAATATGAAAAACATGCAAAAATGCAACAGTTTTTCATAGATAAGTGTAAAGAAGATATTGAAAAAGCAAAAAAGTCGGGGGACTACGATGCAAAAGTGGAGTTGGAAAGAAAACTCCGTGTTTTCAAAGAGATTAAAAGTGATTTGGAACACACTGCAGAAAAATTAAAGAATTATTATAAAAATGAAGGAGAAATCCATGAAAAATAAGATTATTTCTATTGATGTAGGACCCTATACAAATATTGATATCAACCAGAATGCGGGTGTAATGTGGGAGCATAATGCCACAACCCTTGTATTCAGCATTGATGACAAATATGTGGGAGACTACAAATATTACATTGAATATCGCTCCCTTATAGGTACTAAGGTGCGTACGGCGTATCTTGAACTTGACGCAGAAACCAACACAATTACATATGATATTCCTATAACGATGAGTTCACTTCGTGGTGTGGAATGTTATTTCAATATTATAAGAATTAACGATGACGGACAGACTGAACAGGTGATTAAACCCAGAAAATTCTATCTTGAATTTGATTATTCACCTGATACTGATAATTCAATCGCAAAGGTCAACGATTTTTCAGTAAATGCACTTCTTGAAGCTATAAGACTCGGCACATTCAAGGGTGACAAGGGTGACTCATTCACCTATGATGATTTCACAGAGGAAAACTTAGCTTCTCTGAAAGGAGAAAAAGGTGACAAGGGTGATAAAGGCGACAAGGGCGATAAAGGTGACAAGGGTGATAAAGGAGAGCCTTTTATCTATGAAGATTTCACAGATGAACAGCTTGCAGGCTTAAAAGGTGAAAAGGGTGATAGCGTAGTTGTTGATTCTGAAATGTCGGACACAAGTGAAAATCCTGTACAGAATAAGATTGTCAAAGAATATATAGACAATCAAAAGGAGATTAAACTGATTACAGAAAACTGTAATGCATGGGAATTAGAGGAAGGCATATATAAAATAGTGCCTGAGTTTACTCCCGAGGTCATTATGGAAAACTCTGGTAACATGGTTTTGAACGGTTATATATTTGTTTGTGATTGTTTGGCAGATTCGTACAAGGAAATCTATTGTTTTGCTATGGAGAACGAGTCTTATGAACCAAAGGTTATTGCCTTGACTGTGAAAAAAAACGGAGATATGGTAGATGATTTTTCATCAGCCATTCTTGTGAACCAGAAATATGTTGATGACCTTTTTAATAAGGTAAGTCCTGAATGGAAGACAATAAAAAACACAACTTTGACGGAAGATACAGTTGAATTCAGTATTCTGGCAAATAAATTGTCGGGCTGTAAAGAAATCCGCATTGAAGCGGAATTTATTTTTAATGATAAAACGGTGGCAAATCAGAAGGTTGTCTGTGGCAAAAGTGACAAGGAATATTGGATGGCAGAGGTTTCTTCAGAAAATAAAGCATATCTACTTATGGATATAAGCAAAAGCGCTGACCAAAAGAGAACATATTTCAACGGTACATTATCATCCTGCCTCAATGCACTGGCCGGTGCTTCATTCACTTCAATAGGTCCTATTGACACAAGCAACAGTAGCAACGTGGTCTCAACTGCCGAAATGTCTTTATGGCTGAAAACAACAGAGTCTAATCCTATGGCGGCAGGTACGGTAATTAAAGTCTGGGGCAGATAACTGTTGAAAGAATGACATAAGGAGGCGAAGATATTGATATATAAAGGTATAGACGTTTCAAAGTGGCAGGGCAGAATAAATTGGAGCCTTGTAAAAAGTGACGATGTTCAGTTTGCTATGATTCGTTCATCCTTCGGTTGGGGAAAAGACAATGTTGATATTCTCTTTGAAACCAATTATGAAGGGGCAAAAAAAGTCGGCATTCCCGTTGGTGCATATCACTATTCTTATGCGAGAACAGTTGCAGAAGCTGTGAAAGAGGCGGAGCATTGTTACTCGGTTATAAAGGGCAAAAGCTTTGAATATCCTATTGCTTACGATTTGGAAGAATCGAGTGTTGCAGCATTGGGAAAAGAAAGAGTATCTCAGATTGCAAAAGCATTCTGCGAAAAGATGGAATCCTATGGGTATTATGTATGCATCTATTCAGGTAAACACTGGTTTGAAAATTATTTTACCGATGAAATTTTTGAGCGATATGACATCTGGCTTGCTCAGTGGAATAACAGGCCCACATTTAATAAGCCTTATGGAATCTGGCAAAAAAGCTCAAAAGGCAGAGTGAACGGTATAATGGGTTATGTTGATTTGAATGAGTCATATAAGCATTATCCGTCCATTATGAAATTCAATGGACTGAATGGCTACAAAAAATCAACAACGGAAAAAGAGCCGGAAAAAGAAAAGCCTGTAATCAAAGATATAGCTGCAGGACAGGAAATAAACCTTGAAAAGACAGAGCTTTATGCTTCGTCCACATCAAAAAAAGAAATTAATTTTGTCAGAGGTAAGTACTATTTGTATGACGGCAAAGTGCTTAACGGAAGAGTGAGAATTACAAATTCAAAAGAAAATGTCAATCGCAAACCTATCAACAAGTATGTCACCGGTTACATAAACAAAGAATGGACAGGAGAGCGAGTATGACGGAAATGGATGCAGTAAATCACAGACTTGATGCTGTGGAAGAAGATATAAAAATTCTCTACAAAAAAGTAAACGATGTCACAATGACACAGGTACAGCTGGTGACAAAGCTTGATAGTATGCTTGTAACCCTCGGAGAGCTGAAAGAAAGTATAGAAACTCTCAAAAAACGACCGGGATGGTTGTGGGACAGGCTTGTTGTGGCACTCATAGGCGCAGTATGTGGAGTAATAATAAACCTTATTCTGTAAAGGAGAAAAAATGATAGAATATATTATTGAAAATGCCTTGGTTCTTATTCCTGTGTTGAATGTAATCGGTGCAATAATCAAAGATATTGAAAAAATTCCCGACAAATATATTCCGCTTATACTTCTGGGATTCGGAGTCCTTGGCTCAGTTGCAGTTTTGGGAATTTCACCTGAAAGCGTTGTGCAGGGCGTGCTTGTAACAGGCGCAGCAGTTTATGGCAATCAGGTAGTAAAGCAGTTGAAGAAAAAAGAATAATACAAATCGGAGTTTATAGATTGAATGCAGAATTCAGAATTGTGAAACTGTGTTGCGATTTTTAAGAACAACCAATATGGTGTAGCGGTAGGGCGGGGTCTTGACCCCGCCGTTGTTGGATTCCCTATTACTTTTCGGCGGCAGCAAGCTACCGCCCTACCATATTCTATGAATTAAACTTTCCCGATAAATTATAATTTGCAAGGGCAATAAAAAATCCCACCGTCAGGAAATCCTTCGGTGGGATTTTTTATATTCTGTTTGCATTTATAAATTAGTCAGCATTTTCTTCTTCGATTTTGTCCACTATTTCCTGTGGAATAGCCTCACCGTGTTTAACGAAGAGAATACAAAGAATACTCAAGATAAACATAATCGGGCTGTAAACGAAGAGTGAAAGGTATGTGCCTGAGAACATACGAACGATACCATATACGATTGGAGATGCAATCTGTGCTGAGAATGTTGCTGTATAGTAATAACCTGTGAATGTACCAACCTTGTCGATACCACCAATTTCAAGAACGAGTGGTAATGTGTTAACTGTGATGAACATATTTGCAGCACCGCCAAGGATGAGAGCAAGCCAGATAATAGCCATATTACGTGTTACAACATAAAGAAGGAATACAGCCATAAATACTACAAGACCGATAAGAATTGTCTTTTTTCTACCAATTTTCTTACCCATTTTACCTGCAGGAATAGCAGCTACAGCAGAGCAAACAGCAAAGAGAGTTGTCATAATTGTTGCTTCACCGGTGTTTTTGCCGAGAACTTCCTGTGCAAAGAGTGCAAAGAATGTTGTAATTGCATTTGTACCGCAGAAAAGGAAGAACAATGCACCAAGCATAAAGATAAGGCTCTTTCTTTCGCCCTTTGAAAGCTTTTCTGCTTTCTTTGCTTCTTTTTCAGCCTTTTTGGCTGCTTTTTCATCAGCAAACTGATTCTTTGCAGCAACATCCTCAAGGCTTGAAGGCTCTTTAACCCAGATACGAACAACAAGCATACCGATAACCATAACAATTGCACCAAGAAGGAACACGTATGGGAAGCTTGTCTGCTGTTCATTTTCAGCAGTAACTTTAATGCCTGTTATAAGAAGGAAAATTGCACTTACAAGAGCACCTGCCACCATACCGATAACTGAACCAACACCACCCATAAGGTTGATGATAGCATTACCTTCAGAACGAAGGTGAGGTGGAGTAAGTGCTGGCATCAATGCAACTGCAGGAGCACGCCAGAGTGACATTGAGAATACGAAAAGAATAATGAATACCATTGTAATAGGAAGAGTTGACTTTAATGCAACCCAAGGAATAAGTGCAAATAGTAATGCTGAAACAGGAGCACCGTAAACAATGAATGGACGACGTTTGCCGAGCTTTGAACGGCAACGGTCTGAAAGTTTACCGAATGTAGGCTGGAAAATAACACCGAAAATATTGTCGAATGTCATAATAACACCGATAAACAACGGAACAAGTGTAATTCCGCCACCGGCAACGTTAACGTCCTGACCCTGTGTTTTTGCAAATTCTGCCAATACAGGGAAAGCCTCGTTAAGCTTTGCACTAAGATTTGTTATAAACACTGATTCTGTAAGCAATCTGTTAAGAATCTTTGTGATATATGGGTCGTAGATTGCCCATGCGATTGAAGTTGTGAGAAAAGCGAAGCCAGTAAGTATAGTATGCCATGTGTGAAGCTTGCCGTTTTTCTCGCAGAAAAGTTCATTTTTACTCATATTGTACCTCCGTTATAATTTACAAAATTATACAAGTGTATTATACAGTAGTTTTTCCAAAAATTAAAGATAAAAATGTACTAAAAAGCAAAATATTTTTTGTACAGAGTGCAAAAAGATAAAGCATATATTCAAATCAGAGTTTATCGATTGAATGCAGAACGCAGAGTGAAAAGCGCAGAGTGCAGAAGGTCGGAACTGCGTTGCGGTTTTAAAGAACAACCAATATGGTGTAGTGGTAGGGCGGGGTCTTGACCCCGCCGTTGTTGAATTCTCTGTTGCTTTTTTGTAGGAATAATTGTATAATTACTGTATATGCGATTTTAGGAGGGAATGGAAATGCTTCCACCGATTATTGAATTTTTAAAAGACAAAAGTGTGCTTATTCTCGGCTTTGGCAGAGAGGGAAGAAG
>JAZNLY010000067.1:0-21826 GCA_045579305.1 Candidatus Fimenecus sp. | reverse complement strand
TGGATTCAGTATCCAATAAATGATATTTAATAGAATGAAAAACTTTCTTTTCATTTTGTAATACGTGTAAAACCTTGACAAAGTAGGTGAATGTGATATAATTAAAACAGTAATAATGTATCAAACGGAACCAGCTGACTGCAGAGGATGTTGGTTCCATTATTGTTTTTTTGAAGAAAATACACATTACTATATTAAAAACAATCTAAAAAAGGAGAAGACCTTATGGAAATACAATTACAGGAACTTATTGACCAGATAAAAAAAGATGGTGTGGAAGTAGCAGAAACTGAGGCAAAGACAATTGTTGAGGATGCGAAGGTTCAGGCTGAAAGAATTATTGCAGATGCAAAAGCCCAAGCTGATAAAATCATTGCTGATGCTAAAACTGAAAACGAAAGAATGGTAAGGTCAAGTGATGATGCTATCCGTCAGGCAGGAAGAAATCTTCTTATTTCATTCAGAGAAAGTGTCACGAAAGAACTCGATGCCATTGTCGGTGAACGCGTAAATTCAGTTTATTCTACAGATTCATTCCCGCAACTTGTTGTAAAAGTTGTTGAGAGTTGGGCAAATAAACCTGATGTAGAAGATATTGAAGTTATTTTAAACAGCAACGATGTGCAGACGCTCAACGAAACTGCACTCTGTGCTCTTAAAGACAGACTATCAAAGGGTGTTACTCTTAAAGCTAACGATAATTTTGACGGTGGATTCCGTATTGCAGTTAATAACGGCGGTGCATATTATGACTATTCTACCGAAGCTGTTGTGGATATGATGTCAAATTATCTCAGTCCAAAGGTTGTTAAACTTTTGAAAGAGGCGGAATAATTATGTCGGAATATTATTTAATATCACAGTTGCCGTCTTTGGACGGAATTGGTGAAAATATGCCGTTACCTATTACGGAAGAACGATTTTTTGAGTTGTGTAATCAAATAGCAGGGAAAAAAATACAGAAAGAAATCAATAAAATGACACTCCTGCCATCAAAAAATTATGAAAAGTCAAATTCTTCTTTGATAGATAATTGGAATGATAATGAAAGAAAGTTAAGATTTGCTCTTGCAAAGGTGAGGGCAGATAAAATGAAAAAGTCATTTGATATTGAAAACAATGTATTGTCAAGTGAACTTATGAAGGTAGCAAATACCGTAGTTGAGATTGAAAGTCCTATGGAAGCAGAAAAGTTTCTTAATAATTACCGATTGGAGTTTCTTGAGACTTTAAGACCGATGGACAATTTTTCGGAAGAATTTGTTTATTATTACGGACTTAAACTGAAATTGATTTCCCACATAAGAAAGTTTGATACAAATGCTGGTGAAATCGCATACAAAAACATTTACAACTCCATTATGAATGGAGATAGGTTGGAGGTTATATAATGACCGTAAATACAGGAAAGGTTGTAAGCATAAACGGTAACCTTGTGTCCGTTGAATTCAATAGCAATGTTTCTATGAACGAAATTTGCTATGTTAAAGTTGGTGACACAACACTTAAAAGCGAGGTTATCCGTATAAGAGGTAATATCGCGCAGATTCAGGTTTATGAAATGACCGATGGTATCAGATGTGGTGACGAGGTCGAATTCACAGGTGATATGTTGTCGGCAGAACTTGGCCCTGGTTTATTGGGTCAGGTTTATGACGGTCTTCAGAATCCATTACCTGTATTGGCTGAGCAGGCAGGTTGGTTTTTGGAACGTGGAGTTTATGCTGATGGACTTGATTCAGAGAAAAAATGGGAATTTACACCTGTTGCAAAAGTGGGTGACACTTTACGTGCAGGTGAATATATCGCTACAGTTCCAGAAGGTCCTTTTACCCATAAAATTTTTGTTCCATTTTATCTGCTTGGTAAATACACATTAAAATCAATCGCGGATAAGGGCGAATATACCGTAAAAGAAACAATTGCAGTTATAACAGATGAACGCGGACACGATATTCCTGTTTCTATGTCATTTAAATGGCCTGTAAAACGTGCAGTAAAATGTTACAGCGAAAGATTAGCACCTGTTGAAACAATGGAAACAAAGGTGCGTCTTATCGACTCATTCTTCCCTGTGGCTAAGGGTGGAACATACTGTACTCCGGGACCATTTGGTGCAGGTAAAACTGTGTTACAGCACACAACATCCAAATATGCCGATGTTGATATTGTTATTATTGCGGCTTGTGGTGAACGAGCAGGTGAAGTTGTGGAAACCTTGACTGAATTCCCTGAACTTACAGACCCAAAAACAGGTCGTTCACTTATGGAACGTACAATCATTATCTGTAATACTTCTTCTATGCCGGTTGCTTCACGAGAAGCGTCAGTTTACACTTCAGTGACACTTGCTGAGTATTATCGTCAGATGGGACTTAATGTTCTGCTTTTGGCAGACTCAACATCACGTTGGGCACAAGCACTCAGAGAAATGTCAGGACGACTTGAAGAAATCCCTGGTGAAGAAGCATTCCCTGCATACCTTGAATCATATATTGCAGCCTTTTACGAAAGAGCAGGTTATGTACGTTTACCAGACGGAAGCACAGGCTCCGTTACAATCGGTGGTACTGTTTCTCCTGCAGGCGGTAACTTTGAAGAGCCTGTAACTCAAGCAACGCTCAAGGTTGTAGGCGCTTTCCACGGATTGTCCCGTGAGCGTTCAGATGCAAGAAAGTACCCTGCTATTGACCCACTTATTTCATGGTCAAAATATAAAAGTGTCATTGACAACAAAAAATCTGAATTCTGCAAAAATATTATTCATCACGGAAACGAAATCGGCTCTATGATGAAGGTTGTCGGTGAAGAAGGTACAAGTCTTTCCGACTATATCGTTTATCTTAAAGCAGAAATGCTTGATGCAGTTTATCTTCAACAAAACTCTTTTGATTTGGTAGATGCAAACTGCGGTACTTTACGTCAGCGTTATGTTACCGATAAACTTGTATATGTTTTAGGCAGTGAATACGAAATAGAAAATAAAGATGATGCCCGTAGTTTTCTTAACCGTTTGCGTCAGAAATTTATCGACTGGAACTACACAGAATTCCAGAGTGATGCATTCTGCAAGGTTGAGGAAGAAATCGACACATTATATAAAGAAAAGAACGGTAATTTAGGCTCTGAAGCAGAGCAATTATTAAAGGACGGTGAGTGAGAATGAATAAGGTTTTTAATCGAATTGAATCAATCACCGGTAACGTTATTACCGTAAGAGCACAAAATGTTCAATATAAAGAATTGGCTCAGATTAATACCCGTTTTGGTAAATCACTTGCACAGGTTAACAAAATCGAAGGCGACATTGTGTCACTTCAGGTTTTTGCAGGTGGTCAGGGTGTTTCAACAGGTGACGAAGTCCGATTTTTAGGTCGTGAGATGCGTGTTTCATTCAGCGAAGATTTATTAGGTCGTATTTTCAATGGTTCAGGTGAGCCAAGAGATAAAGGCCCTGCACTTACTGAAAATATGAAACCTGTTGGTGGACCATCTGTCAACCCTACAAAACGAATTCTTGCTAACCGAATGATGAGAACAAATATCCCTATGATAGATATGTTCAATACATTGGTTATTTCACAGAAATTGCCTATTTTCTCAATTTCAGGTGAACCATATAACCAACTTCTTGCCCGTATTGCAATGCAGGCAGAGGCAGACGTAATCGTTCTTGGTGGTATGGGACTTAAATACGACGATTTCCTTTATTTCAAGGACGAGCTTTCTCAGGGTGGTGCATTGAGCAAAACTGTTATGTTTATTCATACTGCATCTGACCCTACAGTTGAATGTATGATGATTCCTGATATGGTATTGGCTGTGGCTGAGCAGTTTGCTTTACAGGATAAAGACGTATTGGTATTGCTTACCGATATGACTAACTTTGCCGATGCTATGAAAGAAATTGCCATCACTCAGGAACAAGTACCATCTAACCGTGGCTATCCCGGTGACCTTTATTCACAGTTGGCTGCTCGTTACGAAAAGGCAGTTGACTTTGCAAATTCGGGTTCAGTTACTGTTCTTGCAGTTACTACTATGCCTGGTGACGACGTAACACATCCTGTACCTGATAATACGGGTTATATCACAGAAGGACAGTATTATCTTAAGGGTGGTCGTATTGAACCATTCGGTTCACTTTCACGACTTAAACAGAATGTTAACGGTAAAACAAGAAAAGACCATAGAGCACTTATGGATGCTATGATTCGTATGTATTCCTCATATAAGGAAACATTGGAAAAGAAAAATATGGGCTTTTCTATGAGTAAATGGGACGAAAAACTCCTGAAATACGGTAAACTTTTTGAAAACAAAATGATGGACTTGTCTGTAAACTTGTCCCTTGAACAATCCCTTGATTTAGGTTGGGAAATTTTATCGGATTGTTTCCAAAAAGACGAAACCGGAATTAAATCCGACCTTACCGACGAATTTTGGCCTAAGTAAGGAGGATTAAAGTGGCAAAAATCAAATTAACAAAAAATGAGTTAAAGGTACAAAAAGATGCTCTTAAAATGTACCAGAGATATTTGCCTACTCTGACACTTAAAAAACAACAACTTCAAGCAGAAATTCGTACAATAGAAGCTAAAGCAAAAGCAGTAAGAGAAGAAAAAGAAAATCTCGAAAAAGGTTTCAGAGATTGGATTGCTGTTTTTAGTGAAAAGGATGTTTTTCCTGACGGAATAATCACTGTAAGCAATATCCGTAAAGGAAAAGGGAATATTGCCGGTGTTGCCATTCCGACTTATGAGGGAGCAGACTTTTCAAGAGGAGACTACGATTTGTACGAAACGCCTTTGTGGGTTGATATTGCTGCAAACCATATGGAAAGAGCAATGTCACTTGATTTAGAGGCAGAAGTGTTAGATGAACAAGTAAGACTTTTGAATGCAGAACTTCTTGCAACATCCCAGAGAGTCAACTTGTTTGAAAAGGTGAAAATCCCTGAAACACAACAGAATATCAAAAAAATATCTATTTATATGTCGGACCAACAGGTTAGTGCTGTTGTTCGTTCAAAAATATCCAAACGAAAAATTGCCCAACGTAATGCTGAGGCTTCCGAAAAGGAGGTTTATGCATTATGATAGTTCCTATGAAAAAAGTTTCTCTCATAATTATGGGAGACAAAAAGCAAGAAACCCTTAAAAAACTCCGTAAACTTGGAATGGTTCATATTGAAATCACCGAGGGCTTAGGAGAACGACTCAATGAACTTAAAGAACAGATATCCTTGCTTGAAAGTGCAATTTTTATTGTAGGAAACAAGAAAAGCACAGAAGAAAAAGATATAACTGTTAATGAAGCATTGAATATTGCTAGAGAAATATCTTCTCTTACGGAAGAAAAAAAGGAATGTCAGGCAGAACAGATTGCTCTTAATTCAGAACTTGAACGACTTAAGAGTTGGGGCGACATTGACCCATCAACTGTTGCAAATTTATTGGAAAAAGGCATTGATGTTTCATTCTATGAAATGCCCAAAAAAGAATATGAGTCTTTGGGTGAAAGTGTAAAAACTGTTAAGTTAGCTGAAAATAAAAATACTGTAAAATGTATATTGATTAAGTCAGGCGCTGATGGTGAAGAAGAAATTATTTTATCACTAAACAACCATAAGTTAGAGTTACCAAAGATGTCTACGGAAGAAATGCGACAAAAACTTTCTGACCTTGGTGACAGGATTAAATCCATAGACGAAAAAATTCTTTCTTTTGGGGTTTACACAAATGCACTCAAGAATGCCGTTAAAGCCTGTGAAAAAGAAATTGAATTTGAGATTTACACCACAGGTATGGCAGACGAAAAACTGTCAGACAATAACAATCAAAATGTTTCATTGGCATATTTCAAGGGCTATATTGAAACAGAAAATCTTGACAGATTAAAAGAAACTGCTAAATCAAATTCCTGGGGACTTCTTGTTGAAGACCCGACTGAGGAAGACGATGTACCTACAAAACTTAAAAACAATAAGTTTGTAAGTCTTATTTATCCGTTAACTGACTTTTTAGGTGCAGTTCCAGGATATTTTGAGTATGACATCTCAGGTTGGTTCTTAGCATTTATTCTTATTTTCTTCGGTATTATTTTCGGTGATGGTGGATACGGATTATTTATCTGTGCCGTTGTTGCCATACCGATTATCAAATCACTTGTTGCAAAGAAAAAAGTTTCACCGACCTTTTTGTTGGTAGGACTTTTTGGATTATCGACAGTATTATGGGGTACTCTTACTTGTACATGGTTCGGACTTTCTGCCGAAAAAATACCACAATGGCTTCAGAAATTGTCAATTCCTGTAATTTCAAATGTCTATGCAGATAAAATCTGGCATCCTTTCTGGGCAGAGGGTGATGTGGGACTTACCACAGCACAGAATCTGCAGATTTTCTGCTTCTCGCTGGCACTTGTTCAGTTGACAATAGCACATATAAAAGGTGCGATAAGAAACAAGAGTTCACTTAAAGTGCTTGGTGACATTGGTTCAATACTACAACTTTTTGGAATTTACTATCTTGTTTTAAGCCTTGTGGTAAATCCTGAGGTTTTCAGTTTCTCACTTGTAATAAGTGGTATTCCTGTGGGTACAGTTTCAATTGCTCTGATAGGAATAGGTTTCCTTTTGAGTTTTGTATTCTCAAATTACGAGGGAAACATTGTAAAATCCATTCTTGCAAGTCTTACTAACATTGTTTCAGTTTTGCTTGGAGTGGTCAATGTATTCTCTGATATTGTTTCCTATATTCGACTTTGGGCAGTAGGACTTGCAGGTGCTGCCATAGCAGCCACCGTCAATGAGTTAGCAGGACCATTGTTGGGAAACTTCTTATTTATGATTATTGCGATTGTCCTTTTAGTATTCGGTCACGGACTTAATATGATATTAAATGTCCTGTCTGTTATCGTTCATGGTATAAGACTTAATACTTTGGAATTTTCATCGCATCTTGATATGTCCTGGAGTGGACACAAATTCAAACCATTTAATGAACAAATAGATTAAAACACAAAGGAGAATGATTATGAATTTCGGATTATTAGGAACATCTTTGGCAATGGGTATTGCTGCAATCGGTTCAGCAATCGGTATCGGTATTGCTGGTCAGGCATCAATAGGTGCGTGGAAAAAATGCTATATGAGTAATAAAGCAGCACCATTCATTCTTACAGTTTTCGCAGGTGCACCTCTTACACAGACAATTTACGGTTTCCTTTTGATGCAGCAGATGAAATCTTCAACAGCTGACCCTGCATTTTTGATTGGCCTTGGTATTGCATCAGCTCTTGCAATGGCCTTTTCAGCAGTATTTCAGGGTAAAGCAGGTGCTGCAGGTGCAGACGCATTGGCTGAAACAGGAAAAGGTTTCTCACAGTACATCACAGTTGTAGGTCTTTGCGAAACTGTTGCTTTGTTTGCACTCGTTTTCAGCATGGTAGCACTCGGATGAAATAGTATTCAGGCATTCAAAAAACCTCGCAAGAGGGAGTGCTGATTGACATATTCGAAAACCTCATTCCGTCAAAGTTGGAAAGTGCAGACAAGATATTAAAAATATGAGTGATAAAATGAGGTGCAATTATGACTTTTGATACAAATAAATTACAATGGACAAGAGAGCCTGCAGACTTCAAAATTTCTGATGACAAAATTGAAATTATCACTGCTCCACATACTGATTTGTGGCAGAGAACATATTATCATTTCAGAAACGACAATGCTCCCGTTTTGCAGATGAAAACTGATGAAAAATTCTTTTCATTTGCTGTAAAAACCAACTTCGAGAGTAAGCACAGATTTGACCAGTGTGGGATTGTGATGTACCTTGACAGTGAAAACTGGCTCAAGGGTTCAATTGAATACGAAAACGAGAGATTTCAGCATCTTGGTTCTGTTGTTACCAATAATGGCTATTCAGACTGGGCAACAACCGAAATTGATGCAATGATTAAATCAATGTGGTACCGATTAAGTCGTCGTGAGGATGATTATTGCATTGAATGTTCCGAAGATGGTGTTACTTTCAAACAGATGCGTGTGTGTCATATGTGGAATGGTGCAGGTACAATTCAGTTCGGAATTTATGCCTGTAGTCCTGAAAATTCGTCATTCAAAGCAACCTTTACAAATATGGAACTCACAGAGTGCAAATGGCTTGCCCATGACGGACAACAACCCGATTCGGAGTAACAAAATAATAACAAATTAAAAGCGTTGCAAAGGTAATTGCAACGCTTTTTTATATAGATTAAAGTGTGTCTGCTAAATCAAAAATGAGTTTTTCGGTTTTCTCCCAACCAAGGCATGGGTCAGTAATTGATTTACCGTAAACACATTCTTCAGGCTTCTGTGCTCCGTCTTCAATGTAACTTTCAATCATAAGACCTTTTACAATCTTTTTCACATCGGCAGAATGACGGCAAGAATGAAGAACTTCTTTTGCGATTCTTGGCTGTTCCATCCATTTTTTGCCTGAATTTGCGTGGTTTGTATCAATTATAACTGCAGGATTTTTAAGGCCTGATTTTTCATAAGTTTCAGCAAGATTAATAAGGTCCTCATAGTGATAGTTAGGTATTGACTGACCGTGCTTATTAACATATCCTCGTAAAATTGCATGAGCAAGAGGATTACCCTGGCTTTCAACCTCCCAGCCTCTGTAAATGAATGTATGAGAATGCTGAGCCGCTGTAATTGAATTCATCATAACTGAAATATCCCCTCCGGTAGGATTTTTCATACCAACCGGAATATCAAACCCACTTGCAGTAAGACGATGCTGTTGATTTTCAACGGACCTTGCACCGACTGCAACATACGAAAGAACATCGTTAAGGTATCTGTAATTTTCAGGATAAAGCATTTCGTCAGCACAGGTAAAACCAGTTTCCTGCATTGCTCTGATGTGGAGATTTCTGATTGCCACAACACCCTTTAACATATCTTCACCCTTGTGTGGGTCAGGCTGATGAAGCATACCTTTGTATCCGTCACCGGTTGTACGTGGTTTGTTAGTATAAATTCTTGGGATAATAAGGATTTTGTCGGAAACCTTTTCCTGAACACCTCTGAGTCGTGATATGTAATCAATTACACTGTCATCGTTATCGGCTGAACAGGGACCGATGATAAGGATGAACCTGTCATCTCTGCCTTCAAAAACCGCTTTGATTTCCTGGTCTCTTTTTTCTTTTATCTGCTCAAGCTCATAGGTAATCGGATACTGTTCTTTTACCTCCATAGGAATAGGTAATTTTCTTTTAAAAATCATGTTCATTTTTATTTCCTCCAAAATCAGTTTTTATCGAACAGTGCTCTGCGCTCAGTTGAATGACGCATCATTTTTCTCATAGAGTCAACATCTTCAGTTTCGAGCATTGATTTGAGTTCATTGAATTTATCTATAAAAAGATTCATTTGTTCAAGAAGTGCAGATTTGTTTTCTATAAAAAGTTCACTCCACATAAGGTCGTTTATGCGGGCAATACGGGTAAGGTCACGGAAAGAGTCACCCGTAAATATTTCCATATTTTCTTTATCATTGCATGTCATAAGAGTTATGGCAATACAGTGGGTAAGCTGTGATAGAAAACCTATCATTTCATCGTGCTCTTCAGGTGAAAGGGTTGTAACATTTGAAAATCCAAGTAATCTTCCCAGCTCCATACAAGTATTGATGGCGTCAGGAGTGTTTTTCTCGGTAGGAGTAACAATATAGTTTGCTCCTGCAAACAGTTTATCCGTACTGTTTTCAACACCTGAAACCTCTCGTCCTGCCATTGGATGAGCCGCTATGAACTCTACATCAGGACGAAGCATTTCCTGAATTATATAAACTATACTGCATTTTACACCCGTTACGTCGGTAATAAGTGCACCGCTTTTCAAAAGGCTCTGATTTTTCTCAATCCACTCAACAAAGATGTGAGGATAGAGCGCAAATATAACAATATCTGCTTCTCCGATTATCCTTTCGTCAAGTTCAGTCGAGCCCTCGTCAATCAGACCTTCTTTAAGTGCATAGTCTATTGAGCTTTGTTCTTTTGTTATAGCACTTATATGAAAACCGAATCGTTTCAGAATTCTCGCATAACTACCACCCAGAAGACCGAGTCCGACTATGAGTATTTTTTTGTTTACATTTACTATCATTCCAATTTCACCTCTGCTCCGAGATTATTTATATCATTAAAAAATCCGGGATAGCTTTTCCTTATTGCCTCTGCACCGTCAATTGTTCCGCCTGATTTTGAAAGTATCAGTGAGAGAGCCATAACAATTCGATGGTCATTGTGTCCGTCAAGAACAATTTCTGTATTTTTAAAATCTATCTTCGGAACGGTTATTTTGTTTTCACCAAAAATAAGTCCACCGCCAAGTTTTCTGAGTTCTTCGTGCATTACTTGTCCTCTGTCACTTTCTTTAACCTTTAAACGGTCTGTACCAACAAGAGTTGCACCATTTTTAAGGGAAGCAAGTGTTATGAGCACAGGACCTAAGTCAGGACAATCCGAAATGTCCAGAGTCGGTGTACCTTTTGAAATTTCGTCAAAATATTTCTTGTAGATTTTATCTCCCTGAAGACTGTAGTCGTTAAGATTATCAATTTCCACATCTGAACCAATATAATTAAATGCGTCAAGGAAAGCAGCATTTGAATAATCACCCTCAACTTTACCCGAAAAAGAATGTAAAGTTGATTTTTTTATTACAATATTAAATTCGTCTTCAAACTCAATATCTGCTCCAAAAGATTTTAATGCTGATATTGTGAGATTTATATATGACCTGCTTTCAAATGGTGGAATAACACGGACACAAGCATTTTCTCCAAGATACACAAGTGCGAAAATAAGACCTGTGATAAACTGACTGCTTATGTCACCGTTAATCTCATATTCACTACTTTGAAGTTTTCCGCAAAGAGTTACCGAGTTTTCACTTTTTTTGAATTGGAATCCTTTGTCAAAGCAGAGTTTTTCGTAAGTATTCAAAGGTCTTTCAAAGAGCCTTTTACTGCCTTGAAGGGTAATTTTCTTACCAAGACACAAGGCAAGCGGAATAAAAAATCTTAATGTGCTTCCACTTTCTCTGCAATTTAAAACATCTGATGTTGTTGTCATAAATTTTTCAGGATTTACAGTGACTGTGTCATTTTCAATATGAATCTGAGCACCCAATGCTTTCAGGCAATCAATGGTTGCAAGAATATCCTCACTGTAATCGACACCTGATATAACAGATGTTTCTTTTGCCAATGCAGCACCTATAAGGTATCTGTGTGCCATACTTTTTGAAGGCGGAGCATTTATAGTACCTTTTAATTCAAAGGGTTTAAAAATCGCTTTCATACTATTTACCTTCTGTCAGATAATCAATAGCCTCAATATATCCGTCTGTTCCGTGCCCTGTGATAGTCTTTACACAAGCAAGACGTACATAACTTATCTGTCTGAAATCTTCTCTTTCTTCAACCTTTGAGATATGCACTTCAACAGTAGGAATATTAACTGATTTTACTGCATCTAAAATAGCAATACTTGTGTGGGTATATGCACCTGGATTTATAACAATACCGTCTGTGTTGCCATAGGCTGCCTGAATTTCATCAACAAGATCACCCTCGTGGTTAGATTGAAAAATCTTTACATCCACATTCCTTGTATCACAATGATTCTGGATTTTAGATACAAGGTCAGCATATGTTTCTTTTCCGTAATGTTCAGGCTCACGAATACCCAGCATATTGATGTTAGGACCATTTATAACAAGTATTTTCATTTTATCAGCTCCGTTCTTGCTTTAAGAATAAATTCTGATTCCTCTTCAGGCGTTGCCATATCGGGAACAATAATATCGGCGGTTGTTTTATATATGTTTATTCTTTCATCATATAGTTTTTTGAGTTTTTCCATTGTATCGGATAAAGGTCTGTTGTCCGTCGGACAAAGTCTGTTAATGTCCGCATTTATAAAAAATATCTTTCCGTTTCTTTTAAGGGAATTTACATTTTCCTTACGAAGTACAGCACCGCCACCTGTTGAAATTATCTGACATCCCTTTGAAGAAATATCTTTAATGACCTCAGTTTCCAAATCACGGAAATATTTTTCACCTTTGTTGTCTATAAGCTCTTTTATTGAACAACCGCAACGGCTTTCAATTTCTTCATCAGTATCAATAAAACTGAATCCGTCAATATTCAAAAGCTTTCCGACAGTACTCTTACCACTTCCGGGCATTCCTGTGAGAACAATATTTTCCTTTGACGAAAGAACAGATGCAAAAACACTGTCTGCAACTGTTTTTTCGATTTCCTTTTCAAGAAATTTTTCAACTGCAACAACAGCCTGCATAACAAGCATATAAAGTCCGCCTTGGGCTTTTATGCCCTTTTCTTTTGCCTTTAAAATAAGGTTGGTGCAAAGTGGATTGTAAACCACATCAACCACACCCTCCAGCTTGTCAAAAGCAGAAATATCAATGGGTTGTGAATCACAATCAGGGTACATTCCTGACGGAGTAGTGTTGATAATTACCTGAGCATCCGAATGTTCCCTTACAGCTTCTTCGTAAGTTATATGGTTCTCTCTTTTGCTTCTGCTTACAGTAATTATCTCGTCAGCACCCATATCCTCCATCAGAACATTTGCGGTTTTGCTTGTGCCACCGGTTCCGAGTATAAGAACTTTCTTATTTTTTATTTCAATACCTGTTTTTTCCACGAGTGCCTTCATTCCGTAGTAATCGGTATTATAACCATACAGTTTACCACTCTTATTCACAACAGTATTGACAGCACCAATCCGTTTTGCAACATCGCTTAATGAATCAAGATAGGGGAGTACTGTCTGTTTGTATGGAATAGTCACGTTTATAGCATTGAACTCTTTTGCATTTAGAAATTTATCTAATTCTTCCTCATTAAGCTCAATAAGTTCATATTCATAATCAGCAAGTTTTGCGTGAATATCTTTTGAAAAGCTATGTGTTAACTTTTTGCCTATACATCCGTATTTTTTCATGGTTTATTCACATCCGTTAAGCCAATCTGTGCCGAATCTCAATGAGAGCATATCGCAAAGTACAATTGCTGTTGCTGCATCCTGAACAATCCGTGCTCTGTGAACAATAGCAGGGTCATGTCTGCCTTTTGGTTCCAGAGAAGTTTCGGTCATATCCTTAAAATCGACTGTATTCTGAGGTTTGAAGATTGTTGGAGTCGGTTTTATTACTGTACGGAAAATAATCGGCATTCCGTTTGTGATACCACCGTTTATACCTGCGTTATTATTTGTTTCTGTCAGGATTTTTCCGTCCTGAATCTTCAATGAGTCGTTTGCAAAACTTCCTTTCATATCAGCAAAGGCGAAACCTGCACCAAACTCAATTCCTTTGACTGCAGGAATTGAAAACATTATATGGGAAATAAGACTTTCCACAGAATCAAACCATGGCTCTCCCACTCCTTGCGGAACACCGACTACTGCAGTTTCAAGAATTCCGCCAACGCTGTCACCGTCCGATGCCGCTTCAAGAATTTTGTTTTTCATTGTTTCTTCACAGGATTCATCAAGCACAGCAAAAGTTTTTTCGTTCAAAGCCTTGATATCAGCAATATAATCAACGAAATCTCTGTCCGAAATTCTGCCACAGCTTTTTACGTGAGTGCCGATAGAAATGCCTTTTTGTTCTAATGCCAGTTTGCATATTGCACCTACTGCGACAAAGGCAGCAGTAATTCTTCCGCTGAAATGTCCGCCACCTCTTGAATCCTGAAAGCCGTGATATTTGCACTGTGCAGTATAATCAGCGTGAGAGGGACGAGCAACAGTTTTAAGCTCGGCATAATCGCTGCTGTTGACATTTTCATTTGGTATAAGAATTGTTATCGGAGTGCCCGTTGTTTTTCCGTTTACAACACCGCTGACAATTCTGAAATTGTCCTTTTCTTTTCTTGGTGTGGAAATCTTTCCGTCAGGACGTCTGAGGGTAAGCATATTCTCAATATATTCTCTGTCAATTTTTATTCCCGGTGCAAGTCCGTCAAGTACAGCACCGATATATTCACCGTGGCTTTCACCAAACAAGGTGATTGCAACACTGTTACCGAATGTATTTTTCATTTATATCATCCTCTCAGACAATTTTCAGCCATTTCTATAACCTGACTGCATTTGAGTGTTGTGATTTCGTATTTTCCGATTTCATTAACCATTGTTACTGAAACAGTATCTCCGTCAGCCTTTTTATCATGGAAAAGGAATTCGTTGATTTTATTCCAATCAAAATCCATAAGATTATAAAGGTTGCATTTCTTTAACACATTTACAACTCTTGGTCTTATTTTTTCGCTACACATCGGAATCAGACCAAGCGCTACACATTCTCCGTGATAAAGCTCAGTCATATTGACACTGCTCTCTATTCCGTGACCGATTGTGTGGCCGAAATTAAGAATTTTTCTGATTCCTGACTCTTTCTCGTCCTGCTGGACAACATTCTTTTTTATATTGAGTGAACGGATAATGATTTCGTCAATATTTTCTTCTATATCCTCATTTTCAAATATTTTGAAAAGTTCATTGTCCGATGTAAGAGCCATTTTGATTGCCTCTGCAAGTCCGTTTGAAATCTGTCTGTCAGGAAGTGTCTTTAAAAGCTCGGGGTCAATGAGAACTTTTTTCGGCTGATAAAAAGCTCCTACAATGTTTTTAATTCCTTCAAAATTTATTGCAGTTTTTCCACCAATGGATGAGTCAATCTGTGAAAGAAGCGTTGTTGGAATATTATAAAAATCCACACCTCTCATATATGCTGATGCCACAAATCCGGAAAGGTCGCCTACAACTCCGCCACCGACTGCAACAACACAGTCCTTTCTTGAAAAATCGTTTTCAAGCATTGTACTAAGAAGCTTCTGAAATGTTTCCATACTCTTTGATGCTTCACCGGATTCCACAGTGCATATAATCGGATTTTTACATTGATTTGCAAGTGTCTTTGCATAACTTCCGGGAACACCCGAATCAGTTACAACAAGAACTCGTCTGTTCAGATTAAGATGTTTATTTGCTTTTTCAAGAATACCTCGTTCAACTATAATATCGTAACTGTTTTCTTTTAAATTTAAATGTATATTCATATTATCCACCCTTATATTTCGTTGTGTGGTACAAAAGTTCCTGCGATTTTAAGCTTGTCGCAAACCTCATTTAAGTCTGCTATCATTTTTTGTCCTTCTTCGGTATCTGTTGTACCGTCAATTTCTATATAGAAATAGTATTGCCATGAATGTTTTTTCAATGGTCTGCTTCTGAGTGCTGTCATATTGTATCCGTATTTTCCGATAATGCTTATTGCGTTCGCAAGAGAACCTGCCTCATTTTTAACAGTAAACATCAGAACTGAACTTGTAAGTGCAGGTGAATCTGCTCTCACTTTTGAAAGAACTGCAAAGCGAGTTGTGTTTTCACCACTCTTATTGATGTTTGCTTCAATAACCTTCAAACCGTAAATTTCTGCGGTTTCAACACTTGCTATTGCACCAAGAGCTTTATCATTCAAATCTGAAACTGTTTTCGCAGCAATGGCGGTGTTGTTCGCCTCTTCAACATCAAAGCCACGAAGCTTAATATAATCGTGACACTGACCAAGAGCCTGTGGATGACTTGTAACTTTTTTAATGTCATCAACAGTTGCACCGGGGACACCAAGAAGATTCTGATGAATTTCAAGCTCATAAATTCCGTTTATGAAAAGACTGCCTGAAAAAATAAGGTCAATGGTCTGTCCCACTTCACCAGCGTAACTGTTTTCAATAGGAAGCACCGCTACATCTGATTCACCTTTTACAACGGAATCGTATGCGGATTTAAAATCTCTGTATGAAGTTCTGTTACTGTCAGGGAAAATTCTTCCTGCGGCTATATGTGCAAAAGCACCTTCAACTCCGCTGTATGCCACTTTTAATCCGTTCTGCATACGGTACTGATATGCTTTAGAAATGTCCATGAGATTCTTGATATAGTCGATATAATAGCCTTTGATAACTTCATCATCTATCAGTGCAGAATTCTTTTCAATAACTGTTTCTTCTCTTTTAGGGTCCGAAATCGGAAGTCCGAATTCCTTTTTATAATCAAAAACCATTTCAGCGGCTTTCATTCTTTCGGCAAACAATTCTGCCATCTGTGAATCAACTCTGTTTATAATCTCTCTTGCTTCATTCAACTTGTCTGACATATCCGAAACCTACCTTTCAAAAAAAGAAAACCTCACTTGCTTTCGTTACAAGTGAGGCATTAAAAATACTATCAGAATAATTCAAGTAATTTTAAAACTTTTATGCTCTCACAAGTAACTTTTCCACAGCAAAATAAGCATAGCTAAAATAATAAGCTACGCTAAAGCTAAAGAAATATTTACCTGCACTTGAAAGAGCTAAGTTCATATTTATTACCTTGAAAACTCAATTTTTCTCAATTATATTCCTCTGAAAATCAAAAGTCAATATAAAATCTTATATTTTTTTATTCGCAACTCTTATATGGAAAAAACTCTATTGGCATATGGCTCATAGTTTTTTGAATGTTTATTATTTTTTTACATTTACGAAATATTATTTTAATACTTTTGGATAATAATGTATTATAAAGTTAAAGCAAAAGAAAGGTCTTGAGAAAATGAAAAAGATATTTGCGTGTATACTTATTATGGTTTTGATTCTAACAGGTTGCAATGCACCTTCAGAGCAGAAAATTGATGGTATTCAAATCAAACTTGCTGACAATAAGATTACAGTTGACGGTAATGAGATTACAAACGATAATTCACAAGCAGTTTATTCTGCAAACGATATTGTGTTCTATCTTGAAGGCCAGGATTTTAAATATGGCGAAGGCACAAAAGCTGATGAACATCCTCAAGCAGAAGCAGATACTCATACAGTTGTACATATTACAAAACCAGGCAGATATGTTTTAAGTGGTAAACTTTCATCAGGACAGATTGCAGTTGATTTGGGTGAAGATGCAGAAACCGACCCGAATGCAGTTGTAACACTTATTCTAAATGGTGTTGATATCAGTTGTACAGTTGCTCCCGCAGTTATTTTCTATAATGTCTATGAATGTGGCGTTGCTGATGAAGAAACTGCAACAAAAGATGTTGATACAAGTAAAGCAGGTGCTAATGTAATTATTGCAGATGGTACAGAAAACAACATAAACGGCTCTTATGTTGCAAAGATATATAAATCCTATGAGCTAAACGAAGACGGTACAGAAGTGGTTGACAGCAAGAAACTCCATAAATACGATGCTGCATTCTATTCAAAGAAAACAATGAATATAGATGGTGGCGAAAAAGACGATGGTGTTCTCAATATCAAAGCCGAAAATGAAGGTCTTGACAGTGAATTGCACCTTACAATCAATGGTGGTATTATTAACATAACATCGGGTAATGACGGAATTAACACCAACGAAGATAATGTTTCAGTCACAACAATAAATGGTGGTACACTCAATATCCTTTGTGATGGTAAAACAGGTGAGGGTGACGGAATCGACTCAAACGGTTGGCTTGTAATCAACGGTGGTACTGTAACGGCACAGGCTTGTGCTACAAGTGGTGATGCAGGAATTGACTCGGACAAAGGCATCTATATCAATGGTGGTAAGGTAATCGCATCGGGAAATATGCTTGATAGAATCGCAGGTGGTGAGCAGACCTATGCAGTATTCAGTTTCGTATCACGTCAGGTTGGTGACAGTACCTACACACTTAAAAATGCTGATGGCAAAGTAATCGGTGAATATGCACCAACAAATGATTTCACATATCTTTTAGTTGCAGGTGATGAACTTACTCCCGGTGACTGTACTTTCTGGCAAGGTGATACACAACTTTCTGCAAGTTCAATGAGTGGTATGTCACAAGGTGAAAGACCACAGATGCCGGACGGTGAACAACAAGAATTACCGGAAGATATGGAGAGACCTGAAAAACCAAATGGTGAGCGTCCGCAAATGCCTGAGGGATTTACTCCACCAGAAAAGCCCGATGGTGAAAGACCGGAAATGCCTGATGGAATGGAAAATATGACACCTCATAATGGCATGATGGGTGGATTTATGGCAAACGGGGAATCTTCTACCATATTCACAATAGTTAAAGGTGAAAACCAATTTGCACGGGTGAGTCCTGTTGTAAACAAATAATTAAACCCTATTTTAGCTGTTTAACAATATGTAAGATAGATTATTTTAAGTAATCAACTAAATAAGCAATAAAAAGCGTTGCAAGAGGGGAGAATGATTTCCAAAATGCAACGCTTAATTCTTGTAAATGGCTTAAAGCTATATAAAACAATGATACCACTACCGGCATAAATTGCTGAGTAGTGGTATCTGATTTGGCATTAACAACGCTAATTAATACTATTCATCATTTTTCAAATACTGTTGCATTGTTGTTTATACTAGTCCGGGTATGTAACCTGTCTGCCTGTAAAAAATTCTATTACTGACTGATAAATCTTCATAAAGCCTTCTTGGACACTACCCTTTACTGCAAATCCGAAATCGTTTACTATACCTTGATTATAGGAGTTGAAATAATACCCACCGTTTTAAGTTGGTATTCATAAGACCACTCTTCATTTTCCGTACGCCACGCATTAGGACCGTACCAATCAAGTTCTGAATCTGCATTGTGAACTGCACCGAAAGAATTGAATCTGTTTGTATAAAGCTTAATATCTAATTTGTGCATACCTTTTGGTAGTCCGGTTATGCGAAGAGTGTTAGGTGAATAAACAATATTGCCCTTATCCTCGTTGTCAACGAATACCTTGACAAGAGCTCCACGATATTGAGGTATCATAATTTCAATTTCACCATTTTGGGCATTTATCTCTCCCACGTGATATGTAATATTTCCGCCATAGAAAGAAAGTCCCTGATTTACAATATCACCAAACCATAATTTTTCAGGTAATTCTGTAAGCTGAACATTTCTGCCAGTAACTTTTGTGCCAAAATCACCTAAAAGATAACACCACTCCGTGTTTGTATGATTACCGAGAGGAAGTTTTATGGTGATAACATTTTTACCTTTACAAATGTCAGGAAGATTAACTGTCTTTATTGATTTGTCCACATACCAGCCTGTTATCGTATTATCAACAAGCGCTCCGTTAAGCGTTATTTCAGCTTTCTCAGTATCCTCGAGAGCGAGTACGGGATTTTTCACGTCAATAAGAGAATCAATGGTAAACTTAAGTGCAATAGTGTGTTCAGGTGTTTCAGGCGGGATTACCCATGGTTGAGCAACAGAGCCTTCACGTTCTTTAAGCCCTGCAATTTCCCTTGCAATATTGTCAGCTCTGAGAATTTCTTCTTCAGGCATAAATTCACCGTCGTCAACGCTGAACTGACACATATCAAGGAGAAGGACATTCTTTTCATCAAGAGTATAAGGAACTTGAGATGAAATTCCTATACTTTTAAGTTCTTTTTTTGCATTAACTGAAATGATTTCATTCTTGCCGTCTTCAATTTTAAGAAGTAAACTGTCATAATCAAACATCTTCTTTTTAACCACAGTTTTGCC
Source organism: Candidatus Fimenecus sp. (assembly GCA_045579305.1). GTDB lineage: Bacteria > Bacillota > Clostridia > Oscillospirales > Acutalibacteraceae > Fimenecus. Next base: position 2,196 of record JAZNLY010000067.1, on the reverse strand, counting down.
ATTTGTATAATCAACATCAGCAGGGTAAATATCTCCTGTAAGTGTATCATATATAGTAATTTTCTTTTCTCCATTCAGTGTGATTCTCAGATTTTTACTACGGAAAACATCCTTGTTGTAAGGCTCAACACAATGAGAGATAAAAAGCCAGTTGCAGTCATTGTCTTCACGAAGCTGATAGATGAAATCGTCAGTCAGCGCACCGTTATCATAACGTAGAGTTACTGTTCTGTTACTTTCAAGAGCATCAAGAAGTCTTGCACGGTCAAAAGAGATACGTACTGATTTTTCATAGAGATTTCTGCCTCTGTCCGATTTAACTGCGTTTTCAAAGCTTGGTGCATCACCCATAAAAATGAGCTTTCCACCTTGATTTCTGAATTCTTCAAGACGAGAAAGAGTTGAAGAACGCAAGGTTTCACAATCAGGCACAACAATAGCGTCATATTCCATTTTACCCACTTTAAGAGGGTTTCCACCTTTTTCACACAAAGAGGGTAGGAGTGACTCACTGATAAAATTAAAATCAATACCGCCTTTAAGAAGCCAATCAGTTACATCCCTGAATTTTGCATCCATAGTTTCACGTATAAGGTCGGACTTATCATTAGGTCCCCAATGGAGCCAATAACTCTCAACAGGATGAATAACACCGACTTTAACAACAGGCTTACCTCTTGTGAGGGCAGTGTTAACCCTTGCAAAATAGTCTTCAACATATGAGTATTCCTTGTACCAAGGAGATTGGTAATGAATGGATGCAGGATAGTCACGCTTTGCCTCACCAGCCATTGAAACCCAGGAAAGATGAGGAACACGGACAGTTACACCTAAAGCCGCCTGCCAGTCACCCTGAAGTTTATGACCTCTGAAATCAAAGTCCCAGCCAGTAACACCATAAAGTTCGGAAAGAACACCTTCACATCCGAACTGATGCGCCGCAGACTGTGTCTGCTTTGCTGTTGTGAATTCATAACGATTACAAAGCATATCAATACCCGGAATATCAAAGCCCCTATATGAACGCATTGCCTCACCCAAGGCACTTGTCTGACTTTTAAGTGTAGGTTCTTCCATCATATGACCTGTAAGTGCAATACCATTCTTGCGACACCAGGAACCCACAGTATCGGCAAAAGCGGAAGAAAAGCGTTCTGCAACGTGGTCGTGATAGTGATAACGGTGTACACTCACATTATCACCCTTGAAATCCCAAAATAATTCAGGAATATAATCAAGTATATCGTCACCATACATTCCTTTATATGTTTCAGGAATATCGTCACTCCAAGGAAGTGTTACGTCGTCTTTATCGGTTGAGTTATTAAAGGTTTGTTTTCGTGAAAACTGTGGTTCATCGGTAAAAATCGCAGGAACTGCATCACCAAAATCTTCACCGACTGTTTCTTTATATCGTTCGTGAGTAATTTCAATGAAATTCTCAACAGCTTTTTTATTAAGAGTATCAATATAAGTCTGATTATTGTACCAGCTTGAAGGTGAACAGACTTCCACATAAGCATACCACTTGTCACCCTCGTAAGAGTCATCTTTTTCAATTCGCTTATAAGAACTGAGAAAACCTTCATCATCAAGCTTAACATCATAAACTCCTATAAGTTTACCCTCAAGGTTTCTTCCACCTGTGCAACGACAATCGGTGTTTACATAGGTTTCTTTGTCTTCCTCGTATGGTTTATTGGTGAAAAGCAAATATCTTGAACGGTATTCAGGATTTTTGGTTACAAGACCGCCTGCAGCACCTGAAGGCCATCTGTCCTCATCATAAAGCCATGCAAGCATATTTCCGCTCTTTGCTTTTTCAACACAGCATTTGACTATATCCATATATTCATCGGAAAGATATGGTGTAGCCATACCTGTTCTTACGTGCATATGAAAGCCACCAAGACCCATTTCCTTAAAAATGTCTATCTGACGGCAGAGCTCATCCTTTTCCAGTTTACAGTTCCATGCCCAAAAAGGTGTTCCTCGATATTCACTTGTAGGATTTTTGAAAAGTTCATTATCCAATTGATTTTCTGTGTTCTTCTTGTATAGCATAAGAAAACCTCCGATAGTTTTTCTTCTTTGCATTTATTGTTTTATGTTGCCGAATCATCGGACTCATATATTCAGAAAATCTTTTCTGTAATTCACTCCAAAGAACTCTGCAAGTTCTACCATTTCTTCATC
>JAZNLY010000066.1:0-5686 GCA_045579305.1 Candidatus Fimenecus sp. | reverse complement strand
GTTTTTGCTGATGGTGTTCACGATGATACCAAAGCATTGCAGGAATGTATTGATAAGGTGAAAGATGGAGGTACAATATACTTTCCTGACGGCACTTATCTTGTTTCTTCAACACTTATTTTCTATTCAAATCAGATTTTTAAATTATCTGACAATGCTGTGATTTTACGCAGTAAGGAAATTGAGCCTGTAACAAGATATCTTCTTGCAGCTTATTCAGAGCCACAGTGGAGTGGCTACGAAGGTACGCACGATGTTGTAATTTCGGGTGGTATTTTTGATGGCAATGCTGATTTGATAGAAAAATCCACTCTTGTTAATACAGTACATTGTCGTAATATACGAATTGTCGGTTGCAATTTTCGTCACTGCTCAATGTGGCATATGATTGAGATTAACTCATCTGAAAATACCGTTATAGACAGTTGTGTGTTTGACGGACCTTCATACACTTTAATTCCTGAAAATCTTCTTAACGAGCAGATTCAACTTGACCTTGCCCATGAAGGTAGTTACGGCCCTGTTTATAACTGTAATGGTAATTTAATTGACTTTTGCAAAGATGATACAGTGTGCCACAATATCACAATATCAAATAACATTTTCAAATGTGCAGGTTTTCCTGCCATAGGTCATCATGGAGATTGTGGGCATCATAACATTTTGATTGAAAATAATATTTTTGATGGTAAATCAGGGCTGTATGGTAAAAGTAGAGGTTACATAATTTTCAGACCCATGGTTTATGATGTGAAAATAAAGAATAATGTTTTTATTTCACCCGAAAACACCAATTCGCCGAATTATGGAATTATATTTGAAAATCAAAAATCTGATGAGTTGTTAACAGAGTCAAATGTTTTCATTGGTAAAATAACAAACTTGGACGATTAATTTGAAATTTAGCAAAAGCTTTGTGTATACTACAAGGCCTTTTTTGAAAAGGGGATTTTTATGAAAATTACTCCTATGAGCACCTTGAGTGATGTACTTGATAACCCTGTAGGTTATGATGTTGCGCAAATGGTGGTTTATCGTAATAATCTTTCAAATGATATATTGGTAAACCCTATATATAGAGAAAAGACTATTGTCGAGCTCTTAGGTGATAAGCTTTCTGTTTCTGAAATTGAACAAATTGCTAGCCTTATGAATTTAACCACTGAAAAGGTTATTGCTAAAAACGAAGTTGACCCTAAATGGTGGAAAGAGTCTGTTATCTATCAGATTTATCCTCGTTCATTTATGGACTCAAATGGTGATGGTATCGGTGATTTACAGGGTATTATCTCAAAGCTTGATTATCTTAAAGATTTAGGTGTTGATGTGCTTTGGTTAAGCCCCATTTATGATTCACCTAATGATGATATGGGTTATGATATCCGTGATTATCGCAGGATTATGACAGAATTCGGGACAATGGACGACTTTGATTTGATGCTCGACGAAATTCATAAACGCGGTATGAAGCTTGTTATGGACCTTGTTGTTAACCATACTTCTGATGAACACGAATGGTTCCAGAAAGCGTTGGCAGGGGACGAAAAATACAAGGATTATTACATATTCCGTAAGGGCAAGGGTGACGGAATTCCGCCAAATAACTGGACATCAGTTTTCTCGGGTTCTGCGTGGAATTATTATCCTGAATTGGACGAATGGGCTTTACACCTTTTCTCATCAAAACAAATGGATTTGAACTGGGAAAATCCTGAACTCAGAAAAGAAATCTATGATATGGTTTCTTGGTGGCTCGAAAAAGGTGTTGATGGATTTAGAATGGATGTTATCACCCTTATTTCAAAGGTCCCAAGTCTTCCTGACGGCAATCCACACATTGGCAAACTATTCGGTTGCGGTGCTGAACACTATTCGTGGGGTCCAAGACTTCATGAATATCTTAAAGAACTTAATGAAAGGACTTTCAAGAAATTTCCTGAAAGTTTTTGTGTTGCAGAGCCTTGCAGTACAGGTATTGAAATGGTCAAACTTATTTCAGATGATTCACGACAAGAGGTTTGTCAGGCATTCCTTTTTGACCATATTGAGAATCCTGGAAAACAAAAGTATCAGGATTATAAATATGACCTTAAATACTTGAAAGAGGCTTTTATAAAATATCAGCTTTCACTTTGTGGCTCATCATGGCCATCATTCGTTATTGAAAACCACGATAATCCACGAATGGTTTCAAAGGTTAATCCTGATACCAAGTTCAGAAAACCACTTTCAAAGCTTCTCGGTGCAATGGTGCTTACAACTCGTGGTACACCATATATTTACCAAGGTCAGGAATTGGGTATGATGAACTGCCAATTCAACAATATGAGTGAAATTCGTGATGTCGAGGCAATCAACAGATTTAACGAAAATATTAAAATGGGCAGAGATGAAGCAGAAATTTTTGCAGAAATTCTTGCAGGTGGAAGAGATAACGCAAGAACTCCCATCTGTTGGGATGATAGTGAAAATGCAGGGTTTACAACAGGTGTGCCTTGGATTAGAGTCAATGGTGACTATAAAGAATGTAATGCAAAAGTACAGCTTGAAGATTCAACAAGTACTTTTAATTACTATAAATCTCTTATGGCTCTTCGTAAAGCAAACAAGTCAACCCTTGTTTATGGTGATTTCAAACCAATTGAAACAAATGATGAAACATTCTGCTTTTACAGAGAAAGTGCTGAAAGCAAATTCTATATTGAGATAAACCTCACGGAAAATATTATTGAAAGACCTGTTTCTATAGAAGGTGAATGTTTACTTTCAAATTATTTTGTATCTGCAGATAAGCTTCGTGCGTATGAAGTGAATATCTATAGAGTAAAAAAATGAGTCGGGAGATGTTAAAATGTTGAAAAAAATAATTTTAATTGTGTTAGTAGTATGTATTGTTAATCTTGTGGCAGGAATAATTTATTTTGAAGTTGAACCTGAAAACACAAATATCGACTACTCCTCTGCTGATTCACAGAAAACAACAGACACAACAATAAGATTCAATTCTAATGGTAAGCTCAAAATATTACATATTGCCGACACCCATCTTGATAATGATAAGCATTTTGATTCATCAATATGGGTTATTGCTAATGCTTGTGATATTGAAAAGCCTGACCTTGTTGTACTTACAGGTGATAATACACATCCTAACGAAGACCCTGAAGAAACAAAAAAGCTTATAAATGCACTTATGAATATCTTTGAATCAAGAAACATTCCTGTTGCTGTAACCTTTGGTAATCACGATTCAGAAGAAGGACCAATGTCAAGAAAAGATATTATGGAATATTACAAGACATTCTCTTGTGTAATATCTGCAGGTGATGAAACAAATTTCAAAAACTGCGCAACATTCAATATTCCTGTTTTGGCTTCTGATAGTGACAAGGTAAATTTCAATCTTTGGGTATTTGACTCAGGTGATTATGACGAAGATGAGCCAAGACATTATGACAGAGTAAGAACTGAACAAATTGAGTGGTATAAAGAAACTTCTGCAAAGCTTAAAGAAGAAAATGGTGGCGAAACTGTCAACTCAGTTGTTTTCCAGCATATTATTGTTCCTGAAATTTATGATGTTCTTAAAAAGGTTGATTCAAAGAAGCTATTTTCAGAAAAACATCTTTATAATGAAGATGAATATTATATGTTCGACCCAGAAAATACAAACTATGGTACGCTCAATGAATATCCATGTCCGGGTTATTACAACGATGGTCAGTTTGATGCTTTGGTTGAAACAGGCGATGTGCTTGCAATGTTCACAGGCCACGACCATACAAACGCATTTGGTGTAAGAAACCAGAATATTGATATTTTCACCTCTCCAATGACACGCTATAAGGGATTAGCTTATACAACTCAATATGGTTATCGTGTGGTTGAAATTGACGAAAACGACACTTCAACATATACAACAAGAGTTGAACGTCTTTATGATGTGTTTGACCACGACTATGCAAAGGAACAAAAGGAAAGTGGCGATAAGTATTCAAAGAAAATCTCTTACGAGCTTGCAGTCAAGGGGAGAACACAAAAAATATTCACTGAAATTTATCAGTCAGTAGTTGAGTTTTTTACAGGTAGAACAGTAACATATCCAGATTATAAATAAAAAATTAAGCGTTGCACAAGGGACAACATAATCCCAAATGCAACGCTTATTTATTTATACACTTTGTTTACTTAAAAGAATTTTTAAAGTAAGGTTATAAACTCTTTGTATGCTTTAGGGTTAGCAAAAACAACATCATTCGGTGCTGAAAAACTAATTTCTCTTCCTTGATAATTCAATGCAACACCACCAGCTTCTTTTAAGATTAAAGTTCCTGCTGCAATATCCCAAGGCTGCAAACCTTTCTCAAAGAACACCTCACATCTGCCACAAGCAACTGTGCAGATATCGTAAGCAGCTGAGCCACTTCTACGAATATCACGAGAAAAATCAAAAACCTTTCTTAAAAGTGCAAAGGTTTCATCTGTATTTTCAGGGTGATATGGAGAGGTTCCAAAAAGAGCGAGTCCATCTGAAAGTGGGCGTTCACTCACCTTTATCCTGTTTCCATTAAGGTTCGCTCCCTTGCCTTTTTCAGCACTAAAGAGCTCGTCAGTATAAGGGTTATATACAACGCCTGCAATAACATCATTATTATTGCAAAGTGCAACAGAAATGCAACTACAACGATAGTCCTGCATAAAGTTTGTGGTTCCGTCAATTGGGTCAATTATAAAACGCAAACCATCAGTTGAAAAGTCATTCTCGCCTTCTTCACCGATAAACTGGGCATCAGGGAAAGCTTTGCCAAGCTCTTTAAATAAGAATTCCTGTACAGCAACATCGTATTTTGTTACAAAATTTTTCTTACCTTCTTTGGCTGTTACAGTATTCTCCTGATTGTGTGCAGAATGAATTATCTTTCCTGCCTCTTTTACTATTTCAGTAATTTTGTTAAGCATCATTTATCATCCTTTTAAGTATTTGTCTACATGAATTTTATTGTTAAATCATAACATACTGCGCCTTAAAAATCAATAAAAACAACCTACTACATAATAGGTTGTTTTTCCATGTACGACGCTCGATTTTTTAAGGGCTTAAGCGATGCATAATTCTCTATGAAATCCTTAGTTATATGTACCGTTATTTTACCACAGACCTCATTACACCATCGTTCAAGTATGTTTTATCAAATCTTGCATCCAAGTAGCCTTTTAGGATGGTTGAGTAATAATAAGCACTCGGCTTTCCAAGTGGTCTGCCTGGATTCATAACATACATCATAACCTGTGTGTTTTGTCTGTTAATTTTAACTGTTACATACTCTTTTCTGTAAAGTCGTGGATAGCCTACGTAAATATCAAGGCTCTGTTCGTCCTTGTCGAATATCTCCCAAATCATAACTGGTACTCGGTCATTTTCTGATGGCTCAACTGTTGCCACTGCATTTCCGTTGTGACCACGAAATGTAAGTTTGTAGTGTTCCAGATAGGTAGTTGCTACAACTCTCGCTGTAGGGCATCTGTGAGCCATTTGTTGTAGGTACAGGTTTGAACCATAAGCTAAATAAAGTTTTGACATAAAATACTTCCTTTCTTAATTTGATATTATTAAGGTAGGTGGTTTTTAAGCCACCGTACCATTTCTCCAGGCTGCTGAACCGTTAAGGTGTTTACAAAGGTGTTC
>JAZNLY010000065.1:0-30566 GCA_045579305.1 Candidatus Fimenecus sp. | reverse complement strand
TGAGGTATAATATGAGTCAATGTGAAAATTGTGTAAACTATTATTTTGATGATGAATCAGAAGAATACTGCTGCGATATAAATCTCGATGAAGACGAAATGATGAGGTTTTTAACAACACCAAATTACCATTGTCCTTATTTCCGACTTGATGATGAATATGGTATTGTCAAAAAACAGAACTGATTTTTGTGCAAATTTTATCTTGAATTGTTAAAAAATTAACATTATAATATGTTCATAGGGAATTTGTGGAAGAATAGGGGGATTGTTTATGTATCATTACATATATGCAGCAGCTGTAATTGTAGGTGTTTTAGTAACTATTGCATTTCTTGTTATGCGTGTAAGGCGTGGCGGAATCGGTGCGATGTTTACTAAAGCCGGTGCTTCTGTTTGCTTTATAGGAACAGCTTTTTCAGCATTTGCATTTAACAATAATAATATGGAATATGGCATTCTTGTTATTATGGGTCTTATTTTTGGACTTTTGGGTGATGTGTGGCTTGATATGAAATATGTTTATAAACAACATAATCATATTTATACATACGCAGGTATCATTTGTTTTATTGCAAATCATATTTTTTATATTCCTGCAGTTGCATTCAAATATGGCGAAGGTCAGTTTGAATGGTGGTACGCTATAATAAACATTCTGGCATCCGTAATCTTTGCAATTGTAACTTTGGCTCTTGAAAAACCAATGAAGGTTAAGTATGGAAGATACAAAAAGATTTTGTTCCTTTACGGTGTATTCCTTTCTTGTACAATGTTTACAGCGATAAATGGTATGTTCTACAAAGGATTCTCAAAAGACCTGTTTATGTTGGCGATAGCATCAATTCTTTTCACTCTTTCTGATTTGGTTCTTTCAAACATCTATTTCAAAGAAGGTGGAAACACCAAACCGAATGTTGTTGTCAATCATCTGTTTTATTATGCAGCACAGTTCACATTTGCATCAACATTATTGCTTAAATAGGCACAGTGTTTAAAAATAAAATATAATTTTTAGTTATACTGATAGTTGTAAATTATTACAATTATTGGTATAATTTTTTATATGAGTGTTTTTGGAAAGGGGAATATAATTTGCTTAACTATTTATTCATAGGTTTGTCAGTCGCATTTATTATTTGTATAATAATGTTCCTTGCGGAAAGATTAAAAGAATGCTCTGTCAAAGCAGTTGTTCTCAAGGCAACATCTTCATTGTTTTTTGTTGTTTTGGGTTGTGTGGCACTTGCCATGAAACCTGAAAATTTTGGATATGGAATCCTTTTTGTAATTGGAATGGTGTTCTGTACAGTAGGTGATATCTGGCTTGACCTGAAATATGTGCATAAAGAATATGATGAGCCATATACAATTGTGGGTATTGCGAGCTTTATGGTCAGCCACATTTTTTACGTAATAGGTATCCTTTTTGCATATCCTGAATTCATTCCCTGGCAGATAGCTCTCGCAATATTCAGTGCAAGCGCAATTGCAATTGTGGAACGTCTTATCTCAAAGAAAACAGGCTTTGAATATGGAAAATTAAAGTGGTTGACTTTTGTTTATTCAATTGTCATAATGTTGACAGTTACATTCAGCCTTAATGGTATGAATGCATTTGGCTGGTTGCCTATGATTGGTGGCTCACCTGTGCCGGAGGCTTTACCACGATTTGTAACAATGAATGTGGGTACATTGGTTTTTGCTCTTTCTGACCTTGCTCTTTCAATAGCATTCTTCAAAAAGAACGGAAACACAAAAGCTAACGTAATATGGGTGCACATTACATATTATCTCGCACAGTATTTATTAGTATTATCAATTCTCATGTGATAAGACAAAGGAAGAGGAGAATTAATTATGGAACAGAAAAAGTTTGTTAAGAAAAATGAAATGACTGCATTCTGTGTTGCTGGTTTAGGTCAGGGTATGATTTATGCTTTGATGTCAAGTTACATCAGTGACTACTACCTCAATGTTTTGCAGTTAACACCTATGTTCGTGCTTTTGCTTATGCTTTTGGCACGAGTATGGGATGCTATCAATGACCCGCTTATGGGTATGATTGTTGACAGAAGTAATCTTAAAAGTGGAAAAATGCTTCCATTTATCCGTTGGGCATTAATTCCTATTGCAATTGTTACATTCCTTATGTATTTAAGCCCAAATCTTGGAAAAACAGAGTTAATGATTTATTCAGCAATCGTTTATGTTGCTTGGGGTATGATTTACACTGTCGGTGATGTTTCATTCTGGGGACTTCCAAATGTTATGACACCTGATTCAGAAGAAAGAAGCTCTGTTATTTCTGTAAGCAAGATTTTCAACTCAATCGGTTCTGCAGTTCCTGAGGTTCTTTTCCTTGTGGTTGGTCTTGTTATGGCTGCGTGGGTAAAAGGGCAGGATGTAGCACCTGACCCACTTATGGTACAGAAGAGAAAATATCTCATTATGGCTATTGTGACAGTCGGTCTTGGCTCTGTCCTTTATGCTCGTGCTTGTACAGGTGTTAAGGAAAGAGTGAAGATGCCTGTTCGCAAGTGTCAACCTGGTGAGCCATCACAGCTTTCACGAATATTCAAGTGTAAACCTCTTGTTCTCGTTCTTTTGATGGGTGTTCTTTCAAGTGGTCGTTATATGGTTGCTGCAGCTGCAATCCATGTGGCAAGATATTCATTCTATATAGGTCCTGACCTTGCAACTCTTGCAACAGAAGCAGAAAGAATGGCAGCAATTGAATCAAGCATTTCAACAGTTAAAACAGTTTTTCAGATTAGTTCTATCGTTGGACTTTTTGGTGCAACACTCTTTATGCCTAAACTTATGAAGAAGTTTGACTACAAGAAACTTGTTATTACAACTTGTCTTGCAGGTTTTGTAGCAAGTATTATTACAACAGTTGTTGGTTGGTTTACAATGAACCTATATGCTTGTATTCCATTCATTATTATTTCTTGTATTCCTCTTGGCGTTATTAACACAGTCAGCCTTGCTATGATTGGTGACTGTCTTGACTATATGGAACTTACAACAGGTTTCCGTGACAATGCTTTAGGTGCTGCTTGTCAGGGCTTTATCAACAAAATCGGTAATGCCTTTGCAACATCAGGTATCGTTATTATGTACATGGTAATCGGTCTTGACCCTGCACAGATGCTCAGTTCAACTGCAGTTGTGTCAGCACTTGATATGCCACCTGAAATGAGATTTGCTATGTTCTCACTTGTATCAATCGTACCGGGTATCAGTATGCTCCTTTGTGCAATTCCACTCTTCTTCTATAAAATTGCAGGACAGGAAAAGAAAAATATTATTGAAGCTCTTGCAAAGAAGAGAGAAACAAGTGGCATAACAGTTGACTAATTGACTTTCAAAGCTCGTATATTTAATTATGCGAGCTTTTTTTATAATGGAGAATAATATGAAAGATTTTAATTTTTTTGTGCTTACTGACCCACATTTTTTTGATACAGATTTAGGTTGCAGTGGTCCGGCCTATGAAGACTTTATGCACTATGAGCAGAAATGCTTTGCAGAAACAGAAAGTATCAATAATGCAGTATTTAAATATTTAGGTCAAACAGATTTAGCAGATACAGTTATTATCGTTGGCGACCTGACACAGAATGGTGAGAAAAAGAGCCACGAGAAGTTTATTAAGTTGCTTTATGATATAAAATCAAAGGGCAAAAAAGTTTATCTTATTTCTGCTGACCACGACTGGAAGGATGACCCGTTCGCATTTGGTGAAAAGGGAAGATACCAGCCTGAAGGCACAAAAAAAGAAGAATTGATTACTCTTTATAAGGATTTCGGCTTTGCTGATGCCATCGCAGTTGATGAAGAGCACCTTTCCTATGTTGCTCAATTAAGTGATGGTGTAAGACTTCTTGCAATAAATGCTGACATAAAGACAAAAGGTCAGTTCAGTTTAACCCCAAAACAGGTTGATTGGATTAAGGTACAGACTAAAAAGGCGAGGGAAGACAAGCAGACAATGTTTGCAATTTGTCATTATCCTGTTTTACCTATCCAGCCAATTTTCTCAATCATCAAATCAGCACTTATGTATGACTATAAATCAGTTGCGACACTTCTTGCTGACGAAGGCGTTCACCTTGTTTTCACAGGACATATGCATAATCAGAGTATCAACGAATTTGTGACAGAAAAAGGTAATAAGTTCTTTGATGTTACAACGGGTTCAATTATTGCTGACCCATCATACATAAGACTCGTTACATTAAACGAAAATCAGGCACAAATCAAGAGTATTCCAACACCTGATTTTGAATATGATACAAAGGGTATGACTTGTAAAGAATATCTTACATCAGTGTTTGATGCAATGATTAGAAATATTCTTCTTGATTTACGTGATGACACTACAAGAGCAATGAGAAAGTTTGGTATAAAGCAATCAAAAGGACTTGTTTTTGCACTCCGAATGGCAGGGAAGCTTCTTTGTTCAGTAAAGCTTGGTACATTAGCACGAATTCTCTTTATTAAATGCGACAAGAGTATCAGAAAGGTTAAGCTGATTGACTATGCAACTGTACTTGTGCGGAATGTTTTCCGTGGTAATCAGACATATAATGCCGGTACACCTGAAGGTGATGTTTTCATTGCATTTTTAAAGAGACTTAAACCAATTCTCAAAAAAATCAGTGTAAAAGACCCTTATGGTGAAAAGGTTGACATAGCTGAATTGCTAAAATACACAGCAGGCAATTATGGCTATGACGATTACAACGAAATAATTAAATGGTAAAATAGAATAACGGTTAGTTGGTGTCATTCTGAGCAACGCGAAGAATCTTTTATCTGAATGTTCAACAAAACATTAAGGTTCTTCACTGCGTTCAGAATGACGTTCTGTTTGAGTATAATTTTCTGTTTTCCTATTGCAATTCACTGCTTTATTATGATAGAATAACTCTAATCTTTTTCAGAAAGAAGTAATATTATGGTAACACTTGATAAAATCTATCACGCATCATTTGTTTTAAAGGACATTATCCGTAAAACAGATATGATTTATGCACCAAAAATTAATCCTGACTGCGAGGTTTATCTTAAAACAGAAAACTTACAGGTAACAGGTTCATTTAAGGTTCGTGGTGCTGCTTATAAAATCAGTCAGCTGTCAGCTGAGGAAAAGGAAAGAGGCGTTATTGCTTGTTCAGCGGGTAACCACGCCCAGGGCGTTGCTCTTGCTGCTACAAAAAATGGCATTAAATCACTTATTTGTCTTCCTGATGGTGCTCCAATCTCTAAAGTTGAAGCAACCAAAAGCTATGGTGCTGACATCTGTCTTGTTGAAGGTGTTTATGATGATGCATACAACAGAGCATTACAGTTAAGAGATGAAAAAGGATATACATTTGTCCATCCATTTGACGATGACGATGTTATTGCAGGTCAGGGTACAATTGGTCTAGAGATTCTTGACCAGATTGCCGATGCAGATGTGGTTGTTGTGCCAATTGGTGGCGGTGGACTCATAAGCGGCGTTTCTTTTGCAATTAAGGCACTTAATCCCAAGGTTAAGGTTTATGGTGTTCAGGCAAAGGGCGCACCAAGTATGTATAATTCAATCAAAGACGATAAAATTGAACGTCTCGATAATGTATCAACTATTGCTGACGGTATTGCTGTTAAAGAGCCGGGTGCAAACACATTTGAATATGTAAAGAAATATGTAGATGAAGTTGTAACAGTTTCTGATGACGAAATCGCAACTGCAATTCTCGCTCTTATTGAACAGCAGAAGCTTATTACTGAGGGCGCTGGTGCAGTTTCAGTAGCAGCGGTAATGTTCAATAAAATAGATGTAAAAGGAAAGAAAGTTGTCTGCCTTGTTTCAGGTGGTAATATTGACGTTACAATTCTTTCTCGTGTAATTAAGCGTGGTCTTCTTACAAGTGGTCGCACATATTCACTTACAATCGAACTTGTTGATAAACCAGGTCAGCTTAAAGGTGTTTCAAATATTATTGCCGATTTGGGTGGTAATGTTATCTCAATTCACCACGAAAGAGCATCAGAAAATTCAGATATTAATGGCTGTTTCTTGAGAATATTGCTTGAAACAAGGAATTTTGAACATATTGAACTTATTAAGAATGAACTTATCAATCAGGGCTATAAACTTGTATAAGGAGAAATAATTATGATAAAAACAGTAAGTACAGATAAAGCACCTGCAGCAATCGGGCCATATTCACAGGCTAAGGTTGTTGGTAATCTTGTTTTCACATCAGGACAGATTGCAATAAACCCTGCAAATGGTGAAATCGAGGCAGTAACAATCGAGGAACAGACAAAACAAGTTTGCGAAAATATTAAAAATCTTCTCGAAGCATCAGGTAGTGATTTGGAGAATGTTGTAAAAACAACTTGTTTCCTTAAGAATATGGAAGATTTTGCAACGTTTAACGGAATCTATGCAGAATACTTCACAAGTAAACCTGCTCGTTCATGTGTAGCAGCAAAGCAATTACCAAAAGATGTACTTGTAGAGGTCGAGACTATTGCTGTTGTAAAGTAAATGAAATTTCTGGCTAACGGCGACTACTTATTAAAAATTAATCGAATTTGAAAATCAGGACCATTCTTTTAATTAAGAGTGGTCTTTTTGTCAATACTATTACAGGTGATTTATATGTTATCTGTATGGACAGAAAATTCAGAGTTTAAAGTGTTTCCGGAATTAAAGGAAGATATCAGAACGGATGTTGCCATTGTCGGTGGTGGAATAACAGGGCTTTTATGTGCCTATGAGCTGAAACAAAAAGGAATTGACTGTGTTGTGCTTGAGGCGGATAGGGTGTGTAGAGGTGTGACACAGAATACAACGGCAAAAATAACCTCTCAACATGGTCTTATTTACGATAAACTTATTAAGAAATTTGGCATTGAAAAGGCACAGATGTATTTGTGTGCCAATGAAAAAGCATTAGAAAAATATCGTAAGATATGCAAAGATATTTCCTGCGATTTTCAAATAAAAGATAATTATGTTTACTCTGTCAACAATTCAAAAAAAATAAACAGCGAGCTCCATGCATTGGTGCGATTAGGATATGATCCTGATTTCTGTACGGAGATTCCTGTGCCCATAGAAACCGTAGGTGCAGTAAAATTCCACAATCAGGCACAATTCAATCCATTACAATTTCTGGCATTTCTCTCAAAAGGACTGACCATTTACGAAAAAACCAAGGTTATCGAAATTCGTGGAAAAAGAGCAATAACTGAAAATGGGAAAGTAACAGCAGACCACTTTATAGTTGCAACTCATTTTCCGTTCATGAATAAATTTGGAGGATATTTCGTTAAGCTTTATCAGGAAAGAAGCTATGTTATAGCACTTCAGAATGGTCCGAAAATAAACGGAATGTATGTTGATGAGGCAGATAAAGGAATGTCTTTTCGCAATTATAAAAACTATCTTTTAGTCGGTGGAGGTGACCATCGCACGGGAAAAGATGGTGGAAATTATAGTGAATTAAAGGCTTTTTCAGCAATAAACTATCCGGGAAATCCAATAAAATACTTTTGGGCTACACAGGATTGTATGAGTCTTGATTCCGTTCCGTATATCGGCAGATATTCTGACAAGCTTTCTAATGTTTTCGTGGCAACAGGCTTTAATAAATGGGGAATGACTTCGTCGATGGTATCGGCAGAGTTGCTCTGTGATATGATACTTGGTAAAAAGAATGATTATGAATCACTTTTTTCTCCGTCGCGAAGTGTGTTGTCTTTACAATTACCCGTAAACATTCTTGAGTCAGCAGTGGGACTTTTGGCTCCTTCCAAAAAGAGATGTCCACATCTGGGATGTGCTCTCAAATGGAATAGTGCAGAACATTCATGGGATTGTCCTTGCCACGGCTCGAGATTTACAGAAACAGGTGAACTGATTGAAAATCCGGCCACTGCTGATTTGAAAAAAGATAAGATATAAATAACTTCGTCAGAATTCGATTTATGTTGACAAAATATACTCAAGTTGGTATATTATCTCTTGTATGATATATGCAGAAAAACAGAGAGAATGGGATAATGTGTCAAAAAATTTTTTTGTAAAATTTACGAGTATAGTTGTTGTCTTAGCATTGTTGTTTACGGGATGCAGTGCACCTGTAAGTCAACAGGTTGATGAAACAGAGTCCACGGAAGAAACTACTGAAATAACTACAGAAGAGCTGACAACTGAACCTGTAACAGAGGAAGAAACAACGAAGGCTTCGGAAGATTTACAACAGTTAGTTGAAAAAATCGGAAAAAGATATGGTGCAGTTGGGGTTCAGGTCGCGACAATCAAGGACGGCAAGGTGTCTTCAACAGCTGAATATGGTTGGGCGGTAAAAGGTGTAAGAAAAGTTGAGCCGGATACTAAAATCCGTATTGCATCTCTTTCAAAAACACTTCTGGCAATGGTCATTTTCCGACTTGTGGAAGAAGGTAAACTTGAATTGGATAGGGATATTTCGGATTATTTAGGTGTTAATGTCAGACACCCGTATTTCCCTGATGATGCGATTACTTTAAGGATGATTCTCACTCATACATCAGGTCTTAATGACCAGGTTTACCAGAGTTCTCTTGAGGCAATTCAGACTCATTTGGCTAAGCCAAGCTCGTATGTTGAAAAGCCAGGTGTGAGATACAGATATAACAATTATGGATTTGGTATTGCTGCAACAATCTGTGAATGTGTAACGGGCAAGAGTCTCAATATGCTCGCAAGAGAGTATTTCCTTATTCCTATGGGAATAGAGGGCTCTTATCTTCCGGGACAGTTGGATGCTGATAAAGTTGCTGACCTTTATAAAAATACTAATATTCTTGATTTGAGTGCTTCAAGTCAGGTATGGGCAAAGAATGATACAGACAAACCGGCAGCATTTATGGGTTATTACGCAGGCGGACTTACTATCAGTGCAAAGGATTTCGCAAAATTGCTGACAGTCCTTATAAATGACGGTATGTATAACGGACAACAGTATTTATCAAAGGAAAGTATCGACCTTATGCAGACTCCACAGTTGCCCAATGACCCTGTACAGTGTATGCCTGTTAAGAAACTTGCAGGTATTTTCCATCAGGACTATATGTACTACCACACGGGTAGTGCGTATGGTACATACAATTTATATGCATATAATCCTGAAACAAAAATCGGTTTTGTAGTTCTTACAAGTGGTGCATGGTATTCCAGGGACAGATATGATGTCTATTCAGTTTGCGGAAATATTGCTGACGAAATTATCGAACAGGATTTATTATAAAAAAGTCGGTAGAATTACTACATTCTACCGATATTTTTTATTTTAATAATGGGATAACATTTTCTGCAACAATCTCGTAAGCCTGCGCGTTGATATGGAGTCCATCATAGGTATATTCTTCTTTCAGGTTTCCATTCTTATCTTTAAGCTTATCAGTGAAATCCAGCCACACGCAATTATATTTCTCACATAATTTAATAAATTCTGTGTTCATCTCATTGATTTTTTTGTTGCTTCTCTTTTCAAAACGGTCACGCATTTTTTCGTTTATAGGATAAACTGCCTCAATGATGAAGTTGATATCAGGACAACTGCTTTTTGTTGATTTTATTATTTCTTCAACATTTTCCAGAGTTATTGAGAGAGAAAGACCACGGCCTATGTCATTAGTACCTATAAGCATAACAAGATTTTTGGGTTTTATCATAAGCACATTTTCCTTAAGTCTTTCAAGAAGTCTGTCAGTAGTGTCACCACTGATGCCGCGGTTATAAACTGCCTGACCACTTGACTTTGAAAAATCATAAAACAGCTCATACCAGTTGAAAAAATCTGTTATTGAGTCACCTAAAATGACAGTCTGGTTTTTCAATGAATATTTCTGATTCAGGAATGTGTAGTTATTCTTCTTTGTTGTCATTTCTTTGCTATATTCTGTGATTTCTGAATAATCAGGTTGCTTTTTATTGAACATCATAATTCACCTCATTTTATAATGCACTCTTCAAAAAAAATGTTGACACTATTCATAACTTCCAAATCTTCTTTTGTTATGAGTGTGTAGTCAATATTCTGATATATTTCGCTGACTTCAGGACTGTTTTCATCCAGAGATTCTATTTCCCCGAAGGTTTTGTTCAGATATTGTTCTGCCTGAATATCAAGATAAACGTTGTGGTATTTATTTTCATATAGTTCAGTTCTTACATTTGGGTTGCTTTTTATTTTATCTGCGTTGCCAACAGGACTGTTTGCCAGAGTAACCTGCATATCCTTACCACCGTGCATAATAAGTGTAGGGATATGATTGCTATTAATTGTATTGCAGGAACGAAGAATTCCTGTTTTACCGAAACGGAAAAGGTTGATTAAATCAAAGAAAGGATTAAGAAACGAAAGGTTTGCTTTTGTTTTTGCCTTAGCAATATCACAGATTAATTTATTCATTGAATTAAACGGAGAAAAAGCAACGATACCCTTAATACCTTTTGTATTTGTGATAGCAGAAACATTACATACACTGTAAGCACCCCATGAATGACCCAACAAAAGTAATGGGAGTTCTTTCAAATGTTTTTGCGTTTCTACAAAACTCAGTGCATACTTAAGGTCGATAATTCCCTGTGCAAAGCCATAGAGCTTTTTGCCTTCAGATGCACAACTACCTGTGTTATCATAGGCAAGAACAAGATATCCTTCTTGAGCAAAATAGTTGATTTCAGTTGTGTATGCAAGATGGCCTGCACCCATTCCGTGGGAAAAAACAATAACCGCCTTGTATTTATCAATGTTTTTATTATTGTAAATAAACCCGTTAAGGGTTTGCCCCTTGTCTGATTTGAAACTGACAGGCTTTGCATTAAGATTTTCAAAATCTTCTGCTGTAAGGTATTTAAGTTTTTTGTTTCCCTCACATCTTTTTGATACTCCCGTGGCATCCATAATTTTTAATGCGATTACAAGCAGAAGCAAAGCTATTATTATAAATGATATTAGATAGTAAATCATAATGGGTTACCTTTCTCATATGTTCTCATCTTATTTTAACACATCGGTTTGTTTTTGCAATATTCTTGTTGCTAAAGAAGATAAACTATTGTATAATTAATGTATAAACAGATTAAGGAGGATAATATGAAATATTATCGTCAACTTAAAATTATAAGATGCCAGAATAATTTAAAACAGTATCAGGTGGCAGATGCTCTGGGTATCAGCCGTTCAACATATTGCAGTTACGAAACCGGACGACGTTCGATTGATATTGATACTCTGGTGCGTTTATCTAAATTCTATAACCTTTCACTTGATATTTTCTTCGATGATATAAAAACTGATTTTGTTGCCGATAATGACAGTTATGAAAGAGAGATGGATACAAGATTTCTTTCGCAACTCTCATCCGATGAAATTGCTTTGATTGCAAAATATCGTGCAATGAGTAAAGAGGACAAAAAGGAAATTGCCGATTTGGCAAAAAGCAAAGTAAAAAGCAAACCTTAAAATGATTGTGTAATCCCGTAATGTGTTAAGACGTTACGGGATTTTTCATGTATGCATGACGATTTTGTTAGCCTTATTGACTATTCGGCTAATTTTATGGTAAAATATAATGATAAAAAATGTAAAGGTTAACTGATTATGAAAAGTAATAACTACAATATGACATCATCTCTTGAGGATTATCTTGAGGCTGTTTTTGTAATTTCAAAAAAGAAAAGTAATGTAAGACTTACGGATATTGCCGATTATCTTGGCGTTTCTAAACCAAGTGTAAATCGTGCAATAAACACTCTTACACAGAACGGATATCTTGAACATGTAACTTATGGAGACATTATAATTACACCCCAGGGTGAGAGTTATGCGGCCAATGTCTTAAGAAGACACAAGCTTATCAAGCATTTTCTGATTGATAAATTGGGCGTTGACGAAAAAACGGCGGAACAGGATGCTTGTCAGATGGAGCATGTGATGAGTTCAAGTACTATTGATAAGCTTTATGAATATCTTGAAAGGCAGGGATAAGACATGACTAAGGTTGCAATAATTGGTGGTGGCGCATCAGGTCTTGCCTGTGCAATTGAACTTCTTCATACTGTTAAAGACCACGATGAAGTCAAGGTTACTGTTTTTGAGAAATTATCCCGTGTGGGTAAGAAAATCCTTGTCACAGGAAATGGCAGATGCAACATTACAAATGAAAATGCTATAGATGATGGATTTCGTGGTGATGTTGACTTTGCCAGATATGCTCTTAATAAATTCACACCTGCTGAAAACATAAAGTTTTTCAACGGATTGGGTCTTTACACAAGAACCGAGGACGAGGGCAGAGTATATCCGTTGTCAAATCAGGCTTCTTCCGTGCTTGATGCTCTTCGTTTTGAATGTGCAAGGTTAGGCGTTGAAATGGTCTGTGATTATCACGCTGTGCACCTTAAATCAGTATTCAACGGAGTTATGAATAAATTAGTTATCAATAATCGTGACAGATTTGACTATGTTATTGTGGCTGCAGGTGGTAAGGCTGCAAAAGTGCATGGTACAGATGGTGACTCATATGACCTTCTTAAAATGATGGGACATAGAATTACTGCTATAGCACCTGCTTTAGTATCATTAAATTGTGATGATTTTACAAAGGCACTTAAGGGTGTCCGTTCGATATGTGGAATAGATTTGATTATAGATGGTAAAAAAGCACTTGAAAATTATGGCGAAGTACAATTTACCGACTATGGTCTTTCAGGTATTCCTATAATGCAGTTATCACGCTTCGTTTCAATGTCACCATCAGATGATATATATATAAATCTTGATGTGACTCCTGATTTTACGAAAGACGAGATAGAAAACTATTTGTTCGACCGTCGTGAATTTGGCACAGGTATCCGTGAAAATCTTTTAATTGGTGTTATGAACAAGCAGCTCTGCATAACATTATTAAAGGAATGTTCTATTACTCCAAACGGAAAAATTACCGATTTGTCCGATAATGAAATAATGAGGCTTGCACATCTTTGTAAATGTTGGAAAATTAAGGTTAAAACAGCACGTGGTTTCGACTTTGCACAAGTGACAGCAGGTGGTGTCGATTGCTCACAGTTCAACCCTGAAACAATGGAGTCCAAACTGGTGGAAAAACTTTTTTGTTGTGGTGAAGCATTTGACATTGACGGGGACTGTGGTGGATATAATTTGCAATGGGCGTGGAGCTCAGGCAGACTTGCAGGACGTACAATAGGTGAAAGGATAGACAATGCTCAGAATCAGTGAAATAAAACTCAATATTGACTGCAGCTTTCACGATATTGAAGATGCAGTAGCTAAAACCTTAAAACTGAATAAAAACAGAATTCTAAAAACAGAGATTTTTAAGCAGAGTGTGGATTGCCGTAAGGGTGAAGTACATTTTGTTTTTACTGCTGATGTTACCATTGATGGTGATGAAGATAGGATTATAGGTAGTCTTAACAATAATCGTATTACCAAATGTGAAAAATATGAGTATAAAATGCCGCAATCCAACAGAAAAAGCACTTTGCCACCGGTTGTTGCTGGTTTTGGTCCTGCCGGTATGTTCGCTTCCCTTATCCTTGCACGCAGCGGACATTGTCCGATAGTTGTTGAACGTGGAAGAGATATTGATTCGCGTACAAATGATGTAAATAATTTCTGGACTAATCGTATTCTTGATGAAACATCCAATATTCAGTATGGTGAGGGTGGAGCAGGAACATTTTCTGACGGAAAACTCACAACGGGTATCAAAGATAGCCGTTGCAGATTTGTTTTTGAAGAGTTTGTATCCCATGGTGCACCTGAGGATATTCTTACAAATGCAAAGCCACATATCGGTACTGATAAATTAAAGGAAACTGTAAAAAATATCCGTGAAGAGATTATTTCTCTTGGTGGTACAATTCTTTTTGAAACTCAACTTACAAATATCATTATAGCTAATAAATTTATCCATGGTGTAACTGTAAAAGATAAATACGGCAAGGAAAGAGATATCGAAACAGATGCTCTTATTGTGTCCATAGGTCATTCCGCAAGGGATACAATCGAAATGCTCTATGGTAAAGGCATTAATATGATGCAAAAACCTTTTTCAGTGGGTGCACGAATTGAGCATCCGCAGGATTACATAAATACTGTTCAGTATGGTGAGTATAAAAATCATCCGAAATTAAAGGCGGCTGATTATAAGCTTGCCTGTCATCCGCCACATGGCAGGGGAGCGTACACTTTTTGTATGTGTCCCGGGGGCACAGTTGTATGTGCATCCTCACAAAAAGGTGGGGTTGTGACAAATGGTATGAGTGAGTATGCACGAGATAAGGAAAATGCCAATTCAGCAATTTTAGTAGGTGTTGAACCTGCAGATTTTCCAACGGAGCATCCGCTTTCAGGCTTTCAGCTTCAAAGAGAAATTGAAGAAAAAGCATTTATGCTTGGGGGTAATGATTATTCTGCTCCGGCAACACTTGTCGGTGATTTTATTAAAGGTCAGAAATCTACAAGACTTGGTAGCGTAAAACCCTCCTTTACAACAGGTGTCACAATGGGTGATATAAGTGAAGTGTTACCACAGAAAGTTGTTAATACTATGCGTGATGCACTCCAGCAGATGGATAAAAAGTTAAAAGGTTTTGCTATGGACGATGCAGTGCTCACAGCACCCGAAACCAGAAGCTCATCACCTGTGCGAATTCTTCGTGACGAGTTTTTTCAGACAAATATACGTGGACTGTATCCTTGTGGAGAAGGTGCAGGGTACGCAGGCGGTATTGTGTCTGCAGGTGTTGACGGTGTCAAATGTGCTGAAGCAGTCCTTTCGGACCTCACATAAAAATATGTAACTAAACTGTAATTTGACAAAGATTTACTAAGTTGATATATTATAATATGCTCACAGATAATAAAGAAAGGGGACAGATTAATGAATTATGACAATCTTTGTATGGGCTGTATGAACGAATTAAATGGCGAAGTACAGTGCCCTGTATGTGGATATAATGTTGATACACCACAGAAATCCCCTTATTTACCGGTGAAAACTCTTATCGGTGGAAAATATATCGTAGGTAAAGTTATGTCTTTTAATAGTGAGGGCATAACATATATGGCTTATGATGTTGACCGTAAATCAGCAGTAGTGTTAAGAGAATTTATGCCTGAGACTCTGGTTGTCAGAGATTTTGATGATGTAAGGATAACTGTCCTTGAACATCAGAGAGAGCTTTATGATGCGTTGCTTAGGGAATTTCTTGCTTTGTGGCGCAATCTTGCAAGAATTCGTGGCTTTTCAGCATTGATTCCGGTAATTGATATATTCGAAGAAAATAACACTGCATATGCAGTTACAGAATATACTGAAAGCCTCACTCTGAGAGATTTTCTTTTAAGAAGCAGAACAGGATACCTTAACTGGGAAAAAGCAAACCAACTTTTCATGCCTGTACTTTCTCTTCTGTCCTGTCTCCACGAGGTGGGAATTGTACATTATGGAATTAGTCCTGACACATTACTTGTGGGACGCGACGGAAAATTGAGACTTTCAGGCTTTTCAATAAAAGAATACAGATTCGGAAATGAAAATATCTCTCCCGAGATTTTTGATGGATATGCACCTTTGGAGCAATACAGATTTTCTGTTGAAGATGGAGCATGGTCGGATGTTTATGCTTTCTGTGCGGTAATATACAGGTCTTTGGTGGGAAGTGTTCCACAGGATGCAGTTGCTCGTTCTACAAGCGACAAACTTATTATTCCTGCAAGATATGCTGAGATTATTCCTGCGTATGTTATAAACGCCTTGATGAATGGTCTTCAAATTGACCCTAATGAGCGTACAAGGGACATAGAAACTCTTCGTGAGGAGCTTTCTGCAACACCATCAAATGTTGTTTCATCCTATTCAGGTGTGAGTGTAGTACCTGAAGAAAAGAAGGAAATATCTGTAACACCGGAATTTATACCTGTAGAAGAAGAATCTCCCGGCGGAACTGTTCTCAAGACTTTTCTTGTCATACTCGGAATTGGTCTTGTAATTTTTGCTGGTTGGATGATTGGCAACAGATTGATGAAACAACCTGAGGAAACACCTGTAGAAACAACTACTGAGGCTGACGAAATGGTTGAAGTACCTGATTTTGTGAACACAGCCTTTGACCTTATTGCTCAGAACAAGATTCAGAATGAGAGATTCATAATCAAAGCTGAATATGGATACAGTTCAGACATTGAGAAAGGAAACATTGTTTCACAAAGTATAGAGCCTGGCGAAAAGGTTGCAATAGGAACAGAAATAGTTTTTGTGGTAAGTAAAGGTCCGGAATATGTTGTTGTTCCTAATGTAAAGGATTTGACTCTTGAAGAGGCAACGGCTAAACTTGAGGAATCAGGTTTCAAGGTGGAAACTTCAGAAAAGCTTAACGATGGTAGCCAGTTCGAAAATACTGTTGCAGGCATTGTTCCACAGGAAGGTACGGAGCAGGTGAAGGGTAGTACAGTTACCATTGAAGTATGGGGCGCCGTAACGGAAGAAGAATCTGAATGGTTCCCCGGGGATGATATAACACCGGGAATTGATTTCGGTTTCGGAGATTTATTTAATATCTTTTAGTAAAAAAAGTGAGATGCTTTTGCACCTCACTTTTGTTTTGTTATGAAATTGTTATACAATCCATAGCACCCACTATAACGCCATTCACCATAACATCCGTATCATTATAGTTTACATAGACTTTAATACTGTTGTCATATTCTGTGCAGTACACATTTTCCTCTACACAGTAGTGTGATGTCATTCGTGCATCACGGAAATCGGAAAACAAAGTGTTTGCTTTGATATAATAGTTTACCATTTCATTAATATTATTATCATAATAATATTTTGAATCCAGATTTTCATTGAATGGTGTGCAATACCAGTAAGCACTTGGAATACACCCATATTCAACGGCGTTAAGGAAAGAAACATCGATATTCTCCGTAGTGTTGAAACCGGTTGTACTGTATTCAAGAATACCGTGAAGCAACATCTGCACAAATGGGATTCCTACATAAGAATCATTTTCGGGATATGCCAAAGGTGAAACAGGAATGTTGGATATAATATCAGAATTCCTTAATGCATAGAAATTACCTGCATCCATCATTAATGCTTTTGAATTTGAAAGTGCAGAAATCTGCAAGGATAATTCTTCTTTCGCTTTTTGCCTTGAATAAGACGTTTCAGAGTAATCAGAATAGAGATGTTTTCCTGCATCATTCAGACAATATCCGTCAAACTCAAGCTTTTCCGAAGCAAGTATTATGTCGTTGACATTGCTCTCCAGATTTCCAAGTTGTAAGTATTCCTGAGGAGAAGTGTTTGCTGGGAAAGGATGCATAGTGTTGTTTGTAATTCTGTTTCCGTTTATGGCAGTAGCTCCTGAAAAACCACTGTCATAGGTAAGAATATTTGTATCTATGAATAATGAATACTTCTGGCTGTTAAGATATTTATATAATTCCTGGAAATCCTTTTTCTTACCAAGGGATTTACTGAAATCGTCAAAACCGTCGGTGTTTCCGTTGTTGGCTTTGTTGTATAGTCCGTTATAACGTAAATATACATTTTCAACTCCTTTTGCCCTCAGAAGTGTCATCAGTGAAAGAGCCTGATTATAATTTGTAAGTGCTGAATATTCATTATTTTCATTTATATATCCGCCCTGTAAAGAAACAGTCATAGGCATATAATCTGAATCGGGTATAACGGATTTTGTAGGTAAAACAGAGTTTCTTATAAGAGTTTCCCGACAGGCGGTTGCCATTCCTGAGTATGTTGCAGATTTGCCGGAAAGGAATCGATAACAAAGTTGAATTTCTCCTTTATAAGGTATTCCGATTTTCTCCTTATTGCAAACATCGGTAATTTTGAAACTTGAATTTACACTATTGAGAAAGTTCTCATTGTTACGATATGCATTGATTTGCGCTATGGAGTCACCTTTTTCAATGATACATACAAAAGCACTTTCAAAATGTTTGATACCAAAGGCTCCGATAAAACATTCGGAGCTTTTTCTTGTATCAGATGTAGCTGCATCCTCACCATATACAGGAAGAGAAACAGGCTTGAATTCACTGTCATCAACAGCTGTTTTTAAAATTGCACCACACCCGTCAGGAATAAACAGATAATCATCAAGACTGCCTACTTCAAATGCACCGAAATTGTTGAGCATGGTGATATCTTCAAGAATGATTCCCTTGGGAAGAAATACATTATTCATATCTACATTTACGTAGAGTGAACCATCCTGTAATGTGTAACTAATTGTCAAATCAGCACGAATTTCACCGCTTTTCACGTTGTCGGTGGATTTTGCACCGGTTTCTTTGTCAAGTGCCATAGAATATGTTACAGAAACACCTTGTGAAGATGTTTTGTATGAAAAATTACCGTGGGCAACTGAATTGTCCTGAGTGTTGAGAGTGTAAATTCTGTTGCCACCATCGGAAAGATTGATTTCAAGGGATGAACTCTGAATTTCCTTTGGTATATTACTGTCGGGAAGAGTTGACCATATATCACCTGAATTAGTATCACGGACTCCGATTGTTGCTGTGTTTTCGTCAAAAAGTAGCTCAACAAGACCTGATTCTGATATGGTTTCATATGTGGAAGCATCTGTTTTGTAAAAACCATTTCCAGAGTAAACAGGTTTTATATATTCAATATTTTCACGTATGCTGAAATCTGAGTAACAGGATGTGAATAAAATTGATATAAGGCAGATAACCGTAATTAGTTTCACACCATTGTTATGTCGAAAAATTTTCATATTCTCTCTCCAGAAATAAAATATGGTAGAATAAGATTTTCTCTATTCTACCACATTGAGCTAAAAATATCAAATTTTTCATCCTGTCAATTGTCTCCGCATATTACTTAGGATGATTTTTTCTCTGCGTGAAACTTGTACTTGAGAAACACCCAGAATGTCTGCGGTTTTGGTCTGAGTCAGCCCGTCAAAAAACCTTAGCTTTATGAGTTGACGGTCTTTTTCTGGTAAATCATTCATAACCTGATGCACTGCAAGTCTATTGTCAATAGGCGTGTATTCGTCATCTGTGGGTATATCAATCTGATTTTCATCGTCATTTTCTGATGTAAGTGATTTGACAGGTTGCAAGATACAAATCAGTTGTGCAGTTTCGGGAATAGTTATGCCAAGAAGATTAGCAAGTTCGGAAACAGTAGGTTCAAAGCCATTCTCTTTTTCATATTTTTCTTTGACAATTGCAAGTGCCCGTGCCTTTTCTTTAAGACTACGACTGATTTTCACAGCACCACCATCACGGAAAATCCGTTTTATTTCACCCAAAATTGAAGGAACAGCATATGTGGAAAAAGCGAATCCCAAATCTTCCTGAAATCGGTCAGCAGCTTTAATAAGGCCAACACAACCGGCTGAATATAAATCTTCATAATCAACACCTTTACCGATAAATCGGGAAGCACAACTACCAACAAGACCTAAATTGTTAAGTATCAATTCATCCCTTGTCATTTTACACGACCTTTTATTTTTTTATAAAGTGTGACTGTTGTACCACGATTGACTTTTGACCGTACAAGTACTCTGTCCGTGAAACTTTCCATAACAGAAAATCCAAGTCCTGCACGGTCACCTCCAAGTGTGGTGAAAAGTGGTTCGCGGGCTTTTTCTATGTCGCGGATACCGCAGCCTCTGTCACGTATGGAAATAATGACCTTACCATCGTCGTTGATTTTTACGGTTATGTATATTTTTCCGAGAGAATTTTTATATCCGTGAACAATACAATTGGTTACTGCTTCACTGACGGCAGTTTTGATATCGTTGATTTCTTCAACAGTTGGGTCGAGTTGAGCCGTAAAAGCAGCCACAACAGTTCGTGAAAAGCTTTCATTTACAGAACGACTGTCCAGAGTCATTTTCATTTCATTAATTATCATTTTTACTTCCCTTTCCTTTTCTGATTGTTGCGATTCTGTCAAGACCTGCAAGTCGCATGACGCGATATGAGTTGTCGGAAAGACCTGTAATTTCAAGGTTTCCTCCCAATTCACTCAGAATTTTATATCTGCCCATCACAAGACCTATTCCCGAACTATCCATAAAAGAAACATCGGAAAAATCAAGGATGACAGTTTTTGGTCGGCAGTTTTCAATTTTTTCATCGATGTGAAGCCTGCAGGGTAATGCTGTGTGATGGTCGATTTCACCACTTAACTGACAAAACAAGGTCTCATCCTGAAAATCAATTTGTACACTCATCTTTTTTACCTCCTTTTTGCTATATTGTAGTATTCAGGAGGTGAAAATATTGTCATTTTTAGGTGAGTCTAAAATAAATTGCTGAATTAAACTATTTCTGCACCTGTATAGTAATGATGCAGTATTTCTTTGTAACTGAATCCCTGACGAGCCATGTAGTCGGCTCCGTATTGACTCATACCAACACCGTGACCATAACCATTTACTGTGAAAACAAATTGGTTGTCCTTGTACTCATAGGTAAATGTGCTGCTTTTAAGGGAAAACAGAGTACGAAATTCGGTGCCTTTTAAATTTTTTCCACAGATTTGAATGGTTTTCACCATACCGGTTTCAGTATTGGTGACTTTTTCAATCCACTTTTCTGCGCTGCCTTTGAATTCAATATTCTGCTTTATCAGTTTTTCTTTGAATTCTTTTTCCGTAACAGATACCTGGGACTGATAAGCAGGTGATAATTTATCACCTATACTTGTTACAGATGTGAGATAAGGATAATCACCACCCCAGACATCGGCACAATTTTCTGTTTGCCCGTTGGAAATGGCGTGAAAAGCAGCGTTGATATAATCACCATCATATTGCAAAGTTTTAGTTATTACTTCATCAACACATTTTTCTATTTTTTTATGGTATGTATCAAAGTTGTCACCCCATTTTTTCTTTTGGTCATTTTCTGACAGATAACCCTGATGTGAACCACTACTGTCGGAAATATCCGCACCTTTTAAACTGTCCGATTTATGCTCTTTGACATATAAAAGTAAGGTGTGAGATGCAATTATCTGTGCTTTGATTGCTTCTTCATGATATGCCGGGTTAATTTCTGCTGCGACTACACCTATGAGATATTCTTTTAATGGCATTTCCGTAATATTATTGCTACTTGCTGACATAACTTTTACGGTAGGTATTTGTTCAGTATGGACAGTGTCAGTTTTTGTGACTTCTTCAACAAAGTCTTGTGAAATGGTACTTTTTACATTCTCTGTTGCCAATAAAGGACAGAGTATCATGGCAAGTGCAAGAATAAAACAGATGAGTGTGAAACTTTTCATTTTTATTGCTCCCTTTTGTTGACTTTAATCCTTGGATGTATTAAAATATATAATGTATAATTATATAAATTGGAAAACTATCGGAATTTTTCTACAAGGAGGTAAAATAATGGCAGAATATATTTCAAGTATCTCCAATGAGGCTCTTTCAACTTTATGCGAAGAACTTCGTAAAAATAACTATATTAATCCTGATTATTACAACAGATTTGAGGTAAAAAGAGGTCTGCGAAATTATGATGGTACAGGTGTACTTGCAGGTCTTACAAGAGTTTGTTCTGTTGAAGGATATTACATGGATGACGGTGAAAAGGTACCAAAAAATGGTCGTCTTGTTTATCGTGGAATAAATATGAGTGATATTGTTGCACATTGTGAGAAGGAACAACGTTTTGGTTATGAAGAGGTTGTATGGCTTCTCTTGTTCGGTGCACTTCCAACAAAAGAGCAGCTTAAATGGTTTACAGAATTACTTGCAGAGAGTCGTAATCTTCCTGAAGATTTTATCGAGGATATGATTATGAAAGCTCCATCACCTGATATTATGAATAAGGCATCAAGAAGTGTTCTTGCTCTTTATTCATATGACCCTAATCCAGATGATACATCTCCTGAAAATGTACTTCGTCAGTGTATTCAGCTTATAGCACAAATGCCTGTAATTATGACAAGTGCATATCAGGTAAAGCGCAGAGTTTATGACAAGAAAAGTATGTTTTTCCATCAGAACAAACCTGACTTGGGCACAGCAGAAAGTATTCTTCGTTCTATTAGACCTGACAAGAAATTTACAGATGAAGAAGCAAAGCTTCTCGACGTTTGTATGATTATTCATGCAGAACATGGCGGTGGTAACAACTCATCCTTTGCAACACGCTGTGTTACATCAAGTGGAACGGACACATACGCTGCTATTGCAGCCGGTATAGGTGCTCTTAAAGGTCCTCGTCATGGTGGTGCAAACATCAAGGTTTATAAGATGCTTGAGGATATGAAGGCCAATATCAGCGATATTACAGACGAGGGTCAGGTTGCTGATTATATTATGAAAATTATGAGAAAAGAGGCAAATGACCATTCAGGACTTGTTTATGGTATGGGTCACGCTGTTTACACACTTTCCGACCCGCGTGCAGTAATTCTTCGTCGTTATGCGGATAAGTTTTCTAAAATCCGTGGCAGAGAAGACGAGTTCAGAATGCTTAATCTTATTGAAGAGCTCACACCTGAACTTTTCGCAAAGCAACGTGGAGTCAACAAAAAAATGTGTGCAAACGTTGACCTTTATTCCGGTCTTGTTTACGATATGCTTGGAATTCCGCAAGACCTTTTTACACCTATTTTTATGGCTGCACGTATGGCTGGTTGGTCGGCCCATCGTCTGGAGGAATTAGAAACAGGTGGAAAAATTATACGTCCGGCATATAAGAATGTTACTATTCCACGTGATTATGTTCCAATGTCCGAACGTATTCTCCGTACAAAGGGTATTCAGGGCGAATATATCCCTATTGAAGAAAGGTAAGTGATATTATGAAAATTGTCGGAAGATTCAAAAAAATAAATCCATTACTTCCTCTTTATATTATTGTTGGACTGTTGGCAGTAGCGATTCCGGTAAGAACATATCAGTTATTGTTTATAACAGAAGCTGTTACCGGCTTTTACAAAACAGTTGACTGGTCTGTTTATGTTGTTTATGGTTTGTCAGCAGTTGCAATGCTCGTATCATATCTTTTCGTGAATCTTGCGAAAAATGTTCCTGCATCAAAGGATGAAATCCGCAAGAAGAACAGGGGCTTAGCACTTTCATCCGTTGCATTTGCTTTGGGTGTTGCTGCTGATTCTGTTATTGCATTTGTTTCAATTCTTATTGGACAGGTTGCACCGGAAAATATGATTGCAGTGTGGGTTGAAGCAGTTTTTGGTATATTTGCAGCAATCTATATCTTGATTTTCGGTGTATCACATTTTGACGGTAAAACAACATATTCACAGCATAAATTTTTAGCATTGGCACCATTGTTATGGGCTACAGGAAGAATAATTATCAGAATTATGAAGAAAATAGCCTATGTGAATATTGCCGACTTAATGCTTGAACTTGCACTTCTTGGATTTATGATGATTTTCTTCTTGTCATTTGCAAGAATTTCAACAGGACTTTCCAATGAAAAATCTATGCGTTCACTTTTCGCTTCAGGATATGTATGTCTTTTCTTCTGTGCAGTGGCAAACGTTCCAAGACTTGTTTTGAAACTCACAGGAAATGGTGCACTTTTACCTGTTGAGTATCCGGTTTCAATAAGCGATTTGTTTTTTGCGGTTTTTGTTGCAACATATATTGTAAACGCAATGAAAAAAGCAACTGTAAATGACCATGATGAGATTTATTCTGAAGAGATTAAATAATTTGTAAAAAGAGAGATTGTTTTAAATTATGGTTTTTTTAAACAATGTTTTAACTGCTTTTACACAGGTTGTAATCCTTTTTCTTGTTGCTATGGTTGGTTTTATTTGCCATAAGGCAGGTATTTATACGGAAAAAGCATCAAGGCTTACAACAAATCTTCTTTTCTATATTGTTGCACCTGCAATAATTATCCGTTCATTTTATGGAATGGAATACAATCCCAGTGCATTAAAGGGGTTGTTGATGGCACTTGTTGGTGGTATTTTCCTCCATCTTGTGGGAATTGTTATTATTCCTTTCCTTTTTAATAAAGGAGATAAGTCTACTGCTTGTATTTTTAAATATGCCTGTGTTTATGGTAATGTGGGATATATGGCGTTACCCCTTGCTCAGGCAGTGTTAGGTGACGAAGGTGTTTTTTACTGTTCAGTAATCTTAGTGCCATTCAATATCCTTTCATTCACTCACGGTGTCAGTACAATGCAGAAAGGTGAAAATTCAGAGAAGTTCAATCTTAAAAAACTTATTGTAAACCCTGGTGTGATTGGTGTTGCAATAGGATTACCGATTTTCCTTTTACAGTTAAAATTACCGGATATTATATATTCACCGGTTTCATATATTGCGGACCTTAATACACCACTTGCAATGGTGATGTTCGGAACATATTTAGCATCTGCTGACTGGAAAACTCTGTTTTCAGACAAGAGAATTTTTGGTGTCGCCCTTGTTAAGCTTATTTTTGTGCCGCTTATTACAATAGGATGTCTAAGGTTATTCGGATATGGTGGCACACTCATTGCTGCTTGTGCATTAAGTGCATCAGCGCCAACAGCAAGCAATACAGTAATGTTTGCTGCAAAATATAATCGCGATACTGCTGTGGCATCAAAAGTTACAGCATTTATAAGTGTTTTGTCGATTCTTACAATGCCTGTAATGATAGCAATAGCACAGATGCTTGAATAAATATGTCAAATTAATAAGGAGTGATTTTTTCGTGAAATTGATAGTTGCAATTATCAATAATGACGACGCAAATGCTGTTATGTCGCACCTGACAGAAGCAGGTTATTCTGCTACCAAGCTTACAACATCGGGTGGATTTTTACGTGCCGGCAATATAACACTCTTAATCGGCGTTGAAAAGATAAAGGTTGATGAAGTAATAAACATTATCGGTGAATACAGTAGTCAACGAAAGAAAATCACACCTGTAAACACTACATATATCGGAGAGTCAATGCTTTCATCCATGCCTGTTGAAATAACAGTTGGTGGTGCAACAATTTTTGTTCTGGATGTTGAGCAGTTTTATAAGATATGATGAACGAAATACAAACAAAAAAAGATATAATATATGACAAAGTTGTGTCTTTGATTAATCAGGGCAATTTTCCACACGGTATTCTGGTTGAATGTCAGAATGGTAACGATGGTGAGAAATTTGCAAGATTTGTTGCCAATGCACTTGTCTGCAGAGGTGATAATAGACCTTGTGGAATATGTGCTGATTGTATTAAAGCCCAGGGAAAAGGTCATCCGGATATTTTTGAAACGGATGGAATAAAAGGAAAGAGCAAGAACTTTACAGTTGATGCAGTCCGTGAAATCCGTGATGATGCATTTGTTATTCCCAATGAAAGTGATAAAAAAATATACATACTGAAGAATGGTAACAATATGAATGACCAAGCGCAAAATGCCATCCTGAAAATATTGGAAGAACCACCATCATATGTATATTTCATTATAATTACAGAGTCCAGAAGTACCATGCTTGAAACTGTACTTTCCAGAGTTCAGGTCTTTTCACTTCTCAGTGATGAGGGTGAAATAACTGAAAAAGAAGCACAGGCTGTAAGTGGTATGGTAAATGCTCTTTTAAACGTGAATGAGTTGGCACTTATGGAGCAGACTGCGAATTTTCAGAAAAATAATCAGTTTGCAAAATCAGTACTTGCTTTACTGACAGAGGTTTTCCGTGATGCTCTTGTCAAGAAAAGTGGTTTTACAAGAGAATTTCGTTTTCCTGACGAGACAAATGCTTTGTGTACAAAACTTACAGCAAAATCACTGATGCAGCTGATTGCAACAAGTGGTGAATTGATAGAATCCATTGATAGAAATTGCAATAATAATCTGCTGCTTATTCGTATGTGTTACGAGCTTAAAAAGGCAATAGGAAGATAGGATGATAAATAGATGATAGATTCAGTAGGAATAAGATTTAAAGAAGGCGGAAAAATCTATGATTTTGACGCCGATGGAAAAAAGTTCAATAAGGGAGACTATGCCATGGTTGAAACTGTGCGTGGCATTGAATGTGGCATAGTTGCAAAGGCTAATCATGGAATAAATGAAGACCATATCACAAAACCTTTGAAAAAAGTTATCAGAGTTGCAACTGAGGCAGATGTCAAGACTCTTGAGGAAAATAAAGCAAAAGAAAAAGACGCTTTTAAAATCTGTGAGCAAAAAATCGAGGCTCATGGACTTGAGATGAGCCTGGTTGATGTTGAATATACATTTGACAGAAGTAAGTTGCTCTTTTATTTTACAGCTGACGGAAGAGTGGACTTCCGTGAACTTGTTAAAGACCTTGCATCTGCATTTAAGACACGAATTGAACTTCGTCAGATTGGTGTCCGTGACGAATCAAGAATGGTTGGTGGATTCGGTATTTGTGGCAGACCTTTCTGTTGCAATACTTTCTTAACTGATTTTCAGCCGGTTTCAATTAAGATGGCGAAGGAACAGGGACTTTCTCTTAATCCTACAAAAATCAGCGGTACTTGCGGACGACTTATGTGCTGTTTAAAATATGAGCAGGATACTTATGAACACCTTCTTCGTGTTACACCAAAAGTCGGTGCAATCGTTGATACTCCTGATGGAAAAGGTAAGGTTGTAGAAAATAACCTTATTACAGGAATGTTAAAGGTTTGTCTTGACCGTCGTCCTGAAGCTGCACCACTTGTGATTCATCGTCATTCTGTAAAACTTCTTAAGGATGCACATATCAAAGTGGAAAAAGAGGAATTAGAGGCATTAAAAGGTATTGAGTAAAAAACACTTGATTTTTCATTTTAATATGCTACAATGATAATATACCAATAAAGGGAGGGTACATAACATGGCATACAAAATTACTGAAGACTGCATCTCATGTGGCGCTTGCGCAGCAGATTGTCCAGTTGAAGCTATTTCTGAAGGCGACGGCATCTATGTAATCGACGCTGATACATGTATCGATTGTGGTGCTTGTGCAGATAGCTGCCCTGTTTCAGCACCTGTAGCTGAATAATTAGAATAAAAAGAAATCGCCGAGGATTTCCTCGGCTATTTTTTTGTTTATTCGAAAATTTTCAAATCAAAATTATTTGCCACAACCTGACCACCCTCAAAGTTAGGATGAAGCTTGTCCTTACCTAAAAGTTCAATTCTTGAACAATTTGGTTTGTCCTTGTCAATACAATGGATTGCCTGGTCATAGAACATATCAAAACAATCCTTGTTTTCTATAAGTAATTTGTTGTAGTCTTGCACCATCTTTTCTTTTTCAGGACGTGAATCAACACAATGACCGAAATGAAGCACATTCATAACGATGAATTTCTTGCCATATTTGTGTGCCTTGTCCGACAAATCTTTAACAGCATTGAACACTTCTTCAGGTGTTGGCTTGTCACTTTTTGGCGCCATAATTGTGCCGTATTGCAAGAAATCGTTAGTACCAAGTACAAAAATTACATATTCAGCATCACTAAATCTTAAAACATCATTTTCATATCGTTTGAGTCCACTTATACCGAAAAGACCGGGGCAGGGGAAACGTTTGCCAAAATCCCTTAGTGTTCTGTTACCCATAATTGAACGGTTAATGACCGTATATCTTCCCTTGAAGTTTTCACGGATTCGCTTTTCAAAAGCATTTGTCCAGAATCCTTGTTGGGTAATTGAATCACCAAACATAACAATTGATGTAGCATTTTCATTATTTAAAAGTTCAACTGTATTGATAAGTGGAATAGGCTTGTGAAAACCCATACCAAGGACGAATGATGCTAGTTTTCTGACACTATCCCTTGGACGAGTCTGATTTTCTGTTCGAGGAATTTTTGCGTAATCACCTTTGATTGTAATAAGATTCACATTGTCAATAAGGTTTCCACTGCAAAGCTTACCTTTAACTACATAAATGCTGATACAGAAGTATTCGTCAACAGAGATGTCGAAATCAATAGGGTCAGTTGTAACCATTTCATTTTTACCGATTACAAAGGATTTCTTTGAATTGACAGTAACAGTTTTATATAATCCATCTGTAAAAGTTCCATTTTTATCACATTTTGCAACTGTAATTTCACCGATTTTTACGGGAGTTTTACCGGGATTATTACGAAGTTCAAGACGTATTTTACTACCACTTATGGCAGAATGAATAACTGTCCTGTAAGTTTTTGCGCAAGATGGATAATAAAAATGTGAAAGTGCAGCATGTGCTTGTCCCCATACCTGTACCCATTTTTCAGCCATACTAATTCTCCTTATCCTAAATCGTGTTTATCGAGAATTTTAACTTCAGGTTTTTTCATACCCATTGTCTCAAGAACAACAATTTCATTTTCTTCTTTAAGAAGACAGCCGGGAAGATAAAGTGACTTTTGTGGACCGACTTCCCAGTATCGTCCAAGATTGAATCCGTTAACCCACACGTAACCTTTATCAAAGTTATCAAGATGAACAAAACAGTCAGCCTTTGAATCAGTCCTGAATGTGCCCTTATAGAACATGGCACCATTGTTTTTGTCAAAGCTTTCTGCTGGTTTGTAAGTAAGTTTTTCGATATTATCAAGTGGTAAAGTCCACACATCATAACCCATATGACGCTGATTTCCGATAATAATGTCAGAAAAACCTTTTCTGTCCATCATTTTTTCACCATAATTAACTCTACCCATAGTGTCAACAAGAAGACCGATTTTCTTTTCACCGTCAACAGAGCCTATAAACACAGTTTCTGTATCCTGATTGTCTTTTGCAATCTTTTTATAAAGAGCACCTAATGAAAGTCTGAAAGGTTTAGTATATTTGGTACGGTCAATAAATTTCTTGTACTCGTCGTCTACATAAATAAAGCCAAAATCGTGAACATTTCTAATCATCAACGGAATAGGGTCGTAGTGTCCTCGAATAACTGTTTCATAGTAAATCATACCGAAATTCTGACCAAAGTATTCCATGCTTTCAGGCACAGGAACACGATGCTTTTCACCGATAACTTGGAGATTTTCAAAAAGACTTGCAGATTCTGTAAGCTTTACTGTGCCAATATTCTGAAGCTTTGGTGAAGGCAAAAGCTCTTTCTTTTCCAGTCCCTGATGTTTATGCAAAAGGTCACGGACAGCGTGGTAAGCAGGAGTATAATTTCCCCATTCATTAAGGAGCGCACAATAATCATAGCTTGTAACAGTCGGCTCGTAAGCACTTGCAGGGTTATGGTTAGCGCCTGCATTGAAACCAAAGTTTGTACCGCCATGGAACATATAGAAATTGAAACTTGCGCCACAGTCAAGGAATTCCTGAACCTCCTTAACAACGGATGCAGGTTTTCTTGTGTGATGTTTGTCTCTCCAATGGTCAAACCAACCGCACCAGAATTCACCACACATATTTGGTCCGTCATTTTCAAAGTCTTTAAGACAATTAAATGCAGTTTTTGCACGTGAACCAAAGTTAAGAACTTTATAGATATGTGGTAATGAGCCACCAGAAAGCATATTCTTCCAGTTTCCGTCAGATGTGAAAAGGGGACAATCAATACCGCATTCCCTTGTTAAATCTTCAACGAATTTAAGGTAATCTTTATCGTTGCCATAAGAACCATACTCGTTTTCCACCTGCATCATAATAATATTTCCGCCATTAGTATGTAAAAGTGGACGGAGTCTGCCTAAAAGTTCCTTGTAATAACGCTCAATGCAAGTAAGAAAATCCGGATACATACAACGAATCTGCATATTTTTGTCTTTTAAAAGCCAGGCAGGAAGTCCGCCAAAGTCCCATTCGGCACAAATATATGGACCAGGTCTTACGATACAGTAAAGACCAACCTTTTGAGCAGTTTTAACGAATCTTTCAATATCAAGAATACCGTCAAAATGAAATTCACCCGGATGAGACTCGTGTAGATTCCAACAGGTGTATGTTTCAACTGTATTAAAACCTGCCAATTTTAACTTTGTAAGTCTGTCTTCCCAATATTCCGGCATAGTACGGAAATAGTGCATAGCACCTGAGTAGATTTTAATGGGTTTTCCATCCATGTAAAACTCTTTGTTTTTGATTTCAAACATTCGACTATACCTCCAATGTATCAGCATATTCCTGAATCATATCAAGAAGTAGCCGCTCGTTTTCGTCAAAAGTTTCATCACATTTCTGGATTTTCTTTTCGGTTTCTTCATCTTCATAATTTACCAGAACAACATAATGCGAATAAGCTGTTTCCAAATTTTCACGAAGAACAGTAGGTAACAAATCACCGATTTTTTTTACAGCCTTTTCAACCTCACCACAGAATGCGATATTTATGAAAAATCTTGTGTGACCTTCTTTTTTGATTTCCTTATAATATGTCATAAGTGTATTATATGGTTCAGGTACTTCTTCAAGACGCCACAATTCCCATAAATGTTCCATTTTCAATTGTTCATCAGTCAAAGGCTCTTTCTTTTTTAATATATCAAAAA